>NZ_JAAKEM010000012.1:0-123118 GCF_011039195.1 Dysgonomonas sp. ZJ709
TTACAAGAAAACAGCTTAAGTAAGCTATTTTCCCTTTTTCAATCTGCCCCCCTAAAAAACGGGTAGTTGAAAAAGGAAAAATGCGATAACTTTTAACAATATTAATAGGAATTAATCATAGAATTCAGGGAGAGAAAGAATTATTATGATAATGTCTTTCTTATAGATATAAAAAACTGATACAAATAAATGCACTAAAAGAAATATCTATTAACTTTAGCCATAATACCTAATATTTTGAACGACTATGAAATATAATTTCTGCGGAAACAGCGGCTTACAGCTTCCCGATATATCATTGGGCTTGTGGCATAATTTTGGTGATGTGGACGATTTCGATGTGGCAACAGCTATGATCTGCACTGCATTTGATAACGGAATTACTCACTTTGATCTGGCAAATAACTATGGCCCTTCTCCCGGAAGTGCCGAAACTAATTTTGGCAAAATACTTGCTAAAGACCTGAAAGGGCATCGTGATGAATTAATTATATCCTCGAAAGCCGGACATCTTATGTGGGATGGACCTTATGGCGACGGCAGCTCGCGAAAATATATAATGGCGAGCCTGAACCAAAGTTTAAAACGAACAGGTTTAGAGTATTTCGATATATTCTATTCGCATCGCTATGATGAGCAAACACCCATAGAAGAAACAATGCAAACCCTCATAGACATTGTACGTCAAGGAAAAGCATTGTATGTGGGCATATCTAAATACCCACCTGCTAAAGCCGTGCAGGCTTACGAAATATTAAAATCGCAACATGTGCCATGTCTTATCTACCAAGATAAGTATAGTATGCTGGTTCGTGAACCGGAGAAAGAGCATATGACTATTAACGAGAAACATGGTGTAGGCTTTATCGCATTCTCTCCATTGGCTCAAGGTGTATTGACTAATAAATACCTGCATGGTATCCCTGAAACATCCCGTGCCCACAAAAGTCATGGCTTTTTACAGGAGAGCGAGATAACACCTGCTGTTATAGCTAAAGTAACGGCTCTGAATGATCTGGCTCAACAGCGCGGGCAGACTCTGGCCGAAATGTCATTAGCATGGCTGCTTAACAATAAACAGGTAACATCCGTTATCGTAGGAACAAGTTCTGTTGCCCAATTGCACGATAATTTAAAAGCGATGGATAACACCCGATTCGGAGCTGATGAATTAGCCTTGATTGAAAATATACTCGCACAATAAGCTATAACAAGAAAAAAGGTAGCTCTTCACAGGGCCACCTTTTTTAATTCTCAGTGTTGTTTAATATTAAAATGCTTACATCGTCAATATGATACTGTTTTCTTCAGCCATACGACGTATATTGATAATGGCGTAACGCATACGACCCAATGCCGTATTAATGCTTACACCTGTTTGATCGGCTATTTCTTTAAAACTTAAGTCCTGATAATAACGCATTTCCAAAACCTCGCGTTGCGTGTCGGGGAGATGAGAAATAAGTTTTCGAACATCCGATGTTATTTGCGTTTGTATCATCTCATCTTCTATAGTACCATCACAAAGCGAAGTGTTATTAAGAAGATCAATAGGTGCATCATCATTCGAAATTGTATTCTCATTTTTCTCTTGGCGGAAATGATCTATTATAAGGTTATGTGCTATACGAGATATCCAACCACGAAACTTACCGGTTTCGGTATATCGTCCTTGTTTGATAGTAACAATAGCTTTGATAAATGTTTCTTGAAAAATATCTTCTGCCAGTTCTCTTTTACGAACAGTAAAATAAATGTAGTTAAATACACTTTGTTTATGTCGCGACAGTAAAATATCGAAGGCAAGATTATTACCATTAGAATAAGTAGCAACCAACTGTTCGTCGGTCATCGCTCTTAATGTTTCCATTATCTCCAGTTTATATTTATTTATAAAGAGTAATGTTTATTCTATAGGCAAAAAATTTGGATTTGTAGTTAATAATAATCTGAGTTACAGTTACAAATAAAAAGCAAATTTATCAGACTCCCAAAGAACAAAACTTAATTTAACACTATGGGGTTATTACCGTTTGCCAATGTGAAAAAATATTACAATATTTACCCAAGTATTTAAGAAACCTAAACTATGAAAAGAATATTATCACTTTTATTATTCAGTTTTACTTGCACTGTTCTATTTAGTCAAAATTACAATGTACCAAAAGACTATAAGTTTGTTATTGCCGAAGACTATAAAACTTATGAACCCCAGATAAAAGAAACAATGGAGTGGCTATTACAAACTTCGCTAGGGCAAGATTCAAAAAAGAGACAGGAAGCAAACGCTTTCTTTATTGCATGGCTAACGGGTGAGCCCGATATAAAAGTAAACATTCACCCAAAAGTTGTAAATTTCATGGATGGAAATCCCGAATTGTTGATTCCATTTATGATTGGTTGGTCAAAGTATGCATTAGATAACAATTATTCTAAAGATAATATAGCAGGCAATATGGCTGGAATAGAAGCTACAGTTACTTTTTATCGTAAAAACAGAGGTTATCTGAAACAGGATAAGAATATAGAAAAATATGAAAAACTAATAGAGAAAGGTAATCTTGAAAAAGAGATAAAGAAAAATCTAAAATAGATATACGAAAGACTTATTTCATTAAAATAATAATAACCGATCCGGCAACCATTATAATGGCACCTATAAGCTTCTTACGGATATTCGTTTCTTTAAATATCTTATACCCGAAGAAAATACTAACGATTACCGACAGTTGGAATAGAGATAGTGCATATCCGACAGGCATGTGATCAAAAACATAATTTGTAGTAAACTGCATAATACCAACACAAATCACCAAATATAAGAACTTGTGTAAACTAAATTTATCGACTTTATGAATCTCTGTTCTTACCTCTATCTTAAATAGGAAAAGGATAACGAATGAAAATAAAGCGCCTATCCAACACCAACTCACAAACGAAATCTCGATAGAAGACAACAATATTGTTTTTTTTATAAAAATGGCCTCGATAGCCGAAAATACCATTGCACCTATTCTATACTGAATCTCTTTCTGCTTTAATAATCTCCACGAAAATCTTTCTTCGGTAGTATCCAAAACAAAGTAGCTACCTCCTATTATTAAGATAATACCCAAGATTCCCCAAACACTTGGAATTTCACCTAACAGAATAATACCGAATATAATGCTGATAACAGACTTATAAGAATTAATAGGTCCCAATACTGAAAGATCACCTTTCTCAAAAGCCTTTATGAGCAATGCATTACCCAATGCCCCCATAATTCCACCGAGAAAAGCATAAAGCCAGAACTCAGCCGATAAAAGACTTATATTTATAAAAGGAATATAAAGTAGGCAGGCTATGCCTAGTAACAGATAAGTTCCGAAATTGATAAAAAGAGGACTGATCGTTTTCTTAGTCAATTGTTTCTGAAACACATTACCCATTGGGTTAGATAGTACACGAAGAAGTATTGCAACAATTACTAAGACACTCATACTGAAATTAATGATTTTGATAGTGACGGTTAAGCGAATTTACGAATATTTAAAATTGATAGCCCTACATCTGCTGAAAATAAATATATTTGCAATCGTATAACACTAAAACTATAATTATGAAAAAAATTGCTTTTATTTCACTATTCAGCCTTATCTGTATGGTAAGCTGCAACCCTAAAACAGAAAAAATGACTGAAACCTCGACCGTAGAAGAAACTAAATATCAACCGACAGGTAACGAGCTGCGAATAGTAGCGACTATGACCGTGGCGCCTGAATACAGAACAGAGCTGATGCCTATCTTTGATAAAATGATAAAAGCCAGCAGAGCCGAAGAAGGATGTATTTTCTATGATCTGCATGAAGATATTAACGATAGTACCAAACTGATCTTTTTAGAAGAATGGAAATCGCAGGATGCTATAAATATTCATAACAATTCTGCTCACATGAAAGAATATAAGGAAGCTACAGCGGGCAAAACCGTAGGTACCGGTGTAACATTATATAAGCAGATTCTGAAATAAGTATGGAGGAATCGGAACTACTCTTAGCAATAATCTTGATAATAGCCTTTCCTGTTGTTTTAATCGTCGGGACAGTCTTTGGGATTTATTACAGTAAAAAGCGTAAAAGAAAAAAATTGCTGGCAAATCTACCATCCAATGTTAGTTTTGCGGCATCAATTAGAATAAACTCAAAACAGGCGCAACATACAACTTTTAAGCTTATGGCTTACGAGAGTAGTGGGATACTCTACATACTTAATGATAAAGCATACATTAAAGGTTATAAAAGAGGAGATTTGGAATTCAACCTTCGAACAACATATCTAAGATGGCTAGGGATGGAATTCAGTAATGGCATTTTACAATGGTTCAGTATAACCGATACAAATAACAATGAATATTTCATCAATATAGATACCGGTTTACTTGCTTTCGAAATTGGAAATAAAATGACGACCAACGAGTTATACACACGTCTGATGAACGAACAGGTACATGTAAATCTGAGCCCACCTCCTTCCCCGTTATAAATATGAGAATAAGGGAATTACAATTACATGAAACAGCATTTCTTGAAGAAATGCTGTTTCATGCTTTATTTGTACCTGAGGGAGCCAAGCCATTTCCCCCTTCAATAATATACGAACCTGATATACACAAATATATAAAAGACTGGGGTAAAACTGAAAACGATATCGCATTTGTAGCTGAACAAAACAACAAGCTAATCGGTGTAATCTGGGGGCGATTGTTTAAAGAATCGGATATGAACTATGGATTTATAGACGAAGCTATTCCCGAAATAGGTATGGCAGTATTAGCTCCGTATAGAAATAAAGGAATAGGAACCCGATTGATAGAAACAATAATACGATGCTATCAAAATAGAGGGATCAAAGCTCTATCGCTAAGTGTGTCTAAACAGAATGAAGCGAGAAAATTATATGAGCGAGCCGGTTTTAGAGTCGCAAGCGAAAACAAGAGCGATTTTGTAATGATAAAAGATATAGGATAATCACATTCTATATCTTTCTTTTTCTGCTTAAAGCGGTCTTAAACACAAATAAAATCTATACTTTTGTAATCTCAAAACATTTAAATTATAAGGTTATGGCTGAATTGAAAATCGTGGCAACTATTGTAGTTAAAGAAGCACATAAAGTCGAACTAACAAAGGTATTTCATGCGGTAGTAGACGGAACCCGAAAAGAATCGGGCAATATATCATACGACCTGCATGTAGATGTTAACAACCCTCTTAAGTTTACGATACTGGAAATATGGAAAGACCAACAAGCCATAGATTTACATAACGCCAGTGATCACTTCGCTGCATTTAAAAGAGGTATTGCAGGCAAGATCGAAAGCCTGACAGTAGATATAATCAAACAAGTTTATTAAGAAATCAGAATAAGATAAATCAGAATATGTACAGAAATCATACTTGCGGAGAGTTGACTATTGCAGATGTTAATAAAGAAGTAACATTGGCAGGATGGGTGCAGAAAGCACGGAAATTAGGTGGTGGAATGACTTTTGTCGATTTACGCGACCGTTATGGCATCACACAGTTAGCTTTCAGTAAAGACGTAAACGCCGATTTGTACGAGCAATCGAACAAACTGGGACGTGAATATGTATTGCAGATAACTGGAACGGTACAAGAGCGTTCGAGCAAGAATCTGAATATCCCAACCGGAGAAATAGAGATAATTGTCAATGAACTTGTCATCCTAAATACATCGGATACCCCTCCTTTCACTATCGAAGATGAAACGGATGGTGGTGACGATACCCGCATGAAATATCGTTATCTGGATCTTCGCCGTAATCCGGTACGCAAGAATCTGGAACTTCGTCATAGAATTGCATTCGAAACACGTCGTTTCCTCGATGAACGCCAGTTCTTAGAAGTAGAAACTCCTGTTCTTATCGGTTCTACTCCCGAAGGTGCGCGTGACTTCGTTGTGCCGTCACGTATGAATCAGGGAGAATTTTACGCTCTGCCACAATCACCTCAACTATTTAAACAGTTGTTGATGGTTTCGGGATTTGACCGCTATTTCCAAATAGTAAAATGTTTTCGTGACGAAGACCTTCGTGCCGATCGTCAACCCGAATTTACTCAAATAGACTGTGAAATGTCGTTTGTAAATCAAGAAGATGTATTGAATATATTTGAAGGTTTAACAAAACATCTTTTCAAAGTTGTTAAAGATATAGATCTGGCTGATTTTCCTCGTATGGACTATGCCCATGCTATGAAATACTATGGTTCGGATAAACCCGATACCCGTTTTGGTATGGAGTTTGTCGAAATAAAAGACCTTACCACAGGTAAGGATTTTGTTGTATTCGATTCGGTAGAATATGTAGGTGCGATCTGTGCTAAAGGCGCTGCATCATATACCCGCAAACAATTGGATGCTTTGACAGATTACGTAAAACGTCCTCAGATCGGAGCAAAAGGCCTTGTATATGTTCGCTACGAAGCAGATGGTTCATTAAAATCTTCGGTAGACAAATTTTATGATCAAGAAGATTTGAAAAAATGGGCAGAACGTTGTCAGGCAGAACCGGGCGACCTTATCTTAATCATCTGTGGCGAAACAGAAAAAGCTCAAAAACAACTTTGCGAACTACGCTTAGAAGTTGGAGAACAACTAGGCTTGCGCGATAAAAATAAATTCAGCTGTCTATGGGTAGTAGACTTCCCTCTACTTGAAAAAGACGAAGAACTTGGACGTTATTTTGCTAAACATCATCCTTTCACCAGCCCGAAAGAAGAAGATTTCAGTCTACTGGATTCTAATCCGGGTGCTGTTCGTGCAAACGCTTACGATATGGTAATCAACGGTGTCGAAGTTGGTGGTGGTTCGGTACGTATTCATAGCAGTCAACTGCAAAAGAAGATATTCGAAGTTTTAGGCTTTACCGAAGAAAAGGCACAGGCTCAATTTGGATTCTTAATGAATGCATTTAAATATGGAGCTCCTCCTCACGCAGGGTTAGCTTTCGGTCTAGACCGCTTGGTATCTTTATTTGCGGGTTTGGATTCGATCCGTGACTGTATTGCCTTCCCTAAAAATAATTCGGGACGTGATATGATGATCGATGCTCCATCAACTATCGAGCAGGAACAATTAGATGAATTGGGATTGAAAATAGATATAAAGGCAAAAGAGTAAAAGATAGCAAGTGAATATGAGTAAAGAAGTTCTTTATAGGGAACAACTTATCAAATAATAGTAAAAACGACCAACTAAGTTGGTCGTTTTTGTTTTACGCATTATTCCATTATTAATAACTCCGGTCTGTATTCAAAGTGCATTGTATCATAATGATACCATTTTCCACCCCATATAAAACCATATTTTTCAAATATATCGACAATCAATTGGGGTATTTTATTGTTATAGTTCAAATCTACATCTTCAGAAGTACAACGGCAATCCCACTGCCAATAGTTAGAATATTTGACGCTTATATCGATAGCCGTACCAAAGCTATGAGAACTCAACCGCTCGGTACCTCTTATTTTTCTCCAGTTAAATGTGCCCGAACTAGTCAGATAATCCTTCAATTCGGGATGTTGGTCTAACTCGTCCGATATTTTTTGTAATTGTTTATCAACCCCATTCACTTTTGTAACCCGTAACTTTTGATTAACAAGCATAGGACACCAGATAATCGTCGTCAGATTCTTTTGAACCTCTTCGGATGTCGATCCGTACATTATCTTCAATAATTTATCATTGCGAATTCGTCCGGGATCATAGTTCTTTGGAATATCTTTTACTAAGCCTCTTTTATATTCATAAGCGAATATATCACCAAGATTAGTACTATTTAGCAAATCTGTATGATTGGCACTTGTGCCTTTTGTGTATGCTATCTTGTCGCCATTATATAAAACAATAGCTGTGCCATCATAACCCACAATTGTTTTGGGGTAAGCCATCAATAGCCTTTTTACTTCTACTGGATATTGAGATATATCCTGAGCTATGGCAATCGATGCTATAAGATAGACGGCAAAGAAGTAAGATATTCTAAATTTCATCTTACAAAAGAAAGATATTAAGCGGGTATATACAAACATGTAAGATTTATTTTGATAAATATCTATTATCAGTATTTAATATCTTTTTAGATAATATATGTCGTAAATATCTGTTAATATAGCGTACTTTTGTTGCACAAGATAAATAGAACAATGAAAAAATATTTAGCTATACTCATTTTTACTTTTTGCATAACATCGCTTAGCGCACAGACTTACGAGGAATATGTAAACCGTGCTATGGATTATACAGAACAAGGTGAATATGCAGCTGCCGAGCAGGCTTTTTTAGCCGCTTTGCGCAAAGAGCCGGGCAATGCAGGCAATACAATGTTGATGGTTAATCTGGGAACAGTACAACGACATTTAGGAAAATTTGACGAAGCACTCTTTTCGTATAATGTGGCAATAGATAAATATACCGATATAGCATTCTTGCGTCACAACAGAGCCGCCCTTTATTGTGAAATGGATCGCTTCGATGATGCAATGAAAGATTATAATGCCATCCTACTTTCAAATCCCGATGATATAGAGGCACTTTATCGCAGAGCGTTACTACAGATGAATAAAAAAAATATTTTTGCTGCTGAAGAAGATTTTGAAAAAATAATAGCTATTTCGCCCGAAAACATTCTGGCAAAATCGGGGCTGGCAATGCTCACAAAACGAAAAGGGGAATGGAAAGAAGCGGAAGAAATGTATACCGACTTGATCTATAAAAACAAAACTAATGCCGACTTTTATTTCAACCGTGCCGAATGTTATCTGCACCTTAATAAATTAGCACGTACACAAGAAGACTTAGCTAAAGCTGCCGAATTAGGATATGAAAACTCATCTCTATATATCTTGCGAGGACAACTAAAATTAGCTCAATACGACAAGTTTCAAGCGAAAGAAGATTTTCTAAAAGCTAAAGAGATGGGCGCCGATGAAAAAGTAATTGAAGACTTCCTTCGTCTATGTAAATAATAATAAAACTCAGCCATTTTTATCAAGTACTTCTTTTTCCAAATCAAGGAGCCTCTTTTTACGCCATAAACCTCCTGCATAACCTGTTAATGATCCATCAGACCCAATAACACGATGGCAAGGTATGATGATTGCAATCTTATTCATTCCATTGGCATTTGCGACAGCCCTTACAGCTAAAGGTTTGTTTAAAACTTCTGCTTGTTCTTTGTAAGATCGCGTTTTACCATAAGGAATACTGATGAGTTGATCCCATACAGTTTTCTGAAAATCAGTACCAACTATATCAAGTGGAATATCAAATTCGGTTAGTTTCCCTTCAAAATAAGCATCTATCTGATTTTTAAGCAAATCAAAATAAACATTATAACCTTGTATGATAGTTGCATTACGCACTTTAGCCAATTGCTTAAGTTCGGTTTCGAGCATTCGTCTATCCGAAAATTCCAGTAAACAAATACCTTTGTCTGTAGCGCAGGCAACCATTGTACCCAAGATTGTTTCGAAACGCGTAAAATCGATTATCTGCTGATTATGACTTTGTTTTGGCGACACTCCGAAAACTTTCTTAAATGAATCGTTAAATCCACTCAGAGATTCATATCCCGAATCGAAGGCTGTATCTGTAACCGAAATCCCCGATTGTATTTGCTTAAAAGCAGTATTGATCCTATACATCCGCTGATAGCTATGAAATGTGATTCCATGATTTTTTTGAAACCAGCGCCGTATCTTACTCGGCTCTATATCCATCTGCCTCAAATCGTAATCTTTCAATTTTAGAGACGGATCAGATTCTATTTTCTTTATAACTTGTTTTATGTAGTCGGGTGTATCGTTCGGTTTTTCGATAGGCCTGCATATTTTACACGCTCTGTATCCTTTCAATATCGCCTCTTTCGTATTATTGAAGAACTCTACATTCTCCTGCTTAGGCTTACGGGCTGTACAAGTCGGACGGCAGAATATTCCTGTAGTTTTTACGCCTACAATAAATGTTCCCTCAAAAGATTTATCTTTATCGAGTAATGCCTTATAAAATATATCTTCTTTTTTCATTTGCTTTTTTTACAAAGATATTAGTTAGATAAGCCTTATTGCAACCGAAAAATTGACACGTATTTTTTTCTAATTAAAATAACGTGAGTTCGATATAAATATCATATAGTTAGTAGTTATGAGCTGGTATTTGTCTCTCGTCTATTCTGTCATCCCTCACTGCGTATCGGGATGACAAATTCGAATGAATATTTTACATCGAACTCACGTTAAAACAGTAAGTTTCAGAATAATACTATTTCAACGTATTGATAATATTATTCTTGGTAGGAAACATTAGCAAAAGTTTCTTTTTTATCTCTTGTTTCTCTTCGGTTGTAGCTTGTGAACAGATTCTCACCAGTTCCTCCATTTTTGTTTCAGCAAAAAGAGTCAACAGAAGAGACGATGGTCGGGCTTCGTACACCTTTTGCAGATCAGCTATAGATTCAATTACACGTATTCTTGCACGTGCCGGATTGCTCGACATTTCATCCAAACCAAGACGATGATAATTATACCACATTTTATGAAATGACTTCGAACTTTCATCCGTAAGTGCTACCGCCAGATCATACCGATTGCCTTTCCCCGAAAAAGGCTCCCAGCCTTTAGTATTAAGCGTTTGAGCTTTATTTGCTATATCCAAAGCTTTATCAAAATAAGGTCGTCCCCCATTCAGAGAAAATGAATCGAAATCCAACCCAATAATGATATACGAATAGAAAGCAATGGTTGCAACCAGATTACTCGTTACATTATAATTATTAAAGTCGACCGATTGTCCCATCAAGTAGCTAAATTCAAACTGAGTATCCCTATAATTTAGAATAGGAGTCACATAAGTAGAATTATAAACCGGACGACGAGTAGTAATCTGGATGTCGGCTATAAAACTATTTTCAGTAGGCATTTCATTAACAGTAATACCAACAATGGCATCTATCCGCTCGGTTCTTGAGAATGTGGCATCTGTCCATTTTTGTTCGTTCAATAGCTGATTAACAGCATTCTCGAGCGAGGTGATTAACTCCCTGTTCGGCGACTGTACTTTTTGTGAATTTAAAGTCAGTTTTGCATTAAGCTCCTGCGCTTGCATTACAGCAACAGAACTTATGAGAAATAGTATAATAGATATATATCGCTTCATTTTATTCCAAATTATAAGTTACACTCAATACCTTAAATTCAGTACGGCGATTTATTTGATCTGCCATCTCCTGCTGCTCGGGTGTTAACTGCAATACAAATTCTTCGTTCAGGACTTCACCCTCATTTAAGAAATCATATTTTTTAATAACGTTCTTTGTTACAATCTTAGGTTCTCTCTTTCCTTTACCAACGGCAGTCAAACGATCTTTTGCTATTCCCGCATTTATAAGGTAATTCACTACCGATTCGGCACGTCGCTGCGATAAGCGGTTATTATATTCATCACTCCCCTTGCGGTCGGTATGGGCCGATAGCTCAATAGTAACATGAGGATTGAGATTAAGTAATTCAATCAAGCCGTCTAATTCTTCTTTCGACTCGGGACGTAAGGTCGCCTTGTCGAAGTCATAAAATATATTTTCTAGTACTACAGGTTTATTGATGGGTGTCAATACAAAATCAACGAGATAAGTGGTATCTTTCTCCATATCCAATGTTCTGAGTGATTGTCTGGTATTCAGATAGCCCTCGCCACTTCCCAGAAAAACATAATCGACACCACGATTTACTTCAAGTTTATATGTGCCATTGGTTTTTCCCTGAAATCGCTTATTTGTGCCATCACGCCCCACCACACGAATGGTAACATTAGATATAAATTCATCATCTGTATCTACAATATATCCCTCTGCAATAGTAGTTACTATCGGATATATGAATGAATATAAGTGATCGAAGCCTTTGGCATCTCCTCTGTTAGAACTAAAGAAACCACTTTCGACATCTCCCTCGAAGGTAATTCCAAAATCGTCCGCTTGCGAGTTTATGGGAAACTTCATATTTTCGATAGACCACTGCTTTATTTTCCCATTATATACAGCCTTATAAATATCTAGCCCTCCCATGCCAACATGTCCATCGGATGAAAAATAAAGTGTAGAGTCGTTTCGCATATATGGAAACATCTCATCGCCTGCCGTATTAATATCAGCACCGAGATTTTCTATGTATTCTACTAAATCACCAACCATTCGGGCTCTCCATATATCTTTTCCTCCGTATCCACCAGACATATCAGACACAAAGTAGAGAAAGTCACCGGACGGCGATATGGAAGGATGAGCGTAAACGCTTGTTGTATCTCTTCGGTTAATTTCGATTTTTGTACCGACTCCCCATGCTCCTCCTGAGCGATAAGTGGCATATATAGAAACAACAGCAGCTCCTGTCGAATCGGGTGGACAACTGGTATAATACATGACTGTCCCCGATGGAAGAAAAGATACCCCACCCTCGTCACCTGCTGTATTGATAGGAGAATCCACATGTTCGGGCTTCATCCACTTACCACTTTCGTCTTTACGGGCCATGAAGATATCATTTAGCTTCGCCCCTGTTATACCACTGATTGTATCGCCTGTTGTCCCTTCACGGTTAGAGGCAAAAAAAACCTGATCATAATCGGGAGGAAGTAACATCGGAGCAAACTCCCCCTTTCGGGAGTTCAATATCTCTTCGTTTTTCACGACATAATATGTCGGATTAGCTTTCCAATTAGGGGCTATTTTAGTTCCCTCCAACCCATTTTGTCCGAATTGATTATCCGGAAAAAGCTTTAAAAATTCTTCGTATTGCTTGCCCGATTGCAAATAACTACCCACTTTTTGAAGTGAGCGACCATATTGCAGCGAGAGCGTACTATCTACATGTCTATAACGTACAGCATTGGCATAAGCCGGGTTAGCCCGTAAAGGATTATTATAAAGACGATAACATTCTGCCATTTTAAAAGCAACCTCTCCGCGCAATTCACGCTTTTTGGCTGGTGTCTGCCTATAAATCTTACGATACATTTCAGCAGCAGTAAAATATTCACCTTGAGCAAACTTCTCGTCTGCATCACTCACTTTGAGCTGCTTACATGACATTACTAATATAGTTAGCAATACGATTCCCGATATATAATAAATGTATCTTTTCAAGATAGAGTCTCTTTTCTTATTTAATGGATGCACAAATATAACTTTTTTCTGTTTAGAATATTGCCTGTCAATAATATAAATATCAGCAGATATCAGTATATTTGGGGCATGATCAAACAAATCCTACTTGTTGGAGCAGGCGGTGCTGTAGGGAGTATTATGCGCTTTCTGACATCGGAGGTTACAACTAGATATTGTAGCTTAACTTTTCCGTTGGCTACATTTATAATCAATATACTCGGATGTCTTGGCATAGGTCTGCTTGTCAATCTCATCCCCTCCGGCAACAACCTTCGTTTCTTACTGATAATAGGTTTTTGCGGTGGATTTACGACATTCTCAACCTTTGCACGCGAAACTTTTGACCTGATAGAACTCAACCAAATGCCTCTTGCTTTTGTTTATACTATGTCTAGTTGTATTCTTGGCGTATGTGCAGTATGGCTGGGTATGTATATTACAAAATAATAAGGAATTCACACATTCTTTGATTTAAGAAAATTAAACATTTCCTTTTATGGAATGCGGATACCAACGGTATCTATCAATATAAAAAATACAAAATTTTATGAAAAAGCAATTACTTATTGGTATACTTTTAATATTAAGTATTACTATGATAGCTCAAAATTCAAACAAAACATACGATGCTGAGTGGAAACAAGCCGAAAAATATGAAAAAGAAAAACTACCTCAATCGGCTTTAGGTGTTGTAGATAAGATTCTAAAGAAAGCAATTGCTGATAAAAACAATCAGCAGGTTGTGAAAAGCCTTATTTATAAAGATAGATTTAAAGAGGCTATTAATACTGATGATAAAAGCAATCTGATTTATGATCTGGAGAATCTAATCTCACAAACAAATAATATTCAGGAGAAAGCTCTTTTACATTCCATGCTTGGAACATTATATTACGAATACTACTCAAGTAACAGATGGGAAATAGATCAGCGTACACAATTAGAGGATCTCATACCTACTGACATACAAGAATGGAGCACTAATATATTTATTGACAAAATCAGAGAGAATCTAAATCTGTCAATACAAGATAAAGAAACATTAAAAGCGCACAAAACCAGTGAGTTTAATATTTTGATAATACCCGGGGAGGACTCGCCTCAATACTATCCTACCCTATACGACTTTTTGATGCTTCGTGCTATCCAATTGTCCGAAACAGTGGCAAATATGCGTAGCCAAACAAAAGATCTCACTACTGCAACAGGACTTACACTCGATCAGCTAGCTCTCCCTGCAGATCAGTACATAAATCTAGAGATAAAAGATAGTGAACATGAGATGAGCTTACCTTTCACATACTATCAGCAGTATTTGAAAGACCTGCTTAATAGAAATATGACTTCGACTATAATAATCACAGAGTTAGGGAAGATACAGTTTATCGGAAATATTGCGCGAAATTATTCAACTAGCGGGAAAGAACTTGAAGCATATATAGACCTGCAAAAAAGATATGACAACAATGAAACATCAGTCGAAGTTATAGATGCAATTATTGGTGAGATTTTAAACACTACTTCCGATTCGAATGAACGTAACGAAAAAGTGTATTATTGGTGCACTAAAGGAATAAATCAATATCCAAACTACAGCAAAATAAATATACTCAAGAGCAGACTTCTTACATTGGAAGAGCCAAGTATTAGCATCAGTAATGAAAACAATCCGGCTTACCCCAATACGCCAATTAGTATAAATATTTATCACAAAAATATACAAGCCTTAAAGAGGAATGTCACTTTCAATCTTTACAAAATAGAAAAGAATCAATATTATAAGGTAAACCAGTATTCACCCGAACTTATTTCTGAAAAAACATATATAGTAGACACTGTAAAACTAAACATAGGAGAATTACAACCCGGCTCTTATGAACTCGTATATATATCGAATGAATCTGACGATGAGCATGAAGAAGCAAGTACATCATTAACCCGCGGAAGTCGCGTATCGTTCATTGTATCGAGTCTCACAACTTATAATAGAAATAGTGCAGAAAACGAATACGAAATATATGTTCTCGACCGTATTACCGGAAAACCGATTTCGGGAGCTTCTGTAATCGTCTATCAGGAATACAGGAATGCAGATAACGAATGGAAGAAAGTAAATACACAGATTGAAACAAACGATCTTGGCCTCGCAGTTTTCAAAGACACACTAGAAAGGAAAAATAATAATTATAGTTGGAATGTTGGAGAGTATAAAGTAAAGCTTGATTCTGATACATGCCTGCAAAAAGCCAATTTATCCCGAGGTGCATATAGTTATAGACAAAGTAACGGAACTCCAAATTCCACAATCAGTATATTTACAGACAGAAGTATATATAGACCGGGGCAAACCGTTTATTTTAAAGCGATAACACTTAATCGTAATGGTAAACCGATCGATCGAAATCGCTCTGCGGTGAAACTTTACAATACAAATGGAGATATAGTAGCCGAAAAAGATCTTATTAGCAATGAATTCGGTTCTATATCGGGAGAGTTTATCCTTCCACCATCGGGACTGCTTGGCATATATTATATTGAGGTAGATGGAGAAGCCCAATCTTATTTCAACGTAGAAGAATATAAACGTCCTACTTTCGAAATTACATTTGATAAGGTGAAAGATACCTATTCATTCGGTGAGGAAATAAAACTGAAAGGCTATGCCAAAACCTTTTCAGGTATAAGTCTGCAAGATACCGATGTGGAATACACCATTAAGAGGCGAGAATCTAATTTCTGGTTTCGCCCAAGAATGAGTGTAGGCAGCCATTTCGGGGATGGTAAAGTAGTAACGAATAAGGATGGGTCTTTCGATATATCTTTCGTTCCAAAAGCCGCTGATTCTAACAATGGCATTTTACGAAACAATATTTACATTTTCGACATTACAGCATCTGTAACAGATATCAATGGCGAAACTCAATCCAGCACATACTCTTTCACCGTAGGCGATGTATCGATGGCCATCAAAATAGATATCCCTACCCAGATAGAAAAATCTGACAGTACCAAAATTACTATTAACGCCTTAAACCTTGAAGGTGAAGAAATACAAACAAAGGGCACATACACCCTATATACCGTAAATGATAATGGTTCAGTAGAAAAGACAGTATTTGATGGCTCTTTTGAAACAGGTATCCAAGAAGGTTTTAAAACGAAACTGAAAGACCTTGCTTCAGGTAAATATCAACTGCAAGTGAAGGCTATCGATAATAAAGGTAAAGAGGTTAACGAAAAGGCCGATTTTGTACTTTACTCATACGAAGACAAGAAACCTCCTATAAAAACAAATGCATGGGTTGTTGAAAAAAACATTATTTTCGACAAAGAAACTCCTGCCGAAGTTATTTTCGGAGTTAGCGGCAATGAGGTATATATACTTTATCAATTATATAATAACTCAAAATTATTCGAACGTAGGTTCATTAATCTTAGTGATTCCAATCAATCTTTCGAGGTTCCGTATAAAGATGAATACGGCGATAATGTTTATATGTCGTTCACCTCAATAAAAGACGGTAAGTTCGAGAATAACGACATATTGCTTTCCAAGAAAGAAGAGAAGATGGATAATAATCTTACAATAAAGCTAGATGTATTCAGAGATAAACTTCTTCCGGGCAGCAAAGAAACATGGACTATTAGTGTCGCAAATAGTAATTCTGAACCCGCAATAGCAGAACTATTGGCTTCGATGTATGATATTTCACTCGATAAAATTACACAGCCGAATGTATGGTCTTTAAATCGTCCATCAATCCAGAAAGAGGTTATATATCCGATTGGTTTCAATATTCTTGACACTAATTCCTGGCATTTTAGTCCAACAAAAATAAAATTACGTGATTATAATCAGCCCCAAATAGATTGGGTGTACAGTCTGATATCCGGCAATACATTTGACAAGCTAAATTGGTTTATACCACCGAGCGACGATAAACATAGTGTCGATATAGCAGAGTTGAAGAGTCATAAAGTAGCAATCGAAAGTACCATGTATCGCAGTAAAGCTGTCGGCGGAGAGGTTCAAGACGCCTTAATGCCTAAAAAGATGCCAAGCGAAACACCTCAGATCAGAAAAAATTTTAACGAAACAGCTTTTTTCTACCCCCAACTACTAACTAATAAAAAAGGTGAAACTCTTATTTCATTCACCGTCCCTGATAGTAATACTTCATGGCGATTCAGAATTCTTGCTCATGACAAGGACGGCAGATCCGGAGATGTGGAAAAAACCGTAGTGACACAGAAGAAGCTGATGATAACACCTAATATGCCACGCTTTATACGTCAGGGAGATAAGACTACGATATCTACTAAAATATCTAATTTGTCGGAAACAGGAATTAAAGGAAAGGTAAGTATTGAGTTTTTCAACCCAATTACAGATAAGGTCATTTATCTGAAGATTGCGAATCAGAACCAAACATTTTCCATCGAAAAGGATGCATCGACCTCAGCTAGCTGGACATTCGATGTACCAACCAATCTTGAATTTATCGGTTGCCGCATTGTAGCACAAAGTAAAACATTCAGTGATGGAGAACAACACGCATTAGTCGTATTACCAAATAGTATGCTAGTTACCGAGAGTATGCCTTTCGATGTAACGGAAAAGGGTGTTAACACCTTTGTTTTCGATAAATTGAGGGATAATAAATCTGAATCGTTAAGTAACTACAGGTTGACATTGGAGTATGCCAGTAATCCTGCATGGTATGCCATACAATCATTGCCGACTATGACCAATCCATCGACTGAGAACGCGGTAAGCTGGTTTGCCAGTTACTATTCAAACTCGTTAGGAGCGTCTATTGCCAGACAATACCCTAAGGTTTCGGCTATTATAGAAGCCTGGAAAATGCAAAATGAGAGTACAGAAACCCTTGTTTCGAAATTACTGAAGAATGAAGAACTCAAAAATGTTCTGTTAGAAGAAACTCCATGGGTGATGGATGCTAAAAATGAAACAGAGCAAATGCAACGCTTATCGCTATTATTCGACTGGAATAATACAGAACAGTTAACCAACACTTCAACCAATAAATTAGTTGAACTACAAACCAGCGAAGGTGGCTGGAGTTGGTACAAAGGTATGGGAACCAGCAGAAATGTTACACAATATATTTTATATGGTTATTCTCAATTGCAGTTAGTAGGCCAGGTAGAATATCCATCACAAATAAAAGAAATGCAGATGAGCGCCCTTAAGTATCTGGACACTCAAATAAGCAACGATTTCAAAAATTTGAAAACAAATAATAAAGATTGGGAGAAAATAACAAAAATATCGACCAGCCAGCTCGAATACTTATTTGTACGCTCATATTACCGCGATATTCCTATCGACAAAGATGCCCGTGATGCTGAAAGATTTTATACATCTATTGCCAGTAAAAATTGGACAAACCTGGATCTATATGAATCGTCGATATTAGCTGTAGTACTCAAACAAAATGGAGATAAAGATTTAGCAACAAAAATTGCGAAATCGATTAGAGAATATTCAAAAATCGATAGTAAATTAGGCATGTATTGGCCAAATAATAAAAATCAAGTATTTTTGTCTATGTCTGCTGTTAGCACACATACATTCCTAATGAATGCTCTGAAAGAAAACGGAGCCAGTGATAAAGACATGGACCTGATGAAAAAATGGCTGATTAAGCAGAAACAAACCCAAGCTTGGGAATCGACTCATGCCACTATCGACGCCATCAATGCACTCTTAAGCACAGGTAGCAATTGGTTTACAGCAGAAGAAACGCCTATCAATATCACTGTAGGTGGAACTAAAATTGATGTTGATAATAAAGAATTAGGCACAGGTTATATAAAAACGACATGGAATAAATCCGAAATAACAAGTGACTTGAGCAAAGTAGAAGTAATAAACGAAAATAGCCATCCATCGTATGGAGCTCTATACTGGCAATATTTCGAAGATATGAATAAAATTACATCGCAAGGGGGAGATCTGAATATTGAGAAACAGTTATTTAAAGAAGTAGTAAGCACTACCGGAAAATCGTTACAACAAATAACCGATGGTAATCCATTGGATGTTGGCGACAAAGTAATAATTCGTCTGACTGTTAGAGCTAATAATGATATGGAGTTTGTACAATTGAAAGATATGCGCACATCCTGTTTCGAACCATTGCAAGCACTATCGGGCACAAGATGGCAAAATAGTTTACTATATTACCAGACAACGAAAGATGCATCGACAATCTTCTATTTCGACAATCTGCCTAAAGGAACTTATGTACTTGAATATCCTGTATATGTGAATAGAACGGGTGAATATACAAATGGAATCACTACGATTCAATGCCTTTATGCTCCCGAGTTTACTTCGCATACAGCAGGGAATAAAATAATTGTAAAAGATAAATAATGAGAAAACTAACACTACTTACACTACTAACTATTACGTGCTTATCATTTGTTCGATGTAATTCGGAAGTAAAATCTGTATTTTCATCAGAGGATGCAAAAAAAGAAGAGATGGAAAAAGAGCGAAAAGTAGCTTTTGACAAATTAAAGATAAAGGCAGATTCGGCAAAGGTTTTCAGCAAAGAAAAGGGATTTAGCGCAGATTACTGTGTTTTGATCGATTTCAGTATTCATTCGGGCAAAAACCGCTTCTTTGTCTGGGACTATAAAAATGATACCATTAAGTACAGTAGTTTATGCTGTCACGGTTATGGTAAAAAAAGCACTCAATCAAAGCCTGTTTTCAGTAACACTGAAGGCAGTTATTGTTCGTCGTTAGGTCGCTACAAATTAGGTACTCGTGCTTATAGCCAATGGGGGATCAACGTGCATTACAAGATGCACGGACTTGATAAGACAAACGATAATGCCTTTCAACGAATAGTTGTACTTCATTCTTTTGACAGGGTACCTAATGAAGAAATTTATCCATCACATTTACCATTAGGGTATAGCCAAGGATGTCCTGTTATATCGGATGAGGTTATGCGAAAAATGGATGCACTACTTAAAGAGACCAAGAAACCAGTCTTGATGTGGATATATACTTGATCATTTTAAAAAACAATCAGAATATATAAATCATACCTATAATGTCAAATTTTGTAAATTCCTTAACGAGTTTCATATTTATTAGTACATTTGTGTGTTAATTTATTCACAAATAAGGGATATACATTAATTAATTGAGTAACACATTCGAAATTTAGATATATGAAAAAAATTAGTTTTATTTTATTGGCTTTAATTCTTTCTACTGGCTTTATTGCTGCACAAAATGGAAAGAAAGCTCCTAAAGCTACATTTACAAACGAGGTGCATGATTTCGGCAAGGTCGAAGAAAGTGTAGGAACTGTAAGTTGCGAATTTGTATTTAAAAATAACGGTGATGCCCCTCTTGTGATTCAACGAGTGCAAACAACTTGCGGATGTACAACACCTGATTATACTAAGGAGCCTATTTTACCGGGTAAAGAAGGTAAAATAAAAGTTACATTCTCTACTACAGGACGTCCCGGCGTTTTTGATAAGAAAGTAACGATATTTTCGAACGTTCCTGACGAAGTTTACGTATTGACTATCAAAGGAGAAGTTATTCGTAAAAGATAAGAGAATAAGTATTGCATAATATAATAAAAAAGGTTGCCATTTTTCATGGCAACCTTTTTTATTATATTTCAATTTCTTCGTAGGAGTGAATCACATGTAGTAGTTGAGAATATCACGGATATATGCCATGTTTCTATAGTAGTTTGAAGTATATATACTCAATTCAAATCTGTAAAAAGATTGTGAGTAACCAATTTATTAAAACCGATTCTTAGTTCATTATATATCAGAATGGATAACCGACAGCAATATGCCAAGACACATTTTTATTCAGTTTATAAGGCTGAGTTATAGGCCATCTTCTCGTATTTGGGTTATCAGAAGGGTCGTAAGCTTTCCAACCAGCATCAAGACGAATCAGTACAAAATCAAAATTTAGACGAAGCCCTAGCCCCCAAGCAGCAGCAATTTCTTTATAGAAGGAGTTCAATTGAAATTGACCATTTTCCTGACCCTCATACGATTTCACTGTCCAGATATTTCCGGCATCAATAAAAGCCCCTAATTCGATAATCCAAAACAACTTACTTCGATATTCTATATTGGCATCCATCCGCATCTCTCCTGAGTGATAATAGAAATTATCTTTCTTTTCGTCCTTAGCATAAAAAGATCCCGGGCCGAGTTCTCGCACAGCCCATCCTCTCACATTATTTGCTCCACCCGAGAAGAATCGCTTTTCGATAGGGATTTGGCTGAAATTCCCGTAAGGATACGCTAACCCACCACCTACGTGCCATGCTATTGAATTTTTCTCATCGAGAGTATAAGTTTTGCTATAATCGAATGTTCCCTTAAGATATTGGGCAAAGTTAGTACCAAATATTTGGCGCGAGCCCGATTCTTTTTTCGTATCGGCTATTATCGCAGCCAATGCAAGAACATTACCCGCCGACTCTATGGAAGCTCGAAGAGAATAAACAGACGGCATCAGTCTATTAGTATTGTTGGCGTTCGTTTTAGAGAATGTATAACCGGCACTCATTATAAATTGATTTGTAAAACTGTACCGGAATGCTGCTTCCGACAAATTATTTCTAAAGGTAGTGTCTAATTTACTTTCGGGTACACGTATATAACTTACATCTATGAGGTCAATAATATGCCGGATAGAAGAACGTCGCCTATCCTGCCATGTGTATTTAACACCTGTAGATAATACTGTTCTACTGAAAAATCCGGGTCTTCTTTGGTAAGTATAATTACCTGTAAGTTGTGTTGTAGCATGTATGCGTTGTCTGAAATCCCGATCCAATAATGGAAACATAAAACGAGGAAACGTTAGAGAAGTCTCCCCACCTATTTCGAAATAATTATCCTTGAAACTTGAGAAATTAGGGGTAATAGCTTCATAAGAGCCACGCAATCTTACATTAAACTGCTCCGATCCCCTGAATATATTACGATGCAGGTATCCCATTCCTGCCCCGACTCCAAAGAAACCTCCTGAATTGGTACCTTCCAACTCAGTAGATATACCTTGCTTTTTATCCGGTATACAAGTGATTATACAGCGTAACTTTGTGGAATCGTTTTCCCAATACTCAACATAACTTATGTTTACGTTTTTCAATATACGCAACTGCGATAAAGCGCTATAAGTCAGAGAGGTCATATTTTCGTTATACAATTCTCCCGGACGAATAAAACAATTGTTGAGTATTACATAAGGTTTGATGTACTCACCTCTTTCTCCATAAAGAATGCGATAACCATCTTTCTCGTAAATACTTGTTGGCTCATAGCTACTTATATCACCTATTTCTATCGGATTAAAATCAACATACAAGTCAACTCCTGTTACCTCATACTGACGATGGGGGGTTTCTGTCGTCTGACCATTCTGCGCACGTTGGGTAAATGGGTATATGCTTAATTCTAATTCTACTTTGTTGTTGCCCAAAGTTGTATCTGCTACAAAACCTATATATTCTTTGTTGAACGCATAATAACCGTTACGTCTAAATAGAGAAGTTATCCGATCACGCTCCTGGTCCAGCATATCCAAATCGAATCTTGAGTTTCTATGAACCAGCGAGTTACGATACAGAATACTATCGAGGCTGAAAACCACAGTATCAGACCCAAACTCATTTCTTTTAAAACTTTTTGAAGGGAAAGTTGGCAATAACTCCTTGTTAATCGTAGTTTCCTTTACATCAATAATATAATCATCTATCTTATATGGCTTGCCTGCTTTTATATCGTATATGATTCGCGCACGCTTACCCCTAAGGGTTATAATAGGCGACACCTCTGCATTCAAATATCCTCTATTAGTCATAATACGCTTAAGATCGACAACAGTATGGTCGACTTGGGTACTATCATAAATTACGGGAGGTTCGCCTGCATGGCGCAATTTTTTATTAACCCACTTTGTAGAATCGTGCCCCGAAAGATTATATATAGATAGAGGCAGCTTGAATACTTCGAATGTTTTAAAATTGGGTTTTTGTTTTATATAAGTATTAAGCTCCCATGCAGAAATGGATTTTGTATCACTTTTCACCTCAGCACTAGCCAGTAAGTATTTCCCGTCGGGCACAAACTTAGTGGACCTACATGCTTGGAATAACAAACATGAAAGAATGATTATAACTGAAAAAATGATTACCTTAACCCTCATTACTATCAACTAGTACAAACAGATTTCTGAAATGAACGACAAATTTATCATTTTAATTGTTTCTTTTCGTAGATTTGTTGTAAAAAAGAAATTAAAACAGATATTTCACTATGAAACTAGATCATGCTGCCATTTGGACTAATAATTTGGAAAAATTGAAAGAGTATTACGTACAGTTTTTCGATGCTGCACCTAACAACATATATGTCAATGAAACAACTCATTTCAGTAGTTATTTTTTATCCTTCGAATCGGGTGCCAGATTGGAAATAATGCATAGATCAGACATACCGGACAACAAGAATGACATTATAAACCTTCAATATAAAGGACTGATACACTTAGCCTTTTCGGTAGATTCGAAAGACAAAGTAGATGCTAAAGCCAAACAATTAGCTGAAGCTGGTTACCAGATATTACGAGGCCCACGAACAAGCGGCGATGGCTATTACGAATTTGAGACTATTGATCCCGAAAACAACCGTTTAGAAGTTATCTACAAATAAGAGCTGAGAATGAGCCTGAGCAAGAACAAGCTAAAATATATCCGCTCTCTGAAAGAGAAAAAATACAGATCCGAATATGGAACTTTTGTTGCCGAAGGTAATAAGATGGTAGGTGAATTACTCACTTGCATGAAATGTCAGCTACTTGTAGCCACAAAAGACTTCTTACAGGAGGTTGATACAAGAAATGTGGAAGAAATAATTGAGGCTAGTGATAGTGAATTATCACAAGCTAGCTTCCTCAAAACTCCGCAGCAGGTATTAGCCGTTTTCTATCAACCGCAATCAGATAATGATATAAAACCAGACAGCGAATTATATC
The DNA here is from genome assembly GCF_011039195.1 of Dysgonomonas sp. ZJ709. Taxonomy (NCBI): domain Bacteria; kingdom Pseudomonadati; phylum Bacteroidota; class Bacteroidia; order Bacteroidales; family Dysgonomonadaceae; genus Dysgonomonas; species Dysgonomonas sp. ZJ709. The sequence continues at coordinate 24,294 of NZ_JAAKEM010000012.1, forward strand.
TTGCCCTCGACGGCATACAAGATCCCGGAAATCTAGGTACAATTATCCGTCTTGCCGATTGGTATGGTATCAAGCATATTTTTTGTTCGATAGATACCGCTGACATATATAACCCTAAAACCGTGCAAGCTACGATGGGGGCTTTAGCCAGAGTAACTATTAATTATGTAGACTTAGCCGCTTTTCTGCAAGAGAATAAACATCTTCCGATCTATGGCACTCTACTCGATGGCAAAAACATGTATGACCAGGATATTACCCCGAATGGTATTATTGTGATGGGAAATGAAGGTAACGGCATTCGCCCCGAGATAGAAAAACTGATTAATAAGAAGTTATACATCCCCAATTACCCTGTCGGTCAGGCAACATCCGAATCGCTTAATGTAGCGATTGCAACAGCTATTATTTGCGCCGAGTTCAGAAGGAGATGCATGTGATTACTCAAGCAAGACGTAAGCCCAATAGTGACTATTCTCATTAACTGGGCAGAGTGGCAGGTAGCCGGATAATAACTTTTTATCCTTAAATCGTGTAGGGTGATCGAATTGCATTTGTGTATGTTTTTCGTATATCTCGCCATCCTTTGAACTAAAATCGATGTGAAAGAAGCCTTTCCTCCCCAACGAAATATATTTTTCGATTAACTGAATAACCATAAAGCCCATATTGTAGCGCATATTTATTTCGAGGCAAGGCTGCAACGCATAGCTATTCTCATCTGTATAGATAAGCATATCTACACCTATACACCCCTTATATTCGTAAGCATATTTCTCTGATAGAATACTTATCAACTTCGATTTCACATCATCCAACAAAGCTAACGATATCTTATCGGCTAACTGCTTCTCGATATTTTCTTGTGAATCGATATAGTTACCTAAGTAAGCACCTTTTACGTTAGTAGCAAACAAAGAATACCCTGCAAATTCCACTTTACCCTTCCCGTCAGACATAAATTCCATGGCGAAATCGACCTCTTTATCCAATAATCGCTCGATTGATAGCGTACCTTGCTTTTTAAGAATACCATGCAATATTTGCCTTTCGGTACGAGTCAAACCACCGATAGGTAATCGAAGCAGCCCCCTACCCGATGAAGAAAATGGAGCTTTTGCCAATAGCTGAAAAGGTGAAGCTTCTACCACTTGCTCAATATCTTCGAGATTGGTATAAAAATGAGGAATGATAGATGATGATATTTGAGGTAATTGTCTAAGCAGCTCTTCCAAACAGTCTCGTGCCGCCTGCCGACTATTGAGATAGGCGTATGATTCTTTCCAGACAGGAAGTTTCAACTCCTGATGATATTCCTTATTAATTTCTTCAAAGACATTGATGGACTGAGGAGAAATACCCCATAGAAGAATATCTTGTGTGTTGTATCTTTTCAAACACTCACGGGTAATAGCCTCTATCTTAAAACCAAGATTTTCGGATAGATAAGAAACAAACTCCTCATTCAATTCGTCTTCAACCAGCACCACATCGCCCGGTGTAGCATACCAAGCCGGAAGAAACCCCAATTCCCGTTGCAAAATTGCGATATTAGCAGGATGAGTATAATATGGCGAACTATTTAAAACTGCCGTTTCGTGTCCCGGATTGAAATAATGAATCATAGTTTATAGTATAATAGCTGCAAAAATAGAGAATAAATTGTCGATCAATCGACTTATCTGAAAAAGGTAACAAAAGTAACACTTTTTCCATTGCTTTCTAATGTAACTTTTTCGTTTAACCAAAGAGTAAATGCAGTGAAGTAGTTTCTAGCTTTCAAAAGGTTGTCTTTTTATTTGTCTTTTACTCTCTCTGTCATGCTGAACGATAGGAAGCATCTCTCAACCGAGATCCTTCGTTCCTCAGGATGACAAAATAATACGAAAAACAAAAAGTCAAGATGAATTCAGTATTTATATACAGCCCTTCTTATTAATATCGAATTTAATTCTCATACCTATTATAGATAAAATTGAGAGTCACTACATGATTACCCCAAAACATACATTCGACACATCATCCAATATGTCTATATTTTCATCAAAGAAATTAGTATCTTATATGTTTAAATCTGAAATATATTATCTTTGCTCGCTCAAACAAGACTCATACGTAAATTTCTCTTAATGAAGAAAAAGATTTTCTTATCGCTTGCGATTCTTTTCTGTACAACTACTGCTTATGCACAATTTGCTATACGAAATTCGGTTAGAGACCCCAAACCTGCCGATTCATTAGATATAGCATTCTATTCAAAGAAGAAAGGATGGGCAGCTGCAGGGCAAATATTTACACTCAATATGGGTATATGGGCATTCGACAGATATATCCAAAAAGCCGAATTCGCTTATATAAGCAGTCAAACTATAAAAGACAATCTAAAACACGGATTCGTTTGGGATAACGATCAGATGGGAACAAATATGTTTCTACACCCCTATCACGGTAGTCTATATTATAATTCGGCACGTTCCAGAGGATATAATTTCTGGGAATCGGGTGCTTTTGCGCTCGGTGGTAGCGCTATGTGGGAACTCTTTCTGGAAAATGAATACCCATCGCTCAACGACATTATAGCAACCCCTATCGGCGGATTAGCTCTAGGAGAAACATTATACCGAACATCCGACTTGGTACTCGACGACCGACTCACTGGCACCGAACGCTTCGGACGGGAAGCAGCAGGCTTTGTTATAGCTCCTACACGCGGACTGACGCGCATACTTAATGGTGATGCGTGGCGTAAAAGAAGCACATCAGGAAAACAGTTTGGAGTTCCCGATGTAAGTGTAGAAATATCGGCAGGGGTACGTGTATTGGAGTTGAGAGATGAAATATTCGACAAAGGAGTCGGTATGGCAACAGATATCAATATAGAATATGGTGACAGATTTGAAACAGAAAATCAAAAACCATACGACTACTTTTCATTCAAAGCGAATCTAAACATGCATAGTTCGCAACCTCTCCTCAGTCAATTAAATATTATCGGCAGACTTCATGTCCTCGACCTTATAGATACCGAAAAAGATTTCCTAAGTATCGGTGCTTATCAACATTTCGATTATTATGATTCGGATACGATATCGGATGTTTCAGGCAAAATCCCTTACAAGTTAGGTACACCTGCTTCTTTCGGTGCAGGCTTAATCTATCAGAGCAAACGATTTGGAAACTATAAATTCGACGCACATGCGCACTTCAACGCTATCATTCTTGGGGCCGTACTTAGCGACCACTACAAGGTAGATATGCGCAACTACAATCTGGCAAGTGGTTTCGGTTGGAAAATGGGAGCAAATTTTGCTTACAAAGATAAATTTAGCCTATCGACAACTTACGATGCCTATCGCATGTTTACATGGAAAGGGTATCCCGAAAACATAGATTGGGACAATATAGATCCTCATAAATTCGATTATCAGGGAGACAGGTCGCAGGCTACTTTACATGTTGTCAGCCTCAGAGCAGATCTGCGTGTATACAAAAAAATTTATATGACAGGAATCTTATACAATTATACGCGCGATACCGACTATAAATATTTTGAGAATGTATTTTCTCAGACATACGAAGGTCGTTTTATGCTAACCTATAAATTCTAATAAATATGACAATAACAGAAGCTCCATATAACAATGTATTGCAACTGCGCCGGCAAGTAATGTATCCCAACAAGGATATCGACTTCGTAAAACTAGCAGATGATGACAAAGGTCTTCATATAGGGGTTTTCGTTGCAAACGAACTTGTATCTGTGATGTCTATTTTCATGAATGGTCGTGATGTGCAGTTTCGAAAATTAGCCACTCGTAATGATATGCAAAATAAAGGTTACGCCTCTGCTCTTATGAAATGGCTTATCGATTATGCAAAGGATGTTAAACTGGATCGGCTGTGGTGTAACTCAAGAGCCAATGCAGTAGACTTCTATAAAAGGTTCGGTTTTGAAGAAACCGAGGAGCGATTCACAAAAGACGGTTATGATTTTGTGATTATAGAAAAGTCCTTTCTTAAATAAGAAAAACGTCTTAAACTATTTCCATTTCTGATTGTTTTTAACTATATATGCACATCAAAGTATTGTATTTGGATGTGTAATCTCTTTATATACACCTACTAAAAAAACAGTAAGGTATGTGACCTCAAAGCAATTATAATTATGGCAACAAAAAGAAAAATAGGCAAATCGGATTTAGAAGTATCTCCCTTTGTATTAGGAGGTAATGTGTTTGGTTGGACAGCTGATGAAAAAGCATCATTCGAAATATTGGATGCTTACCTTGAAGCCGGTCTTAATTTCATAGATACAGCTAATGTTTATTCAGCTTGGGCCCCGGGCAATAAAGGTGGCGAGTCTGAAACAATCATTGGCAAATGGCTTAAACAAAGTGGGAACAGAAACAAGATTGTATTGGCAACAAAAGTGGGCGCAGAAGTTTCACCCGACAATAAAGGCTTGAAAAAAGACTATATTATCAAGCAGGCCGAGGAATCGCTTCGCCGTTTGCAAACCGATCATATAGATTTGTATTTCAATCATTTCGATGATTTATCAACTCCCGTAGAAGAAACTTTAGAAGCATTTACCCAATTGGTAAAAGAAGGTAAGGTATGCTATATCGGTGCTTCGAATGTAAGTAAAGAACGTATTATCGAATCACTTGATAAAAGTGCAAAAAATGGTTATGCTGAATATGTTTGTTTACAACCTGAATACAATCTATACAACCGTAGCCGTTATGAACTCGAATACGAACCGATAGCAGAAAAATATAATCTTGGAGTTGTAAGCTATTACTCTTTAGCCAGCGGCTTCCTGACAGGAAAATACGATTTTGGTAAACAGGCCGAAGGACAACGTTCGAGTGCTGTGAATCTTTTCATGAACGATAGAGGCAAGATGATTATAGAATCGCTGTTGCAAGTAGCTAAAGAAACTAATGCCACACCTGCACAAGTAGCATTAGCATGGCTTATAGCACGTCCGTCTATCACGGCTCCTATTGCCAGCGTGTCGAAGGCATCTCAGTTGGATATATTGAAAGCCGTAGATTTAAAACTAGACAATGCATCAATAGAAAAACTGAATAACGCAAGCAAATATACAAAGCCATTCAGTCTTTGCTAATAACAAATATTTCTAAGATAAATAAGGCCGATTCGTTCTCGAATCGGCCTTATTTTATAAAAGTCATCTTAATTTTTTAGTCTCATATAAAATAGAATAACGAAGCGTTAAGTTTATAATTGCAAAACAACAGAAAGCAATATTCCTTTAGTGAGTGGCATTCTCTACAAATTGAAAACAGATATTGAATGGTATATGCTATCAGTAAATTATTAATTACAATTCTCAAAATGAAGAATTGAATAATGATAACCTATTTGATGAGGTCTCTATAATCAAAGTATAGTCTGGATACAATTACTTAGAGTTCGAAAAACTCCAGCTACATCACCTTCATAGTAATTTTACTCAAAAAATATCAAATTAAATAAAAATACAAGATTAGTTTAAAGGTTTATTGTGTCAATTTTTACTATTATTGTATTTGTTTGATGTTTAATTTAAAAATCTAAAGCATGAAAAAATTATTCTATTCTTTTTCACTAATTCTAGTTGTATTATTTTTAATTCCGTCCAGTCCAGTTTTAGCAAGCGACGCGTTGGTTTCCGAAGGTCAATCGCAAGGTATCGATGCAATTGAACAAACTGCAAGCTCTATTCCTGTCTATTTTTTTATTGGAAGCATGAGACAATACAGCGGTCCTGAGCGTACCGAGTTTACTGTTGGAGGGTATCAACCAGCCTTGACAGGCTCACCTTATTGGACAGCTTTGCCGTCAACCAGAGCTTGTATTGGAACATTTTCTTACACAAGACTCGATTATCCTTATACCCGTTTTAATGATTCGGATGATGTGACTATAAGAATGGATTTTTCGCGCAAAGTGGTTAGTATAAGCCCATATAATGGAGTGACTGTTGTATCTGGTGGAGTCGGCGCAATGTATGTGGTTTTGAAATGTAAAGTTTCTACTTTCAGTAGTTTGTCTACCAGCTTAGGCATTTTAAATCTTGAGCCTTAATAAAATAGTATAGATAGCTTAATAAGCCTGTCTTGGTTTTTAATGGCAATAACAGAATAACAAATCAGCAGAAGGCAAAAGCCTACGAGTAGTCGGAAGAAATTCCGACTACTCGTGCATGTATGAAGTTCCTTTTGCTCTACGCTAAATTCAAAAGTCGAAATGACTTCATATTTAACGATTAACTATTATTTATCAAACTCAATATAAAAGTATGTATATCTTCTTTTTGCAAACCAAATTCGTCATTAAAAGCCCTATCGAAATTATCGTCAGTATAGCGTTCAAGTAATCTTGAAACCTTTTCTTCCCCTCCTGTTTTTATGGCAGAATCTATAATTAAAGCACCTACAATATAAAATGGATTTGTCTGTTCGTCTATAAGAGTATTATAAGATTCGAAGTCTGACAAATTCATATCGGGATGGCTCTCAATATAATCTTTTACAATGTTTAAATGTGCTTGATAAGGTAGATTTGCACTACCACCATAGTATGTTGCTATACCCTCTTGGAACAAGAATGAAGCTGTAGGAAAATTCGGTCTAAAAACGCCATGTATAAGCTCATGAGAATGATCTATCTGAGTTGCCAGCAGAATATTCGGATAAATAGAATAAGCTGCAAATTTAGTTGGAGCATTCGCAATTGTATAATCGAACCCGATGATTGAATTACATTCCGTAAGAGTATTTCCTAGAATATAAATAATATTGCTCTTATCAAGCTTATATTCTTTGAAAATACGATCTACAAAGTGCTCGCTTTTCGATGCTTTCTCTTTATCGAAATGATATGAGTCAGGATAATAGTAAGTAATTGAACCTGTGTTATAGACTTTCAATTTATCACGATTGATATCAAAATAGTTAAAGAGCTTAAATATGCCGGGAGAGACCTCTTTAGCACAAATTTTATATGTGGCAAAAACAGTTGATTCCTCAAAATCATCCTTATAATATTGAGCGGAATATATCTGATAATGGCTAGTATCAACTTTTTGTATTCCATAAGTAAATATGTCTCCATAACAATATAGTGGATCACCTGCTCCAAAAGAGTATTTTATAATATCTGTTTTTATGCTCGAATCTGCTTCAGATTCGCTCCAACATTCGGTCTGTAAAGAATCTATATCCAAACGACATGCCTCTATATAGTCTTCCCATAAAGTCATAATAGCCTTAATATCAGAATCATTAGATTCCATTAAGGAAGAACTGAAATTAATATTTTGCGCAGAAAGCGGAGAGACTAAAAACAATAGTATATATAATATTCTTAAGTGTCGCATTTTGATCTTTCTGTTATGTGAATACCTGCATAAATATCTAAAAAACTCTCATATTTACGAATAGAGAGTTTTTATAATTCATTATAAGTGACTGTATCCTAGCGGCTACGACCAGCTATTTTAATCAATAGTCTTAGTATCTCAATGTATAACCAAACTAATGTAATCATCAAACCGAATGCGCCATACCATTCCATATATTTAGGTGCTTGTGCTTCTGCTCCTTTTTCGATGAAATCAAAATCAATAATCAGATTTAACGCAGCAATGATAACTACGAATACACTGATACCAATACCTAGCGGCGTTGCAGCGTAGGCCGGTGATGAAATGCCAAAGAAGGAAAGAACAAAGCTAATTAAGTAAAAAACAGCAATAGAAGCTGTCGCTATAAATATTACACTTTTGAACTTCTGCGTTGCACGGATCACTCTGAATCTATACAGGATAAGCATTACAGTAGCAACTACAAATGTTAAGCTTAGTGCCTGGAAAACAATCCCCGGATAATATGCATTAGCAATAACAGATATACCTCCCAAAGCCAAACCTTCGAGTATGGCGTATACAGGAGACAGATAAGGTGCCATTTCTTTCTTAAATATAATGATAAGCGACACAATTAATCCACCGATAAGACCCAACCAGAACAAAGGCATAACTAATCCCTGATAGGCCAGACTTGTAAACATATTCCATGTTATAGCGGCACCCGCTATAACTAATGCCAGTAATAATCCTGTTTTACCAACTGCTCCATTGACAGTCATTACATTTGCAGAGTCTACTGCCTTACCCACTTTATCGTAAGTATCCTTACCGAAAGAAGGGTTGCTTGAGTCAAATAATCCCATTTTGTTTATGTTATTTTTTAAATTATCAGCTGCAAATATACTGAAAATAGTTGATTTCATATACTTGAATCTAAAAGATGGAAACTAGCCTTTTGAGATTAGCTATACACTCAAAAAAAGAAAGGTCTGGAATTAATATCCCAGACCTTTTATGAGTCTCTGTCTTTTTAAATTAAAAAACGATGCTTTCCGATGAAAGCTATGCCTTACTTGTAGTTTGTAAAATCAATATCTCGGAGAAGCCTCTAAATGGCTGTACATATAACCAAATCCGGCTTTCACAAGCAAGAAATGAAAAGTGAAGACAAAAAAGTTAAGGAATTTGCACAACCGTTAGAAGCTAAAATGCTCAGAACGCTCCATAGTGGCTTCCCCTCGATATTGTTAGTTTTATTATAAAAGCTTTAAATCCGGTGTATTTTTTACACATTCAACGCGCAAATATATGTAGATATTTTATTAACAATAGAATTTATTGTGTTAAAAATATAACATATTTAACCTATTCTTTTAGACTATCTAACGTATGGACATTAAACACGTATCTATAAACGCATTGTCTTCCAAACTTTGTTTTACAAAAAAAATGGAATCTAATGATTCCATTTTTTATCTTGGGCTTAATTTATAATTATTTGCTTGAAGCAGACCCTTATCTTAAATAATTAGCTATACATTTTTTCTCGCAAAGTTTTTATTTCATCTGAAGTTATATAATCGTCATAATCAATAATCTTATCGATTGCACCTTTAGGTGTTAATTCAATTACTCTATTACATACCGTTTGTATAAACTCATGGTCATGCGACGACATTAACACATTGCCTTTAAACTGAATAAGTGTATTGTTAAATGCCTGTATAGACTCCAAATCCAAATGGTTAGTTGGCGAATCCAACACTAGGCAGTTTGCTGTCTTCAACATCATACGGGCAATCATACAACGCATTTTCTCTCCCCCTGACAGCACCTTTGTATTTTTCAATACCTCTTCACCGGAGAATAACATACGTCCCAAGAAGCCTTTGATATAGATTTCGCTAGTGTCGTCAGAAAATTGGGACAACCAGTCTATCAGATTAAGATCGTCTTTGAAAAAGTCGCTGTTATCTAGCGGAAGATAAGCAGATGTGATTGTTTGTCCCCATGCAAATGTTCCCTTGTCGGCATGCGCTGCTTCATTGACTATTTCAAAGAATGCAGTCATAGCACGAGGATCTTTCGATAAGAATATAATCTTATCGTCCTTCTCTACATTGAAACTGATATTATCGAACAGAACTTTTCCTTCTATCGATTTACTCAATCCGTTAACTTCTAATATTTTATTTCCCGGCTCACGCTCAGGAGAAAATATAATTCCCGGATACCTGCGCGAAGAAGGCTTAATCTCTTCGATATTAAGCTTCTCGATCATTTTCTTACGGCTGGTAGTTTGTTTCGATTTAGCTACATTGGCACTAAATCGACGGATAAATTCTTCCAGCTCCTTCTTTTTCTCTTCAGCCTTTTTATTTTGGTTCTGTTGTTGACGCAATGCCAATTGACTAGATTCGTACCAGAAACTATAGTTTCCGGCAAACATATTCACCTTACTGAAATCAATATCTACTGTGTGAGTACAAACCGAATCTAAAAAGTGACGGTCATGCGATACAACAAGTACTGTATTTTCAAAGTTAGCTAAATAATTCTCCAGCCACATCACTGTTTCAATATCCAAATCATTGGTAGGCTCATCCAGCAATAGATTGTCAGGGTTTCCAAACAATGCACGAGCAAGGAGTATACGCACTTTCTGTTTACCACTCAAATCACCCATTGTCTGATAATGGAGATCTTCGCTTATGCCTAACCCACTAAGAAGCATCGCCGCATCGCTCTCGGCATTCCACCCTTCGAGTTCTGCAAACCTTTCTTCTAGTTCTGATGCTCTGATACCATCTGCATCCGTAAAATCTTCTTTAGCATATAATGCATCTTTTTCATTCATTATATCCCAAAGGATAGTGTGCCCCTGCAATACTGTGTTCATCACAGTATATTTATCGAAAGCAAAGTGATCTTGCGATAGTACTGACAGGCGCTCACCCGATCCTAGAGCGAAAGAACCATGAGTAGCGTCTTTCTCTCCGCTTAATATTTTAAGAAAAGTAGATTTTCCTGCACCATTTGCACCTATTATACCGTAGCAATTACCGCTTGTAAATTTCAGATTCACATCTTGAAATAATACTCGTTTGCCAAATTGAATACCTAAATTTGAAACTGTTATCATGTCTAATTTTAAAAGAGGGATTCGTCTCCCTTTCTATTTGTTTTATTTATTATTATATCACAAAGATTTTACAACAACCGACCTGCGTATTGTAGGAGTTACCTGAAATATACGCGTTTGCATACCATCCCATGCTTCGATTGTTATCCTATCCGACGGATTAGGATTTACGTATTTCTCGAAATCGTATAAGTAAGAGAAATTTGTCAGATTAGACGATTTGTTGAATTCTTTCGCAATATCGCCATAAAAAGCCGGATTCCAGAACATACAATCTGCATATCCGTCTGCATTAGTAAATCGGGTCGTTTGATCTCTATATATTGTCGTTACATCTATAAAGCGCTTGTAACCTTCCGACAGTTTTTCTTTAGTATGCTGAAACTTTTTATTGTTTATCTTTTTTATTACATAACCGGCACGTATACCCGCTGCAAAAGCAGGTGAACCTTCGTCTACATCGGATACCGTAGTCAGATCATCCGCATTAAAGTACATTCCTGTATAGTTATATCCATTGAAATCGACTACATATTTCACTTCTGTCTTAGCTGTTACGTATGGATATTCCATAAACATAAGAGGAATGTGAAGTTTAAGATATTCTTCGAATGAATATTTAGTTGACAAATAGTCTTTAATGCTGCAATCCCATATTTGAGTCAAGCGTGTCTCATCAATGTATTTCCGATCATAAAAACTGAATCCGAATTCAGCCAGATATTGTCCTTTTGCCTGAATATTATATTCGTTCGGATCTAAGATAGGTAGCTGTACCATTTCTTTCTTGTCAGAATCGAAGCGCCAAACTTTAGATGTAATACTAGGATTATTCTCCAAACCTGTATATTGAGGATTAGAGTCATAATTATAATATGCCTGAATTATTATTTCAGGGTCTTTAGTATCTCGCACCAAACCTCTGGCTTGCAATGTTTTTTCGAGCAAAGCTGTTATTTGCAAGTCTACTGCAGTCGGATTGTCATCACGCTGAAAATCGTATGTGTGATAATCTGCATAATCCACTTCGGCATTAGGTTCTACACGTAATGGTAAAGTAAAAGCACGCTGATTCGTATTTTCGAGGCTGTAAAAAGAAAAAATATCAGACAATTCTTTCTCATTCACACTATTCAGAGCGATGCATCTACGATTTAGCGTATATTCTTTGAAATAAGTATTGAGGTTCCTTATTGTAAAGGTTACAACAGGATCATATACATTAAACAACCAATTAGCAATAGTCTGGTTATCTCTCAGATAAGTAGCCTTACCATTTATTTCCATTATGATGTCGTCTACCTTTATTCCCGATTTTTCGGCTGGCGAATTAGGCTCTACTCCGGTAATAACCAACTCCCCGTAGCCCCAGCTGGGGTTTTCACTAACTACGAACGTTATGCCATAATAGCAACTTTTATCATATCCTTGGGCACCAAGCGAAAGCAAAGAAGCCACGAAGAATAAACACAGGATATATAAATATTTCATTTTTACTAATTGCGGTTGAAATTTTCAGCCACAAAGATAAAAATTTTTTATGATATAACGGTGTGTAAAATACTAAGCCTCTCAACAATCACTATTTCATCTGACTGATAAGTTTTTGTATTGTAGCGCACATCGCACTATAGTTTTCCTCTATCGATAATAATAATTTATACTGAGCACGGGTTCGCACTAAATTATGAGTCTCATTTTTAACTTTGTAATAGTTATCTCCATCAATGTAATCCATTAAGAATCTTAGCATCTGTTCGAAAGTAATATATTTTGCAGAAAAAGCCATGTTATTAATTTCAGCAGGTGTTAAGAACTTAATTGCTTCTGACAGATACCCTTTGGTGTATCCTTCGAAAATATCCATTTTGAGATAAACATTATCTAAGTTCTCATCATCTTCCATTCCGGCATTTGTATACGATCTTATAGCATCACCATAGTCATTAAGACAAATACTACTCAACACTGTATCTAAATCGATTATACATAAAACATTACCCTGCTTATCAAATAGAATATTACTTATTTTGGTATCATTATGAGTAATACGTGTCGGTATTTCGCCCGATTCTGCCTTTGCCCAGAAATTGAGCATCTCCTCACGACGGCTTTCTATCCAAGCGATTTCCTTTTCTACCTGCGATTTTCTATTTACAGCATCCCTCTTCAGCACCTCGTCCCATTGGTTGAAACGGTAACGCATATTATGAAAGCCGGGTAGTATATCTGCCAATGGCTCTTTCATATCAGCAAGCATTGCCTGAAACTTACCTATTCCTTTCCCCCCTTGCTCTGCTAATTCGGGAGAATCGGCCACATGATAAGTAACTGTATCTTCAATAAACAAGCAAGCAGCCCAGTACTCGCCATTCTCGTCTTTATAATAAAGCTTACCATCTTTAGTAGGAGTTACAGTCAGCGCTTCACGCAAAACATCTCCGCCCTGTTCTGCTATTTTCTCCTTCAGATGGGTTGTTACTTTATAGATATTCTCCATCATGGCAGGTATATCCGTAAATATATTCTTGTTCTTCTGTTGCAGTATATAATTGGGAGCCTCCCCTTTTGTAGTTACAAAGAATGTTTCATTGATTAATCCTTCGCCCAGCGGCTTTATTTCTTCGACAATACCATCGAATGCAAATTGTTCTCCAATGTTTAAAAGTGTTTTCATGTATATATTTTTGATAATTAGATTTGTATCTATAAGTTAGGAATATGATTTAAGGCTCTATTTTATACTCCAAATAGTAATAAAAGATTTCCAACCCTAAATATAAGAAAAAACCACTAATTAAATCCTTTAATCTAACTTGTCATCCCGAAACGAAGTGAGGGATCCCAAGTGCAGCCTATTACGAAGAGAGCCAGATCCCTCCTTTCAGTTCGGGATGACAGGAACAAATATTATAGCAACCCTTACTTTCATTCTTCGGCATCACAAGCAAATCAACAAGCAACCAATGAAGCCGCACTGATCGAATTTATAATAACTTTAAGCAGCCTCTAACCTTGAACATTAAATTAAAAATATTAAATTTACAGTTCAACTTAAATCTAACAATAATATTATCATGAAAAAGTATTATTTTCTTTCATTCTTTTTAGCATCGATTTTACTCATTCCATTATTTGTCTCAGCGCAAATAATACGCACCCCTATACCCAATCGCCCTGCTGGACAAAAAGACGTATTGCAACTTAAAACCACCCCACTACCTGTTGTTCGTGTTGCCTTTATTGGTTTGGGTATGCGTGGTCCGGGAGCTGTAAACAGAATGTCACATATACCCGGAGTAGAAATTGTGGCATTATGCGATGTGTTAGAGAAAAACACGAAATCAGTCAATGAAATGCTTGAGAAACGAGGGCTACCTAAAGCAAAAGAATTCTATGGTGATACGACTATCTGGCGCCAAGTAACAGCTTTGCCCGATGTCGACTTAATATATATAGCTACAGATTGGAAAAACCATGCTAAGATAGGTATACAAGCTATGAAAGATGGCAAACATGTTGCCATCGAAGTGCCTGCTGCAATGACAATGCAGGAAATATGGGATCTGATTGATACCTCCGAAAAAACCCGTAAACATTGTATGCAGCTGGAGAATTGCGTTTACGATTTCTTCGAACTTACCACATTAAACATGGCTCAACAGGGGCTCTTCGGTGAAATATTGCATGGTGAGGGTGCATACATTCACGGATTACAACCGTTCTGGAGTGAGTATTGGGACAACTGGCGTATGGATTATAACCAAAACCATCGTGGCGATGTATATCCTACTCATGGTTTAGGGCCTGTTTGTCAGGCTATGAATATTCATCGCGGCGACAAATTGAACTATTTGGTCTCTATGGATACAAAAGCTGTAGGGAATCCCGCTTACATAAAAGAAAAAACAGGAAAAGATGTGAAAAACTTTCGCAATGGCGATCACACTATGACTATGATACGCACCGAAAACGGAAAAACTATTCAAATACAGCACGATGTAACATCGCCTCGCCCTTATAATAGAATGTACCAAATATCAGGAACTAAAGGATTTGCAAATAAATATCCTGTACAAGGTTTCGCCCTAGATTCTAAAGAAATAGGCACAGATATTACTCCAAATTACGAAAACCTGAATGCTCATAGCTTCGTTCCCGATGAAGTAAGAGTCGCTTTGATGGAGAAATACAAACATCCTATTGCGAAAGACATTGAAGAACAAGCTAAACAAGTCGGAGGACATGGTGGTATGGACTTTATTATGGACTATCGCCTAATTTATTGTTTACAAAAAGGCCTTCCTCTGGATATGGACGTGTACGATTTAGCAGAGTGGTGCTGTCTGATTCCGTTAACAGAGATATCTCTCGATAATAATTCATCTCCGGTAGAGATCCCCGATTTCACCAGAGGTGGGTGGAATAAAATTAAAGGATTGACGTTTGCTGAATAAATATACTGCATAGTAAATTAAGAATAAAATAAGGAGATTTTGAGAATTCAGAATCTCCTTATTCTATAAATAAATCAGTACCTTTGTACTCTAAATAATTTTATAAACTAAAAAATATAAAGACATGTTTTCAGGTATTATAGAAGATGCGGCAACAGTAGTTTCATTGCGTAAAGAAGCAGAAAATTTACATCTGACAATGAAATGTTCGTTTGTAAACGAGTTGAAAATCGACCAAAGTGTAGCTCATAATGGTGTTTGTCTGACAGTTGTTAGCCTGGATGATGATACATATACTGTAACAGCTATAAAAGAGACACTGGATCGTTCTAATCTCGGCGTCCTAAAAGTTGGCGACAAGGTTAATCTTGAACGCAGCATGCTTATGAATGGTCGTCTCGACGGACACATCGTTCAAGGACATGTCGATCAGACAGCTAAATGCCTCAAAGTAGAAGAAACTGACGGTAGCTGGTCTTTTGTATTTCAATATGAGTTCGATCGTGAAATGGCTAAGAAAGGTTATCTGACTGTTGATAAAGGTTCGGTTACAGTGAATGGCGTTAGCTTGACTGTATGCAATCCGACGAACGACACTTTCGAAGTAGCTATAATTCCTTATACATACGAACATACCAACTTCCACCAAATAAAAGAAGGTACACTCGTAAATATCGAATTTGATATTATAGGTAAATACATCAGTCGTATTACACAACTATAACAGCTTAGAATATGGATTTTTACGAACTGGTAAAGCAACGCCAAAGTACTCGTGCCTTCGATACGGAAAGAATGGTAGACCGGGAAATCATCGCGCGTATTCTCGAAGCCGGTCGCTTATCTCCATCTGCATGCAATGCTCAACCATGGCATTTTATTGTAGTAGATGAACCCGATTTAAAGAATAAGGTTGCGGATGCTACTTCGGCACGTTTGCTGGGTATGAACCATTTTACCAAGCAAGCACCTGTACATATCATTGTGGTGGAAGAAAAAGTAAATTTCAGTTCGGGAATCGGAGGACTAGTAAAAGATAAGCACTTTGCTTTTCTTGATATAGGTATAGCAACAGCCCATATCTGCCTTGCAGCAGAATCCGAAGGTTTAGGTAGCTGTATTCTGGGTTGGTTTAAAGAATCGAAGGTAAAAGAGTTACTAAACATTCCAAAGAATAAACGGGTAGTGCTTGACATTATTATCGGTTACGCGGCACAACCCCTACGTGAGAAACGACGTAAATCGTCAGAAGAGGTTATTTCATTCAATACATATCAATAAGACTACATTTTAATTTATGGAAAAGAAATACGGAGTATTCTTACTGATATTTCTAGCTGTTACTATTTGGTCAGGTTACCAATCTTTCGATCCCGTTCTTTGGTGGCTCGAAGCCGGTATGTGTGTAGCTGGCTTAATTGTTCTTATTGCAACATTTAAGCGATTCAGATTTACCGATATGACCTATGCCTTTATTCTTCTGCATATGATCATATTACTGATAGGTGCGCATTATTCTTATGCAAAGGTTCCTGCTTTCGACTGGCTGAAAGAAATGTTCGATTCGAGCCGAAATAACTATGACAAAGTAGGTCATTTTGCGCAAGGTTTTATTCCGGCTATGATTGCCCGTGAACTATTGATACGCATAAACGTTATTCGTAAGAAATCGTGGCTACCTTTTCTTGTTGTATGTATTTGTCTTAGCATAAGTGCATTTTACGAATTGATAGAATGGTGGGTTGCTGTTTTGTCTAACGACGGAGCAGATGATTTTCTGGGGACACAAGGATATGAGTGGGACACACAGTCCGATATGCTATGCGCCCTGATTGGAGCAATTTGTATGTTAATAACACTCTCTAAAGTACAGGATAAACAAATAGAAAAAATAACAACTAAAAGCGAAGAGTAATCTTTAACACAATGCAATTATCATCTAAACAACAAGGGCATCTTATTATGCTCATTGTGATGTGTGTATTCGGCTTAAATATACCTGTCAATAAATACTTTTATTCAACAGGGCTTTTGTCGCCAATGGCGGTTACCGCATTGCGGATGTCGTTCGGTTCAGTAGCCTTCTGGTTAACCTCTCTTTTTATGCCTAAAGAAAAGGTAGACAAAAAAGATTTGTTGATTTTACTTTTAGGAGGTCTTTGCGGAATGGCTATAAACCAAGGACTTTTTGCTTATGGGCTTGGTCGGACTTCGCCCGTGGATGCGTCTATAATAACCACTAGCGGACCATTATTTGCTATGCTGATAGCAGCTTTAGTATTGAAAGAACCTATAACCCCTAAAAAAGTCAGTGGAGTCTTTCTTGGAGGGATAGGTGCTATATTTCTTGTTTACACAAGCCATAACGCCGGTGCAGGACAAGAAGGAGATGCTTTAGGTAATATATCGATAGCGAGCGCCTCTTTTTTCTATGCCTTTTATTTGGTTATTACCCGACCGTTATCCGGGAAATATTCACCTATAACGATGATGAAATGGATGTTTCTGTTTTCGGCGATTGTACTGATGCCATTCGGATATAAAGATATGTTAGAAGCGCCGTTGTTTCATCAAACTGATCTTACACCCTATGTTCTGATTGCGTTTACACTGTTTGGAGCTACTTTTTTTACATACATGATGATCCCCTTGGCTCAACGGCGGATAAGGGCGACAACTATTTCGATGTACAATAATGTTCAGCCATTGATAGCGTCGGGAGTTGCTATATTTATGGGTATGGATAGTTTTACAATCGAAAAGTTGATAGCTAGTATCCTTATTTTTAGTGGTGTCTATATGGTTACTCAAAGTAAATCGAAAGCAGATATCGAAACTGAAGCTGCTCGCTAGAATAATTTGTTTGTGTCTGCAAACAAAGCATATAAGAAAAAATAATGCGTACTTTTGTCCTCTCTCTTAATTATATACAGATGAAAAAAATAGGAATTGCACTACTACTGATCTTATTACCTTTAGCTTGCTCTGCTCAGTTTATTGGAGTGGGGGCACAATATGCTGATGCTAAAAGCAGAGGAAATGATTTTCAGTTTGCAGCCAGTTTGTCTTTTCCGACCTGGCACAAAAAAAATCCCATGAATACATTTATATCCAGCGGGATAGATTATACCGGAGGTAGCTCTCCTGTAGCCGGATTAAATATTAAGCCGATACAAATAAATTCGTTTTTGAGCGAATCTTTATTTAATAATAATCCATATACAATATTGGTTGGTTGTGATGCAGGCTATTTGTTTAATTTCAAAAATGGCAAAGATGGTGTAGTTATTACACCCAATATATATTTAGATTATAAATTCTTTTTCGTTAAAGCCGGATACGATTTTAATGTAACAGGTAATGAGCAACAATTTTTTGTTCGCGCAGGCCTAAGCTTTGGTATGGGCAGTTTCAAATCGTATGCTAAAACGGAAATTTGGTAATAGGCATTTTAGAGGATAATAAAAAATGAAAATAGCAGCGTTAGTATCGGGAGGGGTAGATAGTTCGGTAGTTGTACATCAACTTAAAGAACAAGGCTACGATCCTACGATATTTTATATACGAATAGGAATGGAGGACGAACAAGGTTATATTGATTGTCCTGCCGAAGAAGATATTGAAATAACAACCTATATAGCAAAGAAATATGGTTGTAAGATGGAAGTTGTGTCTTTACACGAAGAATATTGGGAGAATGTAGTGAACTACACGATCGATGCTGTGAAGCGTGGATTGACCCCAAATCCTGATATGATGTGTAACAAAATGATTAAATTCGGTTGTTTCGAACAAAAATGGGGACACGAATTTGACAAAATAGCAACAGGTCATTATGCCACGACAACCGAACTGAATGGAAAAACATGGTTATCCACAGCCAAAGACCATGTAAAAGACCAAACTTACTTTCTCGGACAAATAGATTATCTGCAAGCATCTAAATTGATGTTCCCGATAGGTAATTTATTGAAGAGTGAGGTACGGGCTATAGCCGCACAGCAATCCCTCCCATCAGCTCAGCGAAAGGACAGTCAAGGTATCTGCTTCTTGGGAAAGATTAATTATAACGATTTTATCCGTCGCTATTTAGGTGAGCGTCCCGGAAAAATAGTAGACTTAGAAACAGGGGAGGTTATAGGAAAGCACAACGGATATTGGTTTCACACCATTGGGCAACGTAAAGGACTCGGCTTAAGTGGCGGACCTTGGTTTGTTATAAAGAAAGATACTAAACGTAATATCATATATGTGTCTAATGGCTATGATCCCGAAACGCAGTATGGCAAAGTTGTCAATCTTGCCGGATTTTCATTTATTACAGAAGATATATGGGGCAATTTCGAAGGCTCTCGCGATATTACATTTAAAGTACGTCATACACCCGAATTTACAAAAGGAAGGATTGAAAAGATAGGAGATATTTATCGTATTTATTCCGATGAAAAGATACAAGGGATTGCTTCCGGCCAGTTTGGTGTAGTATATGATGCCGAATCAAAATTATGCCTAGGTAGTGGCATGATCGCCAATGATGAGTAAATAATTTATACGATCTCATATTTTTTTTGCTAAATATGCATCTTTTTGAAAACTTTCAGCAGATAGAACTTGTTGATATAATTGAGTTCTTAGGAACTATAGCATTTGCCATAAGTGGCGTCCGTCTAGCTTCGGCTAAGCGATTCGATTGGTTCGGTGCTATAGTAGTGGGATTTGTTACGGCTGTAGGAGGAGGAACACTCCGTGATTTACTCTTGGATGTGCCCATCTTTTGGATGAAATCGAGTATATACATATGGTGTACTCTTCTAGCATTTGTAATAGTTCTTTGTTTTCGTCGTTATCTTATACACATGAATAATGCCATTTTCTGGTTCGACTGTATCGGTTTAGGTTTATTTGTAGTGGTAGGATACGAAAAGGCTCTGATGCTCGATTATCCATATTGGGTATGTATTTTTATGGGAGTGATTACAGGAATTGTGGGAGGTATTACACGGGACATATTGATTAACGAGATACCTATTATTTTCACACAAGAACTTTATGCAGTGGCTTGTATTATAGGTGGAGTTATATTCAGCGCCCTTCATTTCTTCAATGTAGACCTCGCTATCTGTGAAATAGTAACAGCTGTATCAATTGTTGCTATTCGCATATTAGCCACTAAATTCCGCTGGACACTTCCGATAGTGAAAGGAGAAGAATAGATCGAAATTATTTTAATTGATTATATTATGAAGAGATTATTTTGTTTACTTGTTATATCTAGCCTTACAGCTTCAATCTATTTGAATGCACAAGAAGGTCAGAATGCTATTACGACTACTATTATGTCGTACAATATAAGAAATGGTCTGGGTATGGATCAGACTACAGATCTGCACCGCATAGCAGATGTAATCAACCATGTATTACCCAATGTAGTAGTACTGCAAGAGGTAGACAGTGTAACAGGACGAAATAATAAATTCGTATTAGAAGAACTCGGAGCACTTACAGACATGTACTATGTATATGCACCTGCTATCAAGTTTGATGGAGGTAAATATGGCATCGGACTATTATCCGGAGACTTACCCCAAGAATTTACTTCTGTTTCACTTCCGGGACGTGAAGAAGAACGAGTTTTATTAATTGCAGAATTCGAAAAGTATGTAGTATTCTGCACGCATTTATCTCTTACTCCCGAAGATCAATTAGCTTCTATTCCAATCATAAAAGAAGAAATGGCAAAAATAGAAAGTGGGAAACCGATATTTTTCGCTGGCGATCTCAATGCTCTGCCAGAATCAGAAACTATTAGTGCTTTAAAAAGTGACTTCAGCATACTGGGAGATACCAAAACCTGCACTTTCCCTGCAGATAAACCAGTTCAGTGTCTCGATTATATAATGGTCGCACCTAACGATAATGTAGTGAAACAAAAATTCAGTTTCGTTTACGACGAGCCTATTGCGTCTGATCACCGTCCGGTAGTTGTGGGTGTAGGATTTCTTGAAAAAGAATAATTCATTGCATAAACAAAATTGATATTAACATAATAAATATCTATTCGGTTTATTAGGTTTCTTGATTTCTAGCGTTTATCTTTGTAGTAGAAATTTAAGTAACATATAACTAAAACAACAATTTATTATGTCAGTATTAGTAGGAAAAAAAGCTCCTGTATTTAAGACAAATGCAGTAATCAACGGAAACGAAATAGTAGAAGGATTTTCTTTGGAACAATTCAAAGGAAAGAAATATGTAGTATTTTTCTTCTACCCTGCGGATTTTACATTCGTTTGCCCAACTGAAATTATTGCATTCCAAGAAAAAATAGCAGAATTCGAATCTCGTGGAGTAGCTGTTGTAGGCGCTTCTACAGACTCGGCATTCTCCCATTGGAAATGGCTCCAAACTGAACAAAACGACGGTGGTATCAAAGGAGTTAAATTCCCTCTTGTTGCAGACCAAACATTAATGATCTCTTCGGCTTACGATGTATTAGCAGGTCGTTTCGATTATAATGACGAAGGTGAAGATATCTTCGAAGGTGCACCTCAGGCATATCGTGGTCTTTTCCTAATCGACAAAGAAGGAATAGTTCGTCATCAAGTAGTGAATGACATGCCTCTAGGTCGTAGTGTAGAAGAAGCTCTTCGTGTAATCGATGCTCTTCAATTTGTAGAAGAACATGGTGAAGTTTGCCCTGCAAACTGGAAAAAAGGAGACAAAGCTCTTAAAGCAACACAAGAAGGTATATCTGATTACCTCGCTCAAAAATAATAAGAATACCCTTGTTTATAAAAGTATCTTAGAATAATTTAGTATAAGAAAGCTATAGTCAATAAGACTATGGCTTTTTTATATTTAAACCTTCGTTGGGGAACAATCCCATATATTATTTTTCATACCTTTGTAGTCAAGATTTAAAATTCAACATAATAGATATGCCAAAACATAATTTTGATGAGATTATTGACCGCAGAGGAACAGGTGCTATAAAAACAGATGTACTAAAAGAACGCTATGGACGCGAAGACCTGATATCGTTGTGGGTTGCCGATATGGATTTCCTTTCTCCCCCTGCTGTGCAAGAAGCTATTATTGAGAGAGCTCAACATGCTATCTTTGGCTACACGCATCCTAAGCAATCATACTATGATGCTATAATCAATTGGGTCGAAAGAAATCATGATTGGAAAATTGAGCAGGAATGGTTGAGCTATATACCCGGAATTGTAAAGGGCATTGCTTTTGTTATTGATTGCTTTATTGCCCGCGATCAGAAGGTTATTATTCAACCGCCGGTATATCATCCGTTTCGTATCATCCCGACCATGCATCATCGCACAGTTGTCGACAATCAACTTATTCTGGAAGCAGGGCAATATAAAATGGACTTGAAAGGATTGCAAAAAGCAATTGATCTTCAATGCAAATTACTTATCCTTTGTAATCCTCACAATCCCGGAGGTCGTGTATGGACTCGCCAAGAATTAGCTGATATAGCAGAAATCTGTTACGACAATAATATACTTGTTATCTCTGACGAAATACATTGCGATCTGACTCACGAGAACAATAAGCATATTCCATTTGCCACCGTATCTGAAAAAGCTGCACAAAACAGCATTACATTTATGGCTCCAAGCAAAACGTTTAACATAGCAGGAATCGTCAGTTCGTATTCAATTATCCCAAATAAAGCATTAAGAGATAAATTTCATGCCTACCTTGTAAGCAGTGAGCTAAACGAAGGCCATGTGTTTGTTTATCCGGCAACTGAAGCAGCTTACAATCGTGGCGAGGAATGGCTGAGTGAAGCCAAAGACTATATCTGGAAAAATATATTTTTTGTCGATGAATATATGAAACAGCATATACCACAGATAAAAGTAATGAAACCGGAAGCATCGTTCTTAATCTGGCTCGACTGTAAGGCTCTGAAACTGTCTCAGGCAGATCTTGTATCATTATTCGTAAACGATGCCAAATTGGCATTAAATGATGGAATGATGTTTGGTGCTGGTGGAGAAGGATATATGCGAATGAATGTAGGAACGCCACGCTCTATAATTGAGAAGGCATTGAATAATCTTAAAAAAGCAGTTGAAGCGAAACAAATCTAAACCCCGAATTGTTTAATAAGCAGTTGGATTTTAGATTTGAGGCACGATTATTGCTTTACGATATAAAATAAAAAAAGACCTTTATAGGGTCAATTAATTCATTAAAAACAAACAAATAAAGATGAAAATTTCTACAAATAAATTTGTCTCTTTATCTTACGATTTAAACGTAGGTGAAGGTGAAGAGCGTGAATTGATGGAAAGAGCAACAGTTGAAGCACCACTAGAATTTATCTTTGGTACAGGATCTATGCTTGAAGCATTCGAGAAAAATGTGGACGGGTTAGCAGAAGGTGATTCTTTCAATTTTGTGCTTACTCCTGAACAAGCATATGGTGAATATGACGACGAGCACGTTGTAGACCTTCCTCGCAATATTTTCGAAGTAGACGGTGCATTGAATGAAGAAGTTATTTTCGAAGGTAACACTGTTCCTATGATGGATACAAACGGAAACCGCCTGAACGGTTCAGTTGTGGAAGTTAAAGAAGATATAGTTGTTATGGACTTCAATCACCCGTTAGCTGGCGAAACATTAAACTTCTCCGGCAATGTTCTTTCAGTAAGAGAATCTACTCCTGAAGAAATTGCTGCATTATTTACACCTCAAGGTGGAGGATGTGGATGCGGTTCTGGATGTGGATGTGGCGACGGTGAAGAAGAGGCTGCCGGTTGTGGCTGTGGCTCATCAGAGGGTGGCGGTTGCGGTTCTGGCTGCAGTTGCTAATCCAAAACGTATATATCTGGAATGATTGACATAAATTATTGAAATCATTAAGGGTGTTTAAATAAAAAGTGTGGTGAAATTAATTTCACCACACTTTTTATTTATATTAAATTGAGAATATATTCCAGTTTATTCTTCCCCTACCAGCATAGAATCTCTATAACCAAGGAAATAAAGAATACCATCAAGCCCTACAGTAGACAATGATTGCTTTGCATTCTCTTTCACTTTTGGTTTCGCATGGAAAGCAATGCCCAATCCGGCAATACCCAGCATAGGTAAATCATTAGCTCCATCACCCACAGCAACGGTTTGGCGTATATCTACTTTTTCTACCTGCGCTAACAAACGTAATAATTCAGCTTTTCTTTTCCCATCAACGATATCGCCCACATAATTACCTGTAAGTTTACCATTTTGTATATCCAATTCATTTGCATATACGTAGTCGAAACCATATTTCTCCTTAAGGTAATTTCCGAAATAGGTGAACCCCCCTGAAAGAATTGCAATCTTATAACCACTCTTTTTCAGAATGCGGATCAAGCGCGTCATACCTTCTGTAATAGGAAGATTCTCGGCTATTTCTTTCATCACCGACTCGTCGAGCCCTTTCAATAAACCTACACGTTGCTTAAAGCTCTCTGAGAAGTCTATTTCTCCACGCATAGCTGCTTCGGTAATAGCTTTTACCTGCTCTCCTACCCCTGCACGTTCTGCCAGCTCGTCGATAACCTCAGTTTGGATAAGGGTTGAATCCATATCAAAACAAATCAGACGACGCATACGGCGATACATAGATTCTTCTTGAAAAGCGATATCTATTCCTTGCTGACTTGCCAAGCTCATAAAGTCTTCCTTCACGATCTTTTCATCGATTAATGTACCTCTGATTGATAATTCTATGCAAGACCTGCTGGAACGTTCCAATTCTTCGAGAGGTATACGCCCTGTCAGCCGGGATATTTTTTCAATATTCAATTTATATTTTTGTGCAACTTGCGCAGCTGCCGATATGTGCTCTGCCGAAAGAGAGCGACCAAGAAGAGTTATTATATATCGGTTCTTAACCCCTTGCAATTGAACCCATCTACAGTAAGCATCTTTTGTAATAGGTGAGAAACGGATCACAACACCAATTTCAGTAGCCTTGAATAGCAAGTCCTTAATGACCTCACCGGCATTAGAAGCTTCGAACATCATTGCTAACGACAAAGAATGATGTATATTGGCTTGACCTATATCAAGAATGTTTGCTTTATGCTTAGCCAGTACAGCTGTTAAAGCCGCCGTAACACCCGGTTTATCCTCTCCGGATAAGCTAGCCAATATGATTTCTGAAGTATCCATAGGAAAGAGGATTTGAATATTATCGTTATTATTATATAGAGTTAAGTAGCCGATTTTCCGCTGAAGCAATCTTATCAAACTCGAATTGATCGATAACACGTTGTTTCATCAAGTTGATTTCATCGTTGCATAGGTTTCCGATACTACCTTCATGTGTATGATGCACTTTTTTATTATGTTGAAAGTTTCCTTCTTCTATTTCCAAACCTACTTTTTTATAAGCATCACGAAAAGGAACACCTTCGAGTACAAGACGATTTACTTCTTCTACACTAAAAATGTATAAGTATTTATCATCATCAAGTATATTTTCATTTATCTTCACCTCGCTCATCATACGCTTTACCATTTGCAAACAATCATTCATTTCCTCAAATGATGGGATGAATAACTCTTTGATTATCTGCAAATCGCGAAAATATCCGGAAGGAAGATTATTTGTAATCAGTGTAATTTGATTTGGTAATCCTTGTATTTTATTACACTTAGCTCTTGTCAATTCAAATACATCGGGGTTCTTTTTATGAGGCATGATACTCGACCCTGTAGTATATTCGTCAGGCAATTTGATAAAACTGAAATTCTGACTATTAAACATACATGCATCGAATGCCAATTTGGATAGTGTAGCAGCAATGCTCGCAATAGCAAAAGAAACTATACGTTCCATTTTGCCTCGTCCCATTTGAGCGTACACAACATTATAATTCATTGAATCGAAACCAAGCAGATCGGTCGTCATCTGGCGGTTAAGAGGAAAAGACGAACCATAACCGGCCGCTGATCCTAATGGATTTCGATTACATATTTTGTATGCAGCTTGCAACAGTTGCAAATCATCGACCAGACTTTCGGCATACGCACCAAACCACAAACCAAATGAAGAAGGCATAGCTATCTGCAAATGGGTGTAACCCGGCATTAAAACATCTTTATATTTTTGACTTTGATGTAAAAGTAGATCAACCAAGCTAGATACGGAATTAACTAGCAAATGTATCTGATCGCGTGTGAAAAGCTTCAGATCGACTAGAACCTGATCGTTACGGGAACGTCCGCTGTGAATTTTTTTTCCTACATCACCCAATTTACGGGTGAGCATCAATTCTACCTGAGAGTGTACATCTTCAATACCTTCTTCTATACTAAATTTGCCATCGACAGCAATTTGATAGATATCTTTTAATCCTTTCAACAAAACCGACAGTTCTTCTTTTGTAAGTAGACCTATCGATTCTAGCATCGTAATATGAGCCATAGATCCTAGAACATCGTACGGTGCCAGATAGATATCCATTTCTCGATCACGCCCTACTGTGTAAGTTTCAACATCTTTGTTGACTTGTACGCTTTTCTCCCAAAGTTTCATTTATTCGATTGTTCCTTGATTTAAAATAGTATCATATGGCAGCGTTGCCAATAAATCAGCGACTTTATCCAATCCTTGTTGTAATGGTTTTGAAACCATCGGCTTCAAAAACGGGCTAAGCTCTGCTTTAATTGTCAGCTTCAACTTAGTTTCATTCTCAGACGAAGCCTTTAATTGGATCCACATAGTCACACCAAAAGGGACTTGTTCTGCTTCGAACTTAATAGTTGAATTAGGTTCTCTGCTGACAACAACAAATCTAACTTTTCCTACCGGATCTACAGATACCGTGCATGAATCTTTATCGAATGTAAATTCTTTGATTTTATCTTGAGGAATTCTATCTTTCGCAAGTTCCAGATTATTTAAATCTGAAAGCACTGTGTAAACATCCACATCTGAATGTGGAATGGTTTTTATCTCACTTGTAAATTCTGCCATCAATAAATTTTATTTCCAATCAGCAGGCGCTTTTCGCCATTCTTGCAATGTTTCTAAATCAGATTCGGCTATATAATCGATGCGCAATGCTTCATCTAGAATTGCGTCATAATCGGTTAATGTGATTAATTTTACTTTGGCTTGTTCAAACCTCTCGGTTGCAATAGGAAAACCATAAGTGAAGTTAGCAACCATACCTATTACTTCTGAACCATCTTTACGAATTACATCTACTGCTTTTAAACTACTAGTTCCCGTAGATACTAAGTCTTCTACAACTACTACTTTGCTACCTAACTTCAGATCACCTTCTATCAGATTCTCCAAACCATGATCTTTAGGTGTTGCGCGTATATAAACAAATGGCAAACCTAAAGCATCGGCAACCAATGCCCCCGGCGCAATTGCACCTGTAGCAACTCCTGCAATGGCATCAACATCAGGAAAATTCTCTATAATAAG
This sequence comes from Dysgonomonas sp. ZJ709, assembly GCF_011039195.1. NCBI lineage: Bacteria > Pseudomonadati > Bacteroidota > Bacteroidia > Bacteroidales > Dysgonomonadaceae > Dysgonomonas > Dysgonomonas sp. ZJ709. The sequence goes on from NZ_JAAKEM010000012.1 coordinate 51,743, forward strand.
ACGGCTCAATTCTATTTTAAGAAATGTGCGTACTTTAGGATAAGAAATTAGCTTTCTATTATCACAATAAATAGGTGACTTCCAGCCTGATGCCCAAGTAAAAGGATTAGCCGGTTGTAGCTTAACAGCTTTGATACTAAGAAGCTTTTCTGCAGTTATTTTTTCTAACGTTTCCATGGTTCCAAAGAATAATAATATTTTTGATACAAAGATACATATTCTATAGGTAGTATAAAATAAAATTAAGATTTAAAAAGATAAGAATTATACTGTTTGGTATTTTCCAGTTAAGAGCAGATTCTTTGTGAAAAAATATGAACTTCAGAACGTATGTTGATGTCTTATATACTAAGTAGGTGCAAAACAAAAGCAGGCCGTCTTTTCAGACAACCTGCTCGTATAGAAAAGCCGCATTGATGGATATAGCCGAAACTCCTAAAAACAGGATTTGAGTGCCTTGATACCTTTGTAATCCACTGCGCAAAGCAACCCGAAGGTGTGGCCCGCCATTAGAACCAAGTGCTTGTCTCGGTAGTTGTATTCATTGATGAGTTTCCCAATCGATCAATACGACTTAAGCTTTTCTTTTCCTTAATTCAAATGTATGTAGAATATTTTGAAAGAACAAATGAATTTAGACTATTTTGCTTTTTTTATTAGTACTACATCCACAATTAGAACATCCACAATTACCCTTTTGTTCATTCTTCGAAAAGAAGAATCCATATACTTTATATATAACTAACAGAGCAACAATGACTCCTATTATAATAACAATTATTTCCTGCATTGTATTGTAATTTTATATAACAAAGATATGTATGATAAAGAGAATAATGGGTTAAATTGGTTTAAAAGAAATCAAAAAGAGGCAAAAAAGATAGGCTATCACTTATGTGACAACCTATCTTATCAATACTTTATGTATTATCAACATTCAATTACCAACCTGCATTTTGCTGACCAGCCAATGTTGGATTACGAACTATATCATTTACTGGAATAGGCCAGATAAAACGTTTATCTGTATATGGTATAAATAAAGCACTACCAAACCAAGCATCTTGTATTGGAGCTCCAACTACAAATACACCTAATCCTTTCATATTATTATATTCCAATTTAGCAGGTATACCGCCGGATGGAGACATATCATCCACAGCTAAGCGATGGATATCCTCCCAACGACGTCCTTCGCCCTGAAACTCGATACGTCTTTCCCATAAGATGGCATCCACAAATGCTTTTGTTGTTGAAAACTCAGCTGCTTTATATTGTTGACTAGCTGGATCTGCCAATGAGCGATTTCTTACTGCATTCAACAGATTAAGAGCAATATCTTTGTGTCCCGCACGCAAAGCCGCTTCTGAATAATTTAGTAAAACTTCAGCATAACGAATAATAGGAGCATACTCTTCATTAGTTGTAGGGTTTTGATATTTATCATTGAAATAATATTTATCAGACTCCCTGTAAAACAATAATTTACGACGTTTATCATCAGCTTTCCAATATTTTGAGTTATAAACAGTTGGAGATGCTGTACAAATGGCACGGCCACCTGTACGCGCAGACATCATGGAAGCCATAGCACCATTCACGCTTGCATTATCTGCTGAATTATTTTCTATAGAGAAAATAGATTCGCTGTTATTTTGATATGACCAGAAAGGAGTTGCTGGATCAACTTCCAAAGCATATCCTCCTATTTCACTTTTGAAAGGCGCTTGCGTTGCTCCACTTGTTAATTTTTTAGCTTCTGCTTCCACACTAGCCCAATCACGCTTATGCAAGAAAACTCTAGTCTTCAAAGCAATAGAAGCACCTTTTCCTGCACGAGTTATAGGGAAACTTGCACCCCCCAAACTTGAAATTGTCTCTGGAAGTAAAGTTTCTGCCTGATTTAAGTCAGTCAGTATCTGCGTGTATGTTTCTTCTACAGTAGAACGTCCTATAGTTAAAGCAGCTGCTACTTCTTCTGGGGTATTTATAGCTGTAAGATAAAGAGGTAACCCATAATTATTATTTCCCGTTACATTATATGGTAAAGCAAAATGGATAAGTAAGTTATGGTATGTCAGTGCACGAAGAAAATATAGTTCGCCTTTATACTGATTAGCACGAGACTCTTCTAATACCCCGATACTTAATGCATAGTCAATGCCCTTTAATACCGTATTCACCCTATTTATACACTCAAAAGACGTTTCCCACATATATCTATTGTTCGCAGTAGCTGTACTATAGGTAGCTCTATAAGTTAGCGCAAAAAATTCGGCAGTCAAGTTCATATCCTCGCCCCTCATTTCGCCCTGTATAATACTCGCCGCCCCAAATGGATAACCACGAGAGTATGAATCGCCATAGCGTCCTTGTTGTGCCGCATCATAAGCACCAACAACAGCCAGATCACAGCGCTCAGGTGTCTCATAAGCAGTCATGTCTGACAAATTAGCCACGGGCATTAAATCCACTACACTATCTTCACATGAAGTGAAAAAAGGTAAAATAACAATAGCTAGCCCCAATGTTATCTTAGCTATATATTTATGTTTTTTATTTTTTAACATCATCTTTTATTTTACTAAATTAGACTCTTAATATTAAAATACAATCTGAGCACCTAACGTAAATATACGTTGTTGTGGTAATCCATCCCAATCAACACCACTACGAGTTGATGTTTCCGGGTCTAGTCCGCTGTATCCAGTAATCGTTAGTAAATTTTGAGCTTGCACATAAAATCTCAATTTAGACATATCCCAACCTGATAAAATATTTTTAGGCATAGAATAACCTAATGTAATATTAGACAATCTCAAGAATGATCCGTCTTCAACGAAATGCGAATCAGTAAAACCAGCATTGAATAATGCATCCGAATCTCCATATCCAATTCGTGGCGTTTTACCATCTCCTGGATTCTCTACACTTTGCCAACGCCCTAGTATTTCATTACCATTATTAGCAAATTGCATATTCAACAAACTACTTTGACGAGTTCCATTCATTATTTTATTTCCGCCAGAAAAACGGAAAAAGACATTCAAATCAAAATCATTATACGTGAATGTATTATTAAAACCTCCGAACCATGTAGGAATAGAACTCCCTAATACTTTCCGATCCTCAACAGCCGATAATGACGATGATTGAGAAACATCTGATGGATTCTGAGGATCATATACTTTATAATCGTAATCACTACCAAATGTGTCGAACTGCACTAAAGTTCCATTCCCTTTTCGCCAAATAGGATTACCATTCGTTTTATTTACACCATAATAATCGTATCCATAAAGAGATTTAAAGGATTGACCTTCTCTTATTATAGTATAGTCATCAATAATATCGGCTCCACCATACAAAGATTGCACAGTATTACTTAACGTTGAAAAATTCACATCAGCAATCCATTTAAATTGGCTATTATCAATTATGGTTCCACCTATCGTTAGTTCAATACCTGAATTCTTTATTTTCCCAATATTATCATAATATCGATTTAGAGGTATACCAAGGGATGGCCCTGTTGGCACTTCCAACACTAGGTCTTTAGATGTTTTTTGCCAGTAAGCAAATTCAAAAGATAATCGGCTATTGAATAAAGAACCATCTATCCCTAAATCGAATGTTTCTGTAGACTCCCATTTCAAAGTATTGTTTCCCATATTATTCCAAGCAATACCATTTTGTCCTCCATAAAGTTTAGCGGCATAAGTTCCCAAATAAGGAAAATCACTGCCTAACTCAGAATTACCTAGTGTTGCATAACTCGCTCTCAGACGTAAATCACTAACGGTTTGAGCAATAGGAGATGCTAACCAAAATGACTCACGTGATAGACGCCAAGCCGTAGATGCTCCAAAGAAAGTACCCCAACGATTGTCCTCAGGTAAACGAGACAAACCATCTGTTCTTAAAGATGCTCCAAGGTAATATTTACTATCATAATTATAATTCGCTCTCACTAAATACGAAGCTAATCCGTTTGATGATTTATACCCACCAACATCTTTTTCCTTAAACGTATTAGATATTATATGCTCTGAAAAGAATCCATCCGACAATCCGTTTACAGAAGCATCTGTCCACTCATAAGTAGTTTTAGTGTACTCTTGCACTGCAGTAGCAGAAAAGTTATGAAGTCTATTAAATGTATGCATATAATTCAACACATTTTGCCAGTTCCAAGTAGAATAAGTCGTATTTATCTCTTCCAGTACGCCACCATAGCCATAACCGTCTCCAGACTCTTTACTCCAACTCATAAAATCATTCAGCTTGAATAAGTCCATATTTGCTTGGGTTCTCAAAGTCAATCCTTCCATAAATTTTATTTCGGCAAATCCGCCACCTAAAACCCTCGTACTTTTCGACTTATTTGCATTATTATCTAATGCCCATATAATATTTTGAATACCATTGTCGATAGGTGATAGATTAGAACCTCGTCCTAGTGCTTTTCTTTCTATTGCATCAATATTGTAACCAGTTGGATCCTCTGGGTTAAACACAGCAACGTTGGGTAACATACGTACACCTGCAAAGCCAACACTACCTAATGAATTTTCTTCATTCATAACCCCGTTCACTTCTGTCTGATTGGCTTGAACATTGATTCCAATCTTTAACCATTTTGTAGCATCCTGTGTGAGATCTGCCTTCACAGAATAGCGCTCAAGATCATTTCTGCGAACAATACCTTCTTGATTAGTATAACCTACTGAAAAATAGTACTGACTTTTATCTGTACCTCCACTTGCTCCAATAGTATGGCTATGTTGGAAACCTGTCTGATAAATATAATCATTCCAATTTGTATTAGGCCCACTAGGGTCATAAACAGCTTGCCCTTTTTCGCCCCAATTTTCCATTTTTTCATTCGCAATTGTAACAAAATCCCTAGCACCTAACAATTTATGAGTTCTAGTTGCATTTGCAAAGCCACCGTAACCATCATAAGTTACCTTGGTCGAACTGCGACTACCCTTTTTAGTCGTAATCAACACAACACCATTTGCTGCACGTGATCCGTAGATCGCAGTAGCAGCTCCATCTTTCAAGATTTCGATTGATTCAATATCATTAGGATTTATATCTGCCAGCGGATTAAATCGTCCGTACAATTGTTGTTTTTCTCCAGAGGTCACAGGAGCTCCATCAATAATGATTAAAGGCTGAGATTCTGAAGATATCGTACTTACTCCACGAATTTTAAATATTGGAGCTGCACCAATAGCACCACCAGGAGTTACAACTTGTACACCAGCTGCACGTCCAGCCAATTGAGTATCAAAAGAAGGTGCAGCTAATCCGCTAATATCACTACCACCTACCTTAGAGATAGCACTAGTTACATCTTTCTTCTTTTGTGTACCATATCCAACAACGACAACATCATCTAACGTTTGATCGTCATTTTCCATTACAACCCTCATATTAGAAGTTGCTAAAACTTCTGTCTTTTGCATTCCGATCAAAGAAAAAACCAATATATTCCTACCTTCAGGAACATTGATAGTAAACTTACCATCTACATCGGTAATAGTTCCGACAGTTGTACCTTTCACCACAACTGATGCACCGATTACAGCCTCCCCCATGTCATCAACAACAATTCCGGAGGTCCGTGTCTGTGCCGCAATAAATCCTATACTTAAAAATAAGCAGGATAAAATCAACATCACTCTTTTTTTCATACAAACACTACTTTATATTAAAAATTAAAAACAACTTTCCCTAACACTTTGATATTATATTGAGTTTTTTTGCATTAGTTTGCTTAAGAAGTCACAAATTTATGCATTTTTCACCTAACAAACAAACTGAATTTAAAATATGCTAATATTATCAATTTGACACACAAATAGGCTATTTTAACACAACAAACAAGAAACAATAAGGCAAAAACGGCAAATCATATGACACAATGCTTCAATACTCTACACAAATTAGGATTACATTATAACAATACGATAAGATGAGAGACCATTAAAATACCTTTTAACACTTATTTCGTTCAAATTTGTTATAAAAAAATAGGGTGCAGCTTTTTACTACACCCTAATTATTATACTATGAGTTGATTAGTCAGAAGAGACTACCAATCTGAAAAACGGCAAATGATATGATCCAGGCTAAGCCCGTTGTATAGATAATACTGAATGCCCCCCATTTCCACGACCCGGATTCTTCTTTAATAGCTACGATCGTTGCCACACAAGGGAAGTATATCAAAACAAAGAGTAATAAACTCAGAACAACTAAAGGGGTAAACGTTAATGCTCCATCCGGTTGAACATCATTACTTATACGAGCCTTCAATGATTCCTGATTATCTGGATCACCGGTATAGAGAACACCTAGAGTACTAACAACAACCTCCTTGGCTGCCATACCCGAAAGCAGGCTTACACTTATCTTCCAATCAAACCCTAAAGGACGCATAACCGGTTCTACCGTTTTACCAATACGCCCGATATATGAATTCTCTTGATGTTCTATATTACGCAGATCTTCAATTTGCTCTATTTGATCATCTTTATCTGTCTCACTTATCGTATTTTGATTGAATTGAGTTTCTACCAAAGCAATCTGGTTATCAAACTGAGTCTCCCTTTCTTCATTCTGAGGAAAATAACCTAAGAACCAGATAATAATGGAAGCAACCAAAATTACCCCTCCCATCTTTCTTAAATACTGTCTCGACTTATCCCACATATGTATTGATACAGAACGAACCGTAGGTATTCTGTAAGGCGGAAGTTCCATCACGAAAGGAGTATCCTCTTCAGGGAAGAGATACCTTTTAAATAGGCGAGCTGAGATGACAGCCAGTAAGATACCCACCACATAAAGACCAAAGAGAACAAGACTAGCGTATGATTTAAAAAAAACACCCACAAACAGCAGATACACCGGCAAACGGGCACTACACGACATAAACGGATTTATGAGCATTGTTATCATACGGCTATTGCGACTTTCTATAGTACGCGAAGCCAGTATAGCCGGGACATTACATCCGAATCCCATAACAAGTGGGATAAACGACTTGCCATGCAAGCCCATCTTATGCATCACCTTATCCATAATGAAAGCTGCCCGAGCCATATAGCCCGAGTCTTCCATGAAGGATATAAAGGCGTATAATATTAATATGTTAGGAAGAAATACGATAACACCGCCAACTCCACCTATTATACCATCAACAATCAAATCTTTGAGCATACCATCAGACATCACCCCTCGAACAAAGTTACCTAATAACTCGACACCGCTTTCGATCCACTCCATCGGATAGCCACCCAAACGAAATGTACATTCGAACATAACCCACATAAAGAAGAAGAATAACGGGAAACCTAAGTATTTATGAGTAACTACGGCATCAATGAGACTTGTAGCATCCGATTCGTTCGTTTTTCCTTTTAAAGTTTCTTTCAGTCCTCCTGCCACAAAACCATACCGGGCATCGGTCAAGACTGATTCTGTATCTTCTTTTAATGTATCTTCTATATTTTTCACTTCAGCATCCCGAAGCGCAAACAATTCTTTATTACTCGGAAATGAGTTTACATATTTTTCTACATCCTTGTCCTTCTCCAGTAATTTAACTGAAATATAGCGACGAGGAAAGAGCAACTTTATGTCTTTTAATTTCTCTAATTGAATATTCAGTTTACTTATAGCATTCTCTACCGTATTACCATAATATATATGCACACGACGAACAATAGGTTCTTTATCTTCATAGATGCGAATAGCTGCATCGAACAATTCCCCTATGCCGACACCTGTTTTAGCAACAGTGGGAATCATCGGGATACCTATCATTTTAGACAGCTTCTGATAATTAAATTCGCTACCACCCTGTTCCAATTCGTCGTACATATTAAGAGCAATCACCATAGGCACCTCCATGTCTATCAGCTCTGTAGTCAAATAGAGATTACGTTCCAGATTAGATGAAGCTACAATATTTATAACAACATCAGGTTTTTCTTCTACAATATGATTACGCACATAAAGCTCCTCCGGAGTATATGCTGACAATGAGTATGTACCGGGAAGGTCGACTATACGGAAAGTATATCCACCATGTTTAAACTTACCTTCTTTCGAATCGACTGTCACACCACCATAGTTACCTACATGTTCGTGAGCACCCGAAGCTATATTAAACAATGAAGTTTTACCTGCATTGGGATTACCAACGAGGGCTACAGTTATCACTTTTTTACTATTCGTCGTTTTTTTTGCGATCGGAGATATAGGTTCTTGCTCATCCGAAGTAGAGATATTAAAAGAATTATGAACTGACTTCACTTCTTCTTTCTTATTTATATCGGGATAAACAATTTCGATTAATCGAGCCTCACTTCTACGAAGTGATACCTCATAATCCATTATTTTATATTTGATGGGATCTTTAAGTGGCGCATTTAATATAACCTTGATAGTTTTACCCTTAATAAAACCCATCTCAAGGATACGTTTACGGAAGGCTCCGCTGCCATTCACTTTGACGATAATTCCCTTTTCGCCTGTTTTTAAATCGGACAATAGCATGTCTACAAATTCCTTTTAATATTAGGTATGCAAAGATGAGTATTTTTTGTTACATATAAAGAATAAAAAGAAGTTTATTTAGAATGATTATAAAGAGTTGACGATAAAAGATATACCTGAAAGTGAAATATCTGTTCTGCCATCATTTATTTTAATGGGAATTGAGCTAACAACATGTATTGCTAGCCTAATTGAGTCAGCGAAAAAAAGAGTGGAATAAGCGAGTATTCAACAAAAACCCTGCAAGAATACAGGGCTTCTGTATATGATATTAAATCTCAAATAAAGAGTTAGTCTTCATTTTTCATTACCTTAGTTCGTGACAAATCACCATCCTGATCAATTGTTTCTACAATATAAATACCATTTTGAAGACTTGTGCTGTTGATATTAAAATTTCTAGTATCCTTTGTTGTATAAACGATATTACCTTGTAAACTATATACTCTCAAATTTATAATTTGTTTGTCAGAATTGGAATTAATGATTTTATCTTCAAATCCATTCTTTTGGGGTGAATTTACAACAACCTCAGAATTTGATATGAGATAATTCTTATTGTTATAATAAACTGTTGCAAAAACCGTTGGATTACCTTTCCCGAGAGCTGTATAGGATGCATATTGATTGTGAAACAATCCGACTCCTGCTCCATCAATATAGGTAGGTTCAATGATAGAATTAAATATTTCTATCCAATTGATGATAGCATCACTAGGGAAGTCATCAATATAGTAAACAATGCGATCTCCGGGAACGACTGAAGATTGACATGACTTTATTTTAGGATAACATGTAATCCCAGGGTCTTTCGGAAGACTTTTGTAACATATATCAAATGGAGGACGGTTCCCTATTGCCTCACTAAATTTGATAATAAATTCATGTCCGTAATAATTAAGTATCGCACTAGCTTCTCCATAGGAGTTGCCATATTTAAGGAATCCGGCTTCTGTTGTACCTTGCCCAAACTTTAATTCCATATTTTCGCCATTAACCCATTTTATAGTAGTTCTTTCCGGCAATTTGGGCAAATATAATCTGTGTATCTCGCCAGGGTAGAAAGGATAGTCATACTCGTCAAAGGCGGTAATTTGGGGTAGCATACTTACTAGAGTAAGGGTAGATGATCTGGAATCATATTCCCTATCAGTTCCTTCTTGTTTTAGAAAATGAGCTTTAACAGTCGTATATTTATTAAGGAAAAACGGAGATTTTGCTCTAACTGTTAGTTGCGTTGCACCTCTACTTATTATTTCTAAGTCTTCATCTGTAACTTCCCATCTAATCACGGAGGTATACCCTATATCTTGGTCAAAAGTGAAAACTCCTATTTCATTATGAGATAATGCAGAAGGGCCATGAAGGTAAGGTTCATCCATTTGGGCCTCGCAAGGAATAGCAATTAACACAAAGAATACCATCAGACTAATAACGATCTTAAACATTCGGCTCTTTTTTAAGCAAATCAGATAATTTTTCATAGTAGCTAAAATTAGATGTTAAATACTCACGGATCTAACTATTTAACATTGTTAAACAAAAACATGTTCACTCCTCAGGAAACATTTATACATGTTTTAAAACATCACATATCAATAGTTTAGCGTTAGATCTGACATTCTTTGCTGTGTAACATGAATGACAGCTCTAAAATGAGCCATCCTTCTTTCATTAATTTTTGTAACGATGTCTCAGTTACTATCTATTATATGCTACTATGAAATTCAAATAGGAACTACTGGTATATATACCTCTGTCAATAAATCATCTTTTTCAACTTGATTGGGGCTGTTCAAATATTTTTCAAAAGACATATTGTCTCTTAACTGAAAAGCACTTTGAGGAATCCAATACCTATAAATATTACAATATACTATTTCGAGTTTGTCATATGCACCCTTATATTTAAAGACAGCATATAATCCACCCTCAATAGTTTGCACACCGAAATGGCCACTCGTCTTTATCTTTTTCGCTGTACTTATACATGCATACATACGAATATGCTCAGGATTGGTAATAGTAGAAATATCACGGCTTAAACATAAATATTGATAATCTTCGTTTGGTATGCCACTTATATTTAAATAATTAATAAGTTTATCCCATGCCTTAGTATAAGCATCTGAAAAATTAAATGGATCAATAATACGTGTATAGACAACTTCCTGAGACTTAATTTCTCTAATTTCAGGATGTAACAACAAGTTTTCTAACGGCTCTCTTATAGCAACTGATAATTCTGCCGGCCGTTTCCGAAACACTGAAGGACTTATTCCAAATCTCTTCTTAAATGCTTTAGACAGAGCATGAGGACTCTGATAACCGATCTGTTCTGCAATTTCAGACAAGGGCTGTTTAGTAGTTTGCAATATAAATGATGTTTTTTCTAGCCTCAACCGCTGGATATAATCACCCGGGCTTTCATTCATTATAGCTTTAAAAATCCGATGAAAATGAAAATCTGAGAGGTGAGCCACGCCTGCCAAATCGGATAAATTAATAGATGAAGCCAGTTGATCATTTATATAATCGACTACTCTATTTACCGATTTATAATATTCCTGATGAGTATTCTCGTGCGAAGCCCAACGCTTTAATGCCGAAATCTTCATCCTTTCTTTTAATGCAACCTCATCCTTTGTAATAAAACGCCCATCTATTTTCTGATAATCGTCAAAATAGCTTATAGAATCTTCAATTGTTTCATCTAAACTCTTATCATCGGTAAACTTTCCTTTCTGGAAACAAAAGCAACAATAGTCATCGCTTCGACTATTGTTACTATTGGTTCCAAAATGTTCGATGGCAGCCATCGACATACCACAACTTTGACAAATTGGCTCTTTCATTAAGTGTGTTTTCTTTAATTACTCTTCCAACGCTTTAAAGTTGGAAAATAAGCTTTCATACTAGCAATAAATTCTTCTTTTGTAATACGATTACCCTTTTCATCTTGTAACGACTCGGGATACTCCGCAGATGCTTCGATCATTTCATCCATTGTTTCTTCACTCGTAAAGTTACCATCTTTGTAACAATAAACACAATAATCAGCATTGCTAGTTCCATCACCATTTGTTCCCAATTGTTCTTTAGCGGTCATTGGCATACCACAGCTCTGACATACATTCTCATTCATAATAATAATTTATAGTGTTAATACGAATGCAAATCTATCTTATTTTTGAGTATCGGCTTTTGTCCAATCTTGCGAATCTCTACGTATCTATGAGATAAGACTAGCAATATATAATATATCCTCATCGCAAATTAGCCTATCTATATTTTTAATATTTTGATACATAATTCACTATCTTTGTATCCCAAAACAAAAAATAAATATAAAGGTGATTTATCCCGATAATTTCGAATCAAAAATAGGCTTCGACAAAATCCGCCAATTATTAACAGGAAAATGTCTTAGCTCTTTAGGAGAAGAAAAAGTTCAAGAAATGAACTTCTCTTCCGACTATATATCTATTATAGAATCTTTATTCCAAACCGAAGAATTTGTTCGCATCATACAAGAAGAGGATGATTTTCCGACAAATTATTTTATTGATGTCCGCCCCGTATTAAGAAATATTGGTGTGGAGGGAACATGGATAGACGAAAGTGCATTATTCGACTTGCGCCGTTCACTGCAAACTATTCGTGATATTGTAAGCTTTTTAAAGAAAGGAGAAGACGAAGATTCACCCTATCCGCACCTACAAGAATTGGCAGGAGAAGTAATGATTTTCCCTCAATTGATTAATCAGATAGATGCCATTCTCGATAAATATGGACATATTAAAGATAATGCGTCTCCCGAACTCGGGAAAATCCGCCGTGAAATATCCCATATAGCAAGTGGAATCTCGAAAAGCCTCAATGCAATTCTTCGTTCGGCACAGAAAGAAGGCTTAGTTGAAAAAGATGTTACCCCTACCATGCGTGATGGCCGTCTGGTTATCCCTGTCGCCCCTGCATTTAAACGAAAGATTAAAGGTATTGTGCATGATGAATCTGCTTCGGGTAAAACAGTATTTATAGAACCCGCAGAAGTTGTGGAGTCAAACAACCGCATACGCGAACTCGAAAGTGAAGAACGCCGTGAGATCATAAAGATTCTGACCGCCTTCACCAATGTCGTACGCCCGTTTGTCCCCGAAATCATGCAATCGTACGATTTTCTGGCGATGATCGATTTTATCAGATCAAAAGCTACTTTTTCGATCGATATAGATGCCATTAAGCCAACTATAGAAAATAATCAACTGATAAGATGGTATAGAGCCAAACATCCTTTGTTATTCCTTTCGCACCGAAAACAAAATAAAGAAATAGTACCTCTCGATATAGAGTTGGAAGAAGAAAACAGATTATTAATTATATCGGGTCCCAATGCCGGAGGAAAATCGGTTTGCCTAAAAACAGTAGGATTGCTCCAATATATGGTGCAATGCGGTATCCCGATACCCGTAGCAGAAAACTCTATCGTTGGCATATTCGAACAAATATTTATCGACATAGGTGACGAACAATCGATAGAAAACGATTTAAGCACATACAGCTCTCACCTTACCAACATGAAATTTTTTGTAAAGAATTGCAATGAAAAAACAATCCTTTTAATCGATGAATTCGGGGGAGGAACAGAACCACAGATAGGCGGTGCAATTGCAGAATCGTTACTAAAGCGATTCAATGAAAAAAAATCGTATGGAGTTATAACGACCCATTATCAGAATCTTAAACATTTCGCGAACGAGAATAAAGGTGTTATAAATGGAGCTATGCTTTACGATCGCCATTTGATGCAGCCGTTATTCATATTGTCTATCGGAAATCCGGGAAGCTCTTTCGCTATCGAAATAGCCAGAAAAATCGGATTACCCGAAGATGTAATCGCTGATGCTTCCGAATTGGTGGGTAGTGACTATATCAATATGGACAAATATCTGCAAGATATTGTGCGTGATAAACGCTATTGGGAATCTAAACGGCAAAATATTCGGCAAAAGGAAAAGCGTCTGGAAGAAATTACCTCGACTTACGAAACAGATTTATTATCGGTAGAAAAACAACGGAAAGAAATAATCCGTCAATCGAAGGCAGAAGCTGAACGCATTCTGTCGGATGCCAATGCTAAAATAGAAAATACAATACGTACCATACGTGAATCGCAAGCCGATAAAGAAAAGACTAAGCAAGCGCGTCAAAGTCTAACTGAATTCAAATCTTCACTGGAAAATGAAGATGATCGCTTAGATGACAAAATTGCTCAGAAGATACAAAAGCTAAAGGATCGCGAGAAAAACAAAAAACAAAAAGAGACCACTGTAAAAGAGAAAAAGGATGCTATAATATCTATCGGTGATAATGTCCGCATCAAAGGACAAACATCAGTCGGTCAGGTTCTAGAAATACAGAAAACAAACGCTGTTGTAGCTTTCGGCATGATAAAATCTACCGTAAAGCTCGATACGCTTGAATATATAAGTAAAAACCAGATAAAACGAGATAGCAAAAGTACGCTTGTTAATGCTGCAGTAAGCGACGATATTCGAGACAAGAAGCTGAATTTCAAACAAGATATCGACGTACGTGGCATGCGTGGGGATGAAGCCTTGCAAGCTGTCATGTATTTCATTGATGATGCTATACTTGTAGGAATGCCCCGCATACGTATTCTGCACGGAACAGGCACGGGTGCATTACGCCAAATGATTCGCGATTATCTTAGAACAGTACATGGCGTACGCAACTATCAGGATGAACATGTACAGTTTGGAGGCTCGGGCATTACAGTAATAGACTTGGAATAAGTATCATATAGAATTCTCAAACTAAGAATATCTCTTACTATTAGGGGATTATATAAAGATATCATTCGTCTTAAACCCGGTTAAAAACGATTTTAAATAGTTAGTTTATAATAAATTAGATTATAGATATAGCTTATTAAACATAAGAATCATTATATTAGCAATATCTAAGAAGAACTGTCACTAAAATATATAAAAAGTATATTCTCACAGGTAGAGATATGATACTCATGACAGTAAAAAACCTTACCAAAAAGATAAACGATATGAATAAAACTGCAATTATATTAGGTAGTACAGGTTTGACAGGGTCTCACTTATTACAAATACTGCTCAACAGCAATATTTATGATAAGGTAGTCAGCTTCGTGCGGAAAGAGACAGGACTATCTCACTCAAAACTGACAGAATATGCTATCGATTTCGAAAACATCGATTTATATCAAGATTTGATTGATGGCGATGATATGTTTTGCTGTTTGGGTACGACAATAAAAAAAGCCGGTTCGCAAGAGGTTTTTGAGAAAGTAGATTTACACTACCCTTCCAATTTTGCTAAAGTTGCAGCAAGCAAGGGGGTTAAACAGTATCTTATCATATCTGCTATTGGCGCTAACGCCCAATCAGGGAATTTCTATTTGCGGACAAAAGGTAAATGCGAGGATGTATTAAGAAAACTTGCTTTCCAATCTATTTCTATATTTCGTCCCTCTCTCTTATTGGGGAATAGAAAAGAATTCAGATTAGGAGAGAAATTAGGCGAATACTTCATGAAAGTGGCTTCACTTGTCCTTATTGGCAAACTAAAAAAATACAGAGCGATTAAAGCTAAGAGGGTTGCTCGTGCAATGTTTAATATAGCCCAACAGAATACTATAGGCTATCATATATATGAATCTGATAAAATAGCTCAAATAGCTACTGCAAGATAAAAACAATCTGATAAAAAATAAAGGGGTGAGTTTATTTGAATAAACTCACCCCTTTTATATTAAAGACTCGATCTATTAAATCCAGCGTACATAAGCAAAATCTTGACGATGAGCCATGTCCGGATGTTTAGGGAATACACGATAAGCAAATTTACAAGTACCCGGAATCTTAGCTACCATATCAATTTCGAAATGAAGCTTACTTCCTTCTTTCTTAACCAGCGTAAATTCTTCGGTCTTGATAAATTTATCAATTTGTTTTTCCGGATCATATTGAACCAAAACACAATCGATACCTAAATCGCCAACCATATCTTTTTTATCAATAACTATTTCCGTAGTCATTTTGTCACCTTCAGATAGATTTACAAGCGAAGTCACTCCCGGAGCATCTTTCCCCGATACAGTTATAGACTCTACCGTAAAATCGCCCCACTTAGCAGCTGTATCTTCTTTCCATGCAGCTAATTCCTTAGCTTTAGCATATCCGTTAGCTGTAACCAATTTGGTACGCTCTGCTAATGGCAGATAGAATCCTTTTATGTAATCATCTATCATACGTTTAGTCGTATATTCAGGAGCAATGTGAGCTATCGAATTTTTGATATATTGAATCCACTCTGGAGAATAACCCGCAGTATTACGAGCATAATACAATGGCAATATTTGATTTTCGAATGTAGAATATATAGTCGAAGCATCCAATTCATCCTGATAAGCCTGATTAGTATAAGTACGTTTATCGGTCAGACACCATCCGCCATCTTCGCGATAACCTTCATACCACCATCCATCAAGAACAGAGAAGTTCAATACACCATTCATTTCAGCTTTTTCGCCGGATGTACCCGAAGCTTCAAGCGGACGAGTAGGTGTATTCAGCCAGATATCTACTCCTGAAATTAAACGTTTTGCTAAACGCATATCGTAATTTTCCAAGAAAATAATCTTTCCTATAAATTCGGGACGACGAGAAACCTCTATGATTTGTTTAATTAATCCTTGTCCGGCACCATCGGCAGGATGGGCTTTTCCTGTAAATAAGAATTGGATAGGATGTTTTTCATTGTTTACTAATTTCGACAAACGATCGAGATCTGTAAATAATAAATGTGCGCGTTTATATGTTGCAAAACGACGACCGAAACCAACTAGTAACGCATCCGGATTAATTTTATCCACAATAGAGAAAATAGTAGACGGAGCTTTTTGGTTTTTGATCCATCCTTCTTTCATTTGCTCCTGAACGTATTGAATCAAACGACGTTTCAAGGTAGAACGTACTTTCCAGATTTCTTTGTCCGAAACTTTATATATCTCCTTCCAGATATCATGATTAGATTGATCATCATAGAAAGTTTTATCAAAAGTCTTCTCGTATAACTCTTTCATTTCTTTAGCAGTCCATGTAGGTAAATGTACACCATTGGTTACATGTCCTACATGAAGTTCTTCTGCAAAATAACTAGGCCATATTGGTTGGAACATTTCGCGTGAAACTCTACCGTGTAACAAACTTACACCGTTGGCTTCCAAGCAAGTATTCAATGCAAATGCACTCATGCTGAATTTTTCGGAAGAACCCGGATGTTCACGTCCCATATCAACAAATTCTTGCCACGAGATACCCAAACGTGCCGGATAGCCACCTAGATATTTACCAAGCAAACCTTCATCGAAATAATCGTGACCTGCAGGAACCGGAGTATGCACAGTGTACAAGCCTGATGCACGAACAACTTCTAATGCTTGGTTGAATGATAAACCTTCACCTTCGATAAGGTCTAAGAGACGTTGAACGTTGATAAAGGCTGCGTGACCCTCGTTGCAATGATATATTTCTTTTTTGATACCTAGCTTGTTCAATAGTAAAATACCACCGATACCTAACAGATATTCTTGTTTCATACGATTCTCCCAGTCACCGCCATACAATTGATGCGTAATAGAACGGTCGTATTCGCTATTTAAGTCTGTATCAGTATCCAGAAGATACAATGTGATACGTCCCACGTTTACTTTCCATACGTTTGCATAAACAGATCTATCGTGATACGGAACGGCTAAAATCATAGGATTTCCATCCTCGTTAAACACTTGTTCTATAGGCAGTTCACCAAAATTTTGCGGTTCGTATTCAGCGACCTGTTGTCCGTCGGGAGAGATCGCCTGAGTGAAATATCCGTAACGATACAAGAAACCTACCCCTGTAAGATCTACATGACTATCACTTGCTTCTTTCAAATAATCACCTGCAAGGACTCCAAGTCCACCAGAGTAAATTTTAAGCACATGTGTAAAGCCGTACTCCATACTGAAATAGGCAATAGATGTTTTGTTCGTATCATATTTTTGTGTCATATAATCATCAAACTTCTTGATGATTTTTTTAACACGTGCCATCAAATCTGCATCTGCCAGTATTTTTTCCGATCGTTCGTAAGAAAGCTTCTGAAGCATCAGAACAGGATTATGGTTCACCTCTCTCCAGAGTTCAGGATCCATATCTCCAAACAATTCAGTTGCGTCGTTATTCCACACCCACCATAGATTGTGAGCTATTTTTTCGAGAGGGAGCAATTCTTTTTGTAATCTTACTTGCGTATGCGCACTCCTCCAAGATGGTGAGTTCGAATAGCTTGATTTAATTTTCATAATGCTTGTTTTTATTATTGGTTCTTTAATTTTAGTGATTTGACCCATCAATCATGAATAAAGCAAATATAATTAAATAAGATTTATTATTTGCTATATTCATCTGATATAAAGATCAATTAGAAGTGCAATCGTTTGCTAAAGTTAAATTTTATTTCGTTCCTGCGCTTCTTCCAATGCTAAGGCGTAAGCATCTTCATAGTATTTATAAAAATGTGCCCAATCGGCCAGTCCCGCTCTATCTAAAGCCGACTCACGAAGCAGAACTTCCTGTTCTTCACTTTTAGTAGTCATTTCAAATACACGATTACATATATCTTCCGAAACTTCTATGAAATTATAATCATCACGCTTTATTACTTCTGCACCATCACTCATACCGCGTTCATCGCCCATCTTACGCATCCACAGACCAAATCCGGCTAGTGTGGTTGTTATAGTCGGTACCGAGAAAGCAATACTTTCGTGAGGAGTATATCCCCATGGTTCATAATAAGACGGAAATACAGTTAAATCCATACCTATCAATAAATCATAATACGTCATGTTGAAGATACCATCCGATCCATTCAGATAAGAAGGTACAAACACGATTTTCACTTTATCTTCTTTCTTATTTTCTATTTTCAGATAGTCCAGTTGATTCAATACCGAATCGTGATTCATATTACGCAACCAGTGAGTAACATACGGATGATTTAGCTGGTCTTTAGGGATTTTCTTTTTTGCCAGACGTTCTTGCAAATCGGCTCGAGGGCCGTCAATCCATGCAGGAACCATTATGAATGCAATAACATCTTTCTGTAATTGCTTTATTTTTTCCAATCGCGCCATAGAATCTATAAATACATCTATGCCTTTGTTACGATACTCGTATCGGCCACTGGTGGCCACCAATAAAGCATCGTTCTCTATCTCGTAGCCTAGTAACTTCTCGGTCACATTGATCAGGGCTTTACGAGCAGCAATACGTTTTTTCTCATGAGCTTCGCCCGTAGGTATAAAATCTTTCTCAAAACCATTTGGAGTAACTATCGGTTCACGATGAAGCAATTGCTTACATTCACGAGCCGTTATATCACTTACAGTAGTAAAACAATCTACTTGTTGTGCTGCCGCCTTTTCGACAGAATGTTTTGCGGTCATGTTCAACTCACGAGCCATCTGATCACTATCGTAAGCCGCTAAGTAATTGTACAACGGTTTTCCATTTCCGGCTATTGAACGACCAATAGAAGTAGCATGTGTAGTAAATAAAGTACCAATGCGAGGCAGGTGTTTTTTCACATACAGTGCACCCATACCCAACATCCATTCATTGAAGTGGGCTACCACATTTTTCTTTTCCAGTTTATGAAACTTGTAAAAGCTTTCAATAACGACTCCTGTGGCGTAGGCAAACATACACGATTCGTCATAATCGCCATATGCATGCAAAGAATCTACTCCAAATTCGTTCCACATTTCAGCATATATTGTATCCTTTCGAGAATAGAACTGATTGAAATTCACTAAAATGACAATCGGTTTTCCCGGTACATCCCAACGTCCTATACGGATTTTTAAATTATCCTGCGCAGAAGCAACTTTTTTCCAATCGGCCAGAAGATTTTCATCTTCTTCGAACCAAGGACTCTTTTCTTTTGTCCAAACATCCGGACCTATAAAAATAACTTTGTCTTTATGCAAATCCTGCATGGATTTTGCTCTCGTCGACAAAACGGTATAAATACCCCCTACCTTATTACATACTTCCCAACTAGTCTCAAAAATATAGTCTGTTTTAGAGTTCTTTTTTGCCATAATGTTTTTTTTCTGTTGTCTTTTTCTAAACCCAATTAATCTTAATGTGAAGGAAGAAGTAAAGTCTTTTTAGTATCTTTGCCCTTCGTTATTAGTTTACCTAAAGATGGTTATAATTTTTAAAAATACAAATTTATTTTAATATGAGTAGTAGAAAAGATTTGAAAAAACAGATAAATGCATCAATGGACTTACTTTATGGTGATTGCATATTCTATAAGGTATTTGTGATGGATGCAGACAAAGAAGCAGCCGACAAAGTCATCGCTCACATTGCAGAAATTCATGATAACTTACTAAAGCGTGTAAGTGTGAGTGAAGGCAAAGAAGTAAAAGGTAGAACTAAAGCTTATTACAAAAAATTACGCAGCGATATTCAAGAGCAAATAAACATAATAGGAAAAGAAATTACCGCGCTCGGTTAATGAAAGCAATTTGTAAGTTCATACTCAAATCGATTGGGTGGAAAATAGTCGGATTGACTGACATTCCCGACAAGTGTGTTATTTGTGTTGCTCCTCACACCAGCAATTGGGATTTACCTCTTGGGCTTGTAATATATACATCGATGGGAAAACATGCTTCTTTTCTGATAAAGAAAGATTGGTTCTTCTTCCCTATGAATCTTATATTTAAAGCAATTGGAGGAGTACCTGTGGATCGTTCTAAAAACACATCGTTAATAGAACAAATGACGGACCTTTATAACTCTAATGAAAAATTTCAATTAGCAGTTACCCCTGAAGGAACACGCAAGCACAATAAAGAATGGAAAAAGGGTTTCTATTACATAGCCCTTGCAGCAAAAGTTCCGATTGTCGTTGCTGCTTTCGACTATAAGAAGAAAGAAGCCGATTTCAAGAAAATCATTATACCTACAGGAGATGTAGAGGCTGATATACTTGAAATAAAAGCTTTTTACAAAGGTGTAACCCCCCGCCATCCTGAAAAATTTGCACTCTAAATAAATACAGTCATGCAAGATACTGTACTCAGAGTAAGCCTTGCCCAATATGATATCGTTTGGGAAAACAAGCAAGCCAATTTATCGAAAATCAAAGATATAGTAGCCTCTTTGGCAGGACAAACAGATATAGTTGTCCTGCCCGAGATGTGTACAACAGGGTTCTCGATGCGTAGTCACGAATTAGGCGAAACCGTATCCGAAGAAACCATTACTTACATAAAGCAATATGCCTCCCAATATGATATCGCAATATGCGGCAGCTTTATTGCTAAAGAAAACGGTGATTATTTCAACCGTGCATTTTTCATTTCCGCATCGTCCGAATATTACTACGACAAACGCCATTTATTCAGAATGGGACAAGAAGCCGACTTCTTTTCCTCAGGCGAAAAACGTTTAATATTTGAACATAAAGGATTCAACATTTGTTTATTAGTCTGTTATGATCTTCGGTTCCCCGTATGGGCACGCAATATAAATAATGAATATGACGTACTCATATATGTTGCCAATTGGCCCGCATCACGCATAAAAGTATGGAATACATTACTCGACGCACGAGCAATCGAAAACATGTGTTATGTATGCGGTGTGAACAGAATCGGAACAGATGGCAATGGTCTCAAACATGATGGCAGTTCGAAGTTAATTAATGCTAAAGGTGAGATACTGACATCTATCCCATTAAACCAAGAGCAGATCGAAACAGTTTCTATATCTAAAGAAGATATTGATAAATTTAGAGCAAAATTTCCTGTATGGAAAGATGCAGATAAATTTAAAATAGAATAAACAATTATTAAATATTAATTATGAAACATTTACTTAAGTCAGTAACATTAGTTGTTACAGCAGTAGCGTTAAGTTTTGGAATCCAAAGCTGTAGTTCTACTAAACCAATTGAGAAAAATAATTTAGCTGGATATTGGGTATTAAAAACCCTAAATGGAACAGAAGCAACAACTGCTTTTGAGGGACCGATACCAAGTATTGAATTTAATTTTACAGATAGTCTGATAGCCGGTTCGGCCGGTTGTAACAGATATTTCGGTGGATTTACCCTGAATGAAAAAAATGAATTTGCTGCTCCTCAACTTGGATCTACAATGATGATGTGTTTTCAAAAAAATGCAGAACCTGAATTTCTTAAAGCATTAGGAACTCCAAATCTTGTTCTGGTACTGAATAAAGACGGAGTACTTCAATTCACTGAAGGTGAAAAAGTATTACTTCAATTCGAAAAAGGAGAAATGGCAAAAGAAAATTCAGGTGTACAACCTGTTAGCCTCGACAATCTAGCTGGATCGTGGACTCTTTCATCATTCACAGGTGAAGACTTGGCTACACTATTTTCAGATAGAAAACCAACTATGGAAATTTCGGCAGATGGCAAAATATTTGGTTTTGCAGGATGTAATACATATCGTACCAGTTTTACTTTAACAGAGAACACAGTGACTTTCGGTCCGGTAATGTCTACTAAAATGGCTTGCCCTAGCTTGCAAGGTGAAGATAAATTCACAAGCGCTTTGGCAACACCATTACAAGCAACAATCAACGGCAACACACTGACATTCTTAAAAGATGGCAATGTTGTATTTGAATTCTCGAAAACTGAAGATGCTGTTGTTAATTCTTCAGAAACTACACCAATAGAATAAGCGTTTACTCAGCACCTTACCAAATAGAAGAGTTGTACAATCCTAGAAAGAGTACAACTCTTTTTTTATACCTCTAAGTGGTATTTCAAAAATAGTTTACATTTCTTGTAACAAATATATTATGTGGTTCGTCCTTGTAATTGAAAGATGATTGATTCGTGCACATCAACCAAAAAAATATTAATTTTAACCAATACTATTTGTTATGAAAAAGTATCTATTTTGTTTAATTCTTACTTTCGTCATTGGTCAAGCGGCTTACGCACAAGGTGTAGAGCAATTAATGGCTAAATTCTCGAAAGTCGATAATGTGGAAAATGTAAAAATTGGCGGTTTCCTTATGAGCTGTGCCAAAATAATGGGCGGAGGCAATGATGCACCCATAGCCAAAGGAATACAATCGATGGCAGTATATGATCTCGGTAGCTGTTCGGCAAGCATAAAGAACGATTATGCACAACAGATCAGCAAACTGAAAGATGGAGGTGGCTACGAAACTCTGATACAAGTAAAAGACGGAAACGAAGGTGTCCGCATAATGATAAAAAAAGAGAAGGATTTAATTCGCGAAATAGTTATCCTTTGTCAAGATAACGATCCTGCAATAGTACACCTTAAAGGGAAAATAAAAGAAAGCGATATTGCAGAGCTCGTAAATAAATACAATAAGTAAACAGATTTTTTATAAATACAATCCCGATTATGAAGAAGACTCTTATATGCCTAATCATCGTATTAGCCGGAAGCCAAATTACATTTGCTCAGGATATCAACAGTGTAATTGCTTATTTCGAAAAGACATGCAACAGCGACCATCAAGTTGTAAATAAGGCAATGCTCAATTCTTCATTCGAAGCGGCAGCGGCAGCTGATCCGACAGGTCAGTTGAAATCTAACACGCCACCCTTTATGCATAAAATAGATTCAATAGAAGTTTTTAGTCTTGAAGGGTTTTCGTTAGAAACAAAAAACCAGCTACTGGACAAAATGAATAGCTTTGAAGACGGCAACGGTTATGAATCATTGATAAGAGTAAAAGAAGATGGAGAGAATGTACGTATCGTCGCAAATAAAAACGGAGATATTATATCTGAAATATTAGTTTTTAGCATAGAACAAGACGAGATTGTATTTGTAAGAATGTCTGTTAACATGGACGAATCTGACTTAAATGATTTTATAAGCGAGCAAAATAACAACTATAAAAAAGAGTGATAATATGGACGTAGAAATCTTTAAAAAAGTATTTCTCCCGTATCATCAGAAATTATACCGGATTGCATATCGCATTATACAAAATGAGTCCAGCGCCGAAGATATTGTACAGGAAACCTATACGAAACTCTGGGATAAGCGTAACGACTTAGACAATATAGAAAATACCGAAATATTTGCGGTTGTGATTCTTCGGAATCAATGTCTGGATCATTTACGGAAGACTAAGAAAAATAGGCAGACAAGTTATGATTATGATATACCCGAAACAGAATCTCTGTCGAAACAGATAGAGCTGCAAGATGAAGTACATCATATAAGGCAATTGGTCGACAATCTCCCCGAACAACAGTGGCAAGTTATGATACTCAAGCACTGGGATAGTTGTACTGACGAAGAAATAGAACAAATCACAGGACTTAGTGCCGGGAACATAAGGGTAACACTATCTAGAGCCAGAAAAACAATACGGGAACAATTTAAACAATTGAACAGATATGAAAACTGACGAAATAAAAATACTTTTAGACGCTTTTTATAATGGTGAAACAAGCCATGAAGAAGAGCTTATACTGCTTCGCTATTTCGAAAGTGACAATGTAGCTGAAGAATTACTTGGTGAAAAAGAAATATTTCTCCAACTATTCCAAAGCGAAGAAAACATAGAAGTACCCCCTACTCTTGAATCAAAACTGGAAGATCTGATCGATAGTTTAGCAGAGAAAGATGAGAAAAAGAAAAGTCGAAACAAGAAACATTTATGGATATGGGCTGTTAGTGCAGCGGCATGTATAGCAATTTTATTTTCAGTTGGACTTTATTTCAACAATAGACCTCACGAATCATCGATTCTAGCGGGTAACGAATTTCAAGAGAAGCAAGAATTAAAAGATACATTTACCGATCCGGATCAGGCTAAAAAAGAAGCAGAAAAAGCGCTACTGCTTGTAGCCGCAAACCTCAATAAGGGAATGAATCAGTTAGAGCTTGTATCGAATAATATTGATAAAACAAACGAAATATTGGATAAAACATTCAATCGAAAAAATAAATAAATTATGAAGACAAAGATATTATTTACCATTATAGCCCTTATGCTTAGCACAATGGGCATACAGGCGCAAAGTAATTTGTTCGACAAATTTTCGAACAATAATGAAATCTCTGTTGTATATATATCTAAAACACTTTTAAGTATGGCTCCTAATATGAATATGGGTGGAGCAGACCTGAAAGGGCTAGCTAACAAGCTGGATCAGGTAGAAATATATACAAGTGAAAAGCCAAATATAGCAGCCATGATGAGAAAAGAAGCAGAAGTTCTTACCAAGGATAAATTGTATGAATCGCTAATGACTGTAAAAGACAAAGAAGATCATATCACATTCTACGTGAAAAAGAAAAATGATACTGAATTCAAAGAACTGGTCATGGTGGTAAGTGAGCCTAACGAGTGCACTATAATCCGTCTACTAGGCAGTTTCACAGCGCAGGATATACAAAAGATAGCTAACAGCAAGTAATAAAGCTACTTCGATCAATAATCAATAACAAAAACGCCGAATGCTAAATACATCCGGCGTTTTTTTATATACCTTTACGGCTTAATATAAAAACGAAAACAAATGAAGATAAAACACTTATTCATACTTACTACACTTTTATTATGTTCAGCATTTTCACAAATATATGCAAAAGATGTATTCAAGAATATAGCCAAGATAAAAGGAATCGAGATGATGAATCTTTCGGGTGAAATGTTAGCATCAACTTCCAGTAATGGTATAAATGCAGCCGGTGCAAGTATAGATAAGATCTTTAGTAAGATTGACGAAATGCAGATGTATATTTCGCACGATGAAACTGTGACCCAAAAGATAAGAAAGGAAGTTGCGCATTTCTCTAAAGATAAAGACTACAGATCGTTGCTTAACCTGAATACGCAAAACGGAGATGTTTTATTTTTATTCAAAGCCGGAAAAAAAGATTCACGAAATGAATTCATTATAGTAGCAGGCGATATTAAAGAGTATTATGTAATCAGATTAACTGGTCGTTTTTCTTATGAGGAAGTACAGAATATACTAAATGAAGAAGAAAAAGGAGAAACCGAAAATATTGAAGAAGAAGAATTTATAATATACGATGTCGACTAATAAGCGATACTGAAAAAATCATATAAAAAGGGCTTTGAATAATTATTCAAAGCCCTTTTCTTTATTTTATAAGTAAAATTACTTCTTAAGCGCAGCAAAAATTAGTGCCTCCAGTTCTTCAGCCAATTCAGGATTGTCTTTTATAGTATCCTTAGCAGCTTCGCGCCCCTGACCTAATTTAGTCTCGTTATAGCTATACCATGAACCGCTTTTCTTTACTATACCTAAATCTGCACCCAGATCGACAATCTCACCTGCACGTGAAATACCTTCACCATACATGATATCGAATTCAGCCTTACGGAAAGGAGGTGCCACTTTATTTTTAGCAACTTTCACACGGGTTTGGCTACCTTTCACGTCGTCACCATCTTTCAACTGCCCGATACGGCGAATATCAAGACGTACCGATGCATAATATTTCAATGCATTACCACCAGTCGTAGTTTCGGGAGAACCGAACATCACACCGATCTTGTCACGCAACTGATTGATAAAAATACAAGTTGTATTTGTTTTATTAATCGCAGCAGTCAATTTACGCAATGCTTGCGACATTAAACGTGCCTGTAGACCCATTTTAGAGTCTCCCATTTCACCTTCCAGCTCAGCCTTAGGCGCCAGGGCAGCCACCGAGTCGATAACGATGATATCGATAGCCGATGAACGGATCAATTGCTCTGTTATCTCCAAAGCTTGCTCTCCACTATCGGGTTGCGAAATCAAAAGATTCGCAATATCTACACCTAATTTCTCTGCATAGAATCTGTCGAAAGCATGCTCTGCATCAACAAACGCTGCAATACCACCTGCCTTTTGGGCTTCTGCAATAGCATGAATGGCCAATGTAGTTTTACCCGACGATTCTGGGCCATATATCTCTACTACCCTTCCACGAGGATATCCACCAACGCCAAGAGCAGCATTCAGTGCAATAGAACCTGTCGGAATAACAGCTATTTCATCAATTTTATCATCTCCCATTTTCATGATAGAGCCTTTTCCGTAGCTTTTCTCTATCTTATCCATTGCAGCCTGTAAGGCTTTCATTTTTTCCGGATTGAGAGATGTTTTTTCCTTTTTCTCTTTTTCTTCTGCCATTATAATCTTCCTTTATATATTTGTTATTACTGATTTAATATTTGTTGACCGTGATCTTTAGTCTTAATTTCTTTCGGACCTATTATTTTTTCTATTATCCCTTGTTCATTTATCAGGAATGTGGTACGCAAAATACCCATATAATCTTTCCCCATAAACTTTTTCTCTCCCCATACGCCAAACTCTTCTATCAGACGCTTGTCTGTATCGGCAATAAGAGGAAAAGGCAATTGTTGCTTTTCGATAAATTTCTTATGAGACTTTTCATCATCGAGACTCGCACCAAGTATTTCATAACCGGCTTTTCGCAAGTCCCCAAAATTATCTCTTAAGCTACAAGCTTCGGCTGTACAACCGGGAGTATTATCTTTCGGATAAAAATAAAGGACTAGCTTCCGCCCTGTATAATCACTCGCTTTAACCTCTACCCCATCTTGATTGACGCCTAGTATCTCAGGTATTTTATCTCCAACATTTAATGCCATAATTTTCTATTTTTCTATATAAAAAGTCTTTTCATAAATATTTTTTACTTCTTTCAATTTATTTCGCTTTTCCATTGCTACATCTGTAGCTTCATCAAAAACCTTCATTGCCTCATCATATTCTTCTGCTTGCGTATTCGGGTCGATAATAGCATAGCCATACAATGTTTTCACCTTTTGGCTCACAGCCTCAATATAATCAATTACAGATTCACGATAATCATCTCCTCCGATATACACTGGGCTCAAATTAACAGTACTTCTGATTTGTGTTATCTGCAATACACGTTCATCAACCAATTTTGACAAATCACAGTCAGGCTCTTTATTCCAGAAAGCTCTTGTATCAACTACGAAAGCTGTGTAAACATCATCGACGGCTTTCATTTGGTCAAGTAAAAAATAACTATACGTCGTTTTCGATTTTGTCGAGGACTTTTCTACCGAACGCTTACTTACTGTTCCTTTTGTTTGCGCATAGCCCCCTATAAAACAGAATACAGATAGACTAATTAATAATAATTTTCTCATGTAAAGTTTGTTTTGAATATTATTCTCATGCGGTTACGAACCACTTATCGTTTAGCGGAGGCTTATACGCCTCCATCTTATCCAATAACCGTTCAATATCATTATCAACCAAAAGTAATTCCCGATATTCATCTTTAAGGAAACCTTTTTTAATCATCGTATCCGAAAGAGCAATAAGAGAATCATAAAAACCATCGATATTCAATAAGCCTATAGGTTTCTTATGTAATGCTAATTGTGCCCATGTAAGCATCTCAAACAATTCTTCCATGGTTCCATATCCTCCGGGTAAGGCAATAACCCCATCACTTAGTTCATTCATAAGAGCTTTACGCTCGTGCATAGTTTCTACAACATGTATTTTCGTCAATTTTTTGTGCTCCAATTCTTTCTTTTTAAGAAATTGCGGAATAACACCAATAACCTGACCGCCCTGCTTCAATGCACCGTCAGCTACTGCACCCATCAGACCAACATGGGCACCACCATACACGATACCATATCCTCTGCGTGCAATTGTTTGTCCCAATAAAGAGACTTGTTCCGGAAAAACATTGTCGTTACCACTCGATGAACCGCAGAATACAGATATATATTTCATATTATGAATTGCTCTATTTTTTGTATAAATAAAATATTAAAGATCCCGTTTTAACTATAATATACTTTGATCATTATGCATTTCAAAATGATAAATAAAATTGCAACTTTAATCTAACAAAGATAATAATAATATACTAGATATTTAGAGAATAAAAGATGCTGTTGAAAACTTTTAAAACATATATTTGTTCTTAATTCAAAGAACACACATAAAGCTATGGAATATAAAAAAATTATCTTCTTTACTCTATTAACTCTCCTTTTTGCCAGCTGTAAATCGACTCAGACATTGGCTGACAAACCCGAAAACTGGCATAACATAGCTGTTATAGAAGATGTAGAAATATACATAGACACAGCAAGTATAAGACATGAGGGTGCTGTAACGTATGCACGCGAGAAACGAGTATACATATCCGACAAGAGCCGCAAAGCCTATGCTGATAAGATAAAAGCAGAATATACCAAAATGGGAAAGCCTGAAAAAGCCGATAAATGGATTGATTTTAGTTATTGCATATACAATTGCCTCTACGAATGCACAAATAAACGATTCAGGGTGTTGTCTGTCGAAGATTTTGATTCACTCGGTAATCGCATTGTAAGAACAACCCATGCTAAAAATAATATTCGCTGGCTCAATGTAGAGAATGACACGGTTGGTGATTATACTTTCTTTTTCGTTTGTGATTATGAACAATAAAATTTAACAGCATGAGATTAAGAGCATTACTTACATTACTAATAATCGGAGGTCTCATCGGAGGATTGATTACATACTTCATTGTTTCGCCCAAAAATGAAGAAACGAAAGTCGAAATATCACATAACATGATTGTACAAAAAGTTGAAGCTTTAGGCAATCTGGAAGTGATAAGATATAGTATACAAGATATAATCGAGTATAAGAAAGTGCGTGAATGGCTTCCTAATGCAAAAACGGTACTTGTAGTAACAGGCGAAGTAATAGGATGTGTAGATTTAACGAAAATCAGAGATAAAGATATTTATACTGCAGGCGATTCGATCCGTATAACACTACCTGCACCCGAAATATGTCACAGCAAGATAGACCATTCGAAATCTCACATCTATGATATAGAATATGGGTTATGGGAATCTGAAAAAATAACAGATGAGGCTTACCGATATGCAGAAAAAGAATTATATGCTCAAGCTCTAAAAATGGATTTTGCACCAAAAAGCCGTGAGAATACGATTCAACTACTACATCCTATATTACAATCGATGGGCTTCAATCATATTATGATCACATTCCGATCGGAAACTTCGGAAAATAATAAATATAGTTTCCCTTAATTAAAATTTCAGAGGAAGTTCTATTCGATACGTTTCCCAAAAGGAACGAGGGCCAGCCTGATAAGTTTGAAATGCTGCTTCCCGAAAGGAATACCTACAATTGTTATACAAAATAGTATCCCCCAAAAGAGATGAGTGAGCGCGATCCAGAATCCGCCTACTATAATCCAGATGATATTCATTACAAAACTAAGGCATCCCGATGAAGTTTCATCCTCAACTACTTTATGTCCGAAAGGCCAAATAGCTAACATGCCCATTTTCATAACCTGTATACCAAAAGGTATGCCAATTATGGTAAGCATCATTAGTAAACCCGCAATAAAATACTCTATTGCAATCATAAAACCACCGAAGACAAACCAAATAATATTACCTATAGTTTTCATAAATCACTTCTTTTTTCACGTCTGTTATATCTTATCGCCAAATGTATAAAAAAATAGAACAATAATGGTGTTTTCCAATATTGTTCTATCTATATATTAATTCTTATCCTTATCAATTTCTACGAAGCCTTTCTCCTCAAATTCGTAAAGGATTCGCGAATTCTCAATTGAGTCGATCCAGGCACCACTTCCATAGTTATATGATAAAATACAAATTCATCATTCACCCAATTGGTTATCCACACTGTATAAGAAATATTTGCTCCCTCTTCCTGTGCGTTGTCAAATAAATGAACAACATCATCTACAATGACAAAAGTACCTTGCGTGGCTAATCCTCCACTTTTTCCAAACTCTTTATATGTTTTATCCAGATTAAACAAATAAGTAACACCTTTAAATAAAGCTTCTTTCTCTGCATTATCAGTAGCAAGACTACCGCCTATATATTCGCGATAAGAGTAAATTTCCCATTGACCTTGCAATCTTTCTATAGTCACATCTTCTTTGGTTACTCCCGGATGTCCGGTCGGCATAGTAGCCAGATTTCGCCAGAATTTCAGATCCTTGACACGGAAAACCGCAGAAGAGCCTGCAAGTTGAGCGAAATACGAATCAAGCGTGACAAGCCTCTTATCACTTAAAAGTGTAACAATATAGCCTGTAGTATCATTCTCTTGATCTTCGTTCTTAAAACGAAATGTTATAGAGTCCGATCTCGATATTTCATATTCACCTTTATTACCCAAATCACCTCGGGCATTAGCCTCCGAGAATGTATTATCAGCATTAAAAGTTATAGTAAAACCATCAATATCGACATATCGAAGAGGTGTGCCAGAATTCACTGTCTTAGTAAAATTATATACCTCCCACTTACCTGTAATATTCTGCACAGAAAGCGGTTTATTCGTTTCTGTAAATTCAGGATCGGGATCAGTCCCCCCAGACTCATCGCTATTGTTTGTACAACCAGCCAAGAAGAAGGTTATTAAAAGAAAAAATATATAAAGCTTATTCATCGTTTTGCAAATGGTCTACTGTGACTCGGACTACAAAGATATATCTTTTCCTGTTGATATCAATGCTGTAAACGAGCTTTTTACCTTTAATTTAATTAGTATTTATTGTTTTAATAACATTCATGCAGAGAATAAACGTTTTTTACGATCTCTTATTTTACAAAAGATCTCTTTATCTAACAAACAAAGTCTTGATATCTGGTTATCAAGACTTTTACTGTTATGTTATAATAAAACACCAATTTTTTATTATTATAATTTTTTCGCTGCGTCTGCTGCTTTTTGAGCTTCAGCTTTTGCTTTATCGCTTGCTTCTTTAGCTTTCTTTTCTGCATCTTGGGCTGCATCTTTTACTGCAGCCTTAGCTTTATCAGCGTCTTTAGAAACCTCTTTTTTCGTACTACTTACAACATCATCGGCTTTTTCCTTCAACTCATCAGCTTTACTTTCCGATTGTTTTTTTGCCTCTTCTGCTGTATTTTCTATAGATTTCTGCGTTTCATTCGCTTCTTTTTTAAGATCGTCCGCTGCATTTTCTATAGATTCTTTAGCGTCCTGAGTATCTTTCTTAGTCTCTGTACACGCTACAAAACCAAACATCAAAACGGCAAAGCCTGCCATTACAAATATTTTTTTCATCTTTCTACTAACTTTAATTCAACTACTCTGCCCACCTTTTCAGTCGTGAGCCTATATTTTAAACAAAATAATTAAGAAATAGTTTTAATTATCAGCTATCTAGCGTAAATAATAAAAGCTGATCCAAAAAATATGGATCAGCTTTTATTAATATTAGATTTTACAAAACAACTTGTTTTTATTGCTTAACGACTGAATATGTATATTGGATTTCATTCGTTTTCTCAAAACTTTCAGATCCGATTTCCACATAAAGTTTCAATGTTCCTTTAAGTGTATATGTAAGTGTTTCTGTAGCAAATGTATAATTTGCAGTGGTTTGATTTAAGTTTAAGTCTACTTTATTAATTTTATCGAAGTCATCCGAAAACCATTTTGTTATATACTCAGGAATATTACTCCCAACCCGATCTGTGTTACCAAATGCACCAATTGTAAATATACATGCAGTTTTATCCAGAGAAGTATATTTGAAATTTCTCACCTTATCTCCACTATCAATAAGACCAAATTCATCAGTTATCATATATAAAACTTTCGCATCAGAGGTATTCTTAAGATACATTGTTGTATTCAAATTCTCGGTAGGTCTTTTAATATCTATTAAATCAACTTTGCATGTACCATTATATTTACCCTGCAGAACAGAATTATCATACATTGTTAAGTCTGGCACATAATCATCATCACTCCCACAAGAAGTAAATAATATCCCTAACGTACTTATTGTAAATAGAATTAAAAACAAATGCGTCCTCATAATCTAACCGTTTAAAATTTGTGTATCACTTTTTATGTGTACAAATGTAACACATTCTGATAGAAAAAAGAAGAGAACCTTCTTATTCAAGATATCGACAAATAACTAAATAAAAAATATTAACATCTAAAATCCTTTATAAATAGTTTTTTTATTGGTATATTTACTAGCCACTTATATAAACTATAGTCATGAAAAACAATAGTATAACAGTTGAAATCAGGCAGGAAGATGCAACTGATTTTCCCGCCGTATATAACATCAATAGCACAGCTTTCGAGGGGAGAGACGAGGCACAGTTGGTTGACCGTTTAAGAGGTAGTGAGAATTTTATACCCGAGCTATCGTTAGTCGCCACAATAGAGAATAAGCTGGTAGGCCATATTCTGTTCACTACTATAAAAATCGTCAATGAGGAAACAGAGACAGAAAGCCTTGCCCTTGCACCTATAGCTGTCAAGCCAGAATTGCAGCGAAAGGGTATCGGGACTCAATTGATACAGCACGGCCTGAAAAAAGCAAAGGAACTGGGATATGAATCGGCTATTGTACTGGGACATGAACATTATTATCCGAGATTTGGATTTGCACCCACAAACAAGTGGGGTATCAAAGCACCCTTTAATGTTCCGGCCAATGTATTTATGGCAGTGGAACTCGTAAAGGATGCTCTATCAGGCGTAAGAGGAACCGTAAAATACGACAAGGCGTTCGAAGAAGTATAAAAAATTTGATAAGAGAAAAATGTTAAGTAAAGTTCATTTAATAAAAGATATTAACGACAAGTGGTATGATATTTTTCGTCCAATATACTCGACTTCATTCCCAATACATGAGCAAAGGGACACAGCCCAGCAAATAAAAGCATTTGAGAGTGATCGCTACTCTCTCGAATGTACAATTGAAAATTCAACCTTAATAGCATTTATTGCCTATTGGGAGTTTGAAGAATATATTTACATCGAACATTTTGCCGTTAACGATAAATTAAGAGGCCAAAACTACGGTTCGCTTATACTCCATGAGTTTATAAATAAAAAAGAGAAAACGGTTCTGGTGGAGATCGATCCCTTAACAGACGACATTTCTATTAAAAGGCTTCGCTTTTATGAAAGGCTGAATTTTAATATAAACGAGTACGATCATTATCATCCGCCTTACAATAAAAAATATGCACCTCATAAACTAGTCTTGCTGAGTCATAATCACCAGATAAGCAAAGAACAATATGATGCTTTTTATGAAAATATGGTGGAGATTATTATGAAATAATTCTTACTGTGCACTTATATTAGCCAGTAATTTTCTCAGTTTATCAGGTGTAAATATTTCATTCGAGTAAAACTGTCCATCTATAAAAGCGCTATAAGTAGTAACCGGGCAGACATGGTTCTGAGCCTCCTCTTTCGTCTTTATCTGATAAATACGAATAGGATAATTAGTTTCCGTAATTACAGGCTCAAGCAGTTCAGTATATGGCACTGTGAACGGACATTGAGCTGTATAAAATATATCTATTCCATATACTCCTTCACCCAGACCTTGATGTGCACAACTTTTGAATCGAGGTAATTGGGCATCATTTTCAAACCGCTTCACTGCCAATTCGAAAAAAGGTGCACAGCTATCACATATTTCGTATCCGTGTCGAATCATAAATGATTTGTCTGACAAGTAAGGTTTCTTCTTACTTCCGACAATCAAAGCTATGCCTTTACAGCCTTGATCAAGTGCATCGGATTCGCACTCAGCCAGTAGTTGTTTTCCATAACCATGTCCTTTGAATGAGCCGGAAACCCAAAAACAGTTGATTAGCATATATCCTTCTGCGTCGATGGGTAGCCAAGCATTCTCCGCCGGTAAATATTCTATAAAAACCTTGCCTCTCGCATCTAATTTTTTAAATTTCAGTCCCTCCTGAAGACGGCAACCAAGCCATTCTTTTTTTGCTGCGACACCTGATTCTGTTGATTTACTGCTCATCGAACAACAGATATGTTCACTTGAGAGATTTTGGCTGGTTAGTGTTATTATATCCATTTTGAATGTTTATTTTCTTTTCAATGTTAAGTAAATAAATAATATAAACATATTACATTTTCTTTTTAGATACAGGCACATATATTTCGGTCAGTAATTCGTCTTCCGACACCTTATCGGGACTATTCAGATACTTTTCAAAAGCACTCTTCTTTCGCAGCTTATAATCGCTTATAGGCAACCATTTAATATAAATATTGAAATAAAGATCCAACAATCCGCTATAAGATCCACGTAAAGTAAACACAGCGTATAAACCCTCATCTACAGTCTGCACACCAAAAGGTCCCCTTGGTTGTATATCTTTATCCACCGTTATACAGGCATAAAACCTGCAATTCTCCGGTTCAGTAATTGTAGGATCATCAAAGCTCAATCCGATGTATTCTGTCTGTGCATTAATCAAATTATTTTCCTTGGCAAACTGTCCTAACTGTTTCCATGCCTTAGCATAAGAATCCGGCGCCCCATACCAATCTATAATTCGTATATATACTATTCTTTTAGCATCTACTATTCTAACTTCGGGGTTAAGAAGTATCTCTTTTCGTTCATCATCTCTAAAGAAAAATGAGTTGTTTTGTGGTAAAATACGATAAACAGATGGCGAAACACCAAAGTGTTTTTTGAAGGCTTTCGACAAAGCATTTTTTGTTCCATAACCTTTTTCCAAGGCTATCTTATCTAACGTATCACTCGACATACGCAAGCGTTGAGCTATATCCTCCAATCGTAGGCGAGCAACATACTCTCCAATATTCTCACCTATTATAGTTTTAAAAATACGATGAAAATGAAATTCAGAAATATTCGCGACTTCTGATAATTGTTTTAAATCGGGGCTGTCATATAAATGTTTATTGATATAATCAACAACTTTATTTACAGCCCTTTCATATTCATTGATAGTTCTTTCCCTCATTTATACATCAAGCTGTTTTCCAACGCTTCAAGTTTGGAAAATACTCTTTCATCGTGGCTCTGGCTTCCTCTTTAGAATATACCTTGTCACTGTCTTTATTGAATTCGTCTAAATAATTAAGGCAATGATCTATCATTTCATCCATTGTTACATCCTGTGCAAAAGAACCTTCTTTGAAGCAATACGTACAATAATCTTCATTTACACTGTTATCTTTATTTGTACCGAAATCGGCTGCTGTGTTTAATGGCATGCCACAGCTTTGGCAGAATTTTTGATTCATAGTCCTTCGTTTTATAGTTAAAAATTGAAATTTATATCTTAATGCAAATAAAACAAATTTAAAGAAATACAAGGTTATCAATTCTTGCTAATTTTCACATACACTGAATTATTCCTAATCACAATGATTAGGAAGTTCAGCGGAATACGAGACTTGACAATTGTTAACCAAGGTTAAAGAGAGAGGTGCTCATTAATCCTTTTCATTTAGTTAACATCAAACGAGTAAAGAGAGATATTTCAATACATTTTCTAACACTAACACCTGAAATTATGAAAAAGACTATATTGATATTTGCACTACTAATCAGCGCAATATCCTTTGCAAATAAAGCAGAAGCTCAAAACGTAAGTATAAATATAAATGTAAACCAACAACCCGCATGGGGTCCTATTGGTTACGACTATGTCGGCTATTACTACTTCCCCGACATCGATTGTTACTACAATGTGAATGCAGGAATGTTCCATTACTTCGACCGTGGTTACTGGGTATCGTCACGTTATCTGCCTTATGCGTACAGCAATTATGACTTATATGGACTATATAAGGTAGTATTGAACGTTCGCGATCCTTGGATATATAATCACAACCATCGCAGAAGCTATGTAAGATACAAAGGTTATAGAAATCAAGTCGTAATTAGAGACAGCCGAGATAATCGCTATCGCGATAGCCGACACAATAATGTTGTATGGTATTCTTCTGATAAGAAAGAAAACCATAGTGAGCGTCCCAACAATAATCGTAACAATGTTAGCAGGCCTAATACCAATAGACCCGAAACAAACAGGCCCGTCTACAATAATACAAATAAGCGATCAGATAAAGTAAACATAGCCGAAAACAAATCCGGCAATGATAATAACAAGCGTCGTGAACAAAATAAGACCCACTCAGGTTATAATAAAAGTGATGATTCGTCTGGTAGAAATAGTGGACGAGGTAGATAATAGATAAGTTTAGGTTTGGTAAGGTGTGTATTTATTAAGTATACACCTTTCTTTTAACCTATTAGATTAGACCAGCTCACCAACAAATATAATGAAGTATGAAAAGATTATTATATATTTTCTTGTTTCTTCTGGGACTTCAAAATATACGAGCACAGGATGTAGTAAACGATACAATCAGATTACAAAAAACTGATATCGTCGGCAGATGGGTCGAGGCCAAACGTATAGTAAACGATAGCATTATCATAGAGCAAGCCTTTCCCGACCATTATATATTTAAAGACGATATGGTATTTCATAAAGGGCAAGCCTCAGAAGGTGTCATATTATTTAATATAGGAGGAAGATACAGAATAGAAGGTGACTCTATTGCGGTAACTTATTTTGATTTTATACAGAACACTACCGATAGCAGGGTACCGCAAACAGTCACATTTAAAGTCGTTTCTTTATCTGAAAGTGAAATAAATGCCTATGTAAACGACTCGCAAGAAGGCAAATATTTTATCAGGCTCAGAAGGCAATTTCTTGATCAATAAAACTGAACATTAAAATAATTTGATACCGTCTTTGTAGGTTTTATATTTTAACTTGGGTAATAGTTCCTCCCGCATCCTTTTCGTATCACCATAGTATGACACCATTCCTATCTTTACAAAATCGACTGTCAAGGGACTGCGTGTATTAAATATCCACGAGAAAATTTCAAAACCACGGGCAGCAGTCATGATCATCCAGACCGGCATACACCACGGCTTATGATTTCCCTTATAAACAGTAATGTCGTCCAAGAATTGTTGCAAAGACTGGACCCCCTCATCTCCAATATGATATATGCCGTTAATATTTGGTTTTTCGACGGCAGCAATAGTAGCATTCACAAAATCAGTTTTCGATATTAGATGAATAGCTGTTGGTTTCTTCCATATTCCGAGTAGCCAATGGCGTGCAAACCATTGCCCTGCATCTATCATCAGTATGCCTTTTCCATAGACCATACCGACACGCAGAGATACACCTTCAAATCCATACTGGCTCGCGTATTTAAATAATAGTTTTTCTTCTTCGAGACGAGTGCGGGCATGCATCGATTCGGGTTTTCCATCTAACGATCCATGTGCCGGATTATCAGGTGTACACTCCCCCTCTACATGAGGGAAACTAATCAATATAACACGTTTTACTTTTTGTAAGACAGCTACTTCAAGTAAGTTATTAAAATATGTAGTGTTAGTTTTTGGCAAAAATTTCTCCGGATTGGCTTTGAACAATACGCCGGCAAAATGGACAATAACATCTACATCGTGTAATGCATCATACAACGTATTCTTATCAGCCAAGTCTGTTTTAAATACAGTAATATTGTCTTTATTCAAAAGGTCTTGAGCGACATTCTTGCGGTGAATAAGCAAATTAAGATTCACGTTACTGTTTTTCATTCCTTGTGCCAGTAAGCCACCTAAATTACCTGCCGCACCTGTAATAGCAACTCTCAGATTATTCATAAAGTCTATTTTGTGTTTCTACAAATATACAGAATATATAGATATAAACTAACCGTTTCTTCTTTCTGATTAAGTTCACAGCCCAATTCTCAGGGAAGCTCGAAACGCGCTATTAAATACGCTCTTTTAGTTACAAATTAGTATCTTTACCAATAATTGAAATATATCTATTATGAATTTTCTGGCACATGCTTTTCTTTCTTTCGACAATCCCGACATACTTGTGGGAAACCTTATAGCCGACATGGTGAAAGGTAAACAAATGGATGTGTATCCCTCAGAAATTCGCCGTGGAATAAAAATCCACAGATTAATCGATTCGTTTACCGACAGCCATCCTGTGACACTTGAAGCAAAAAAACTGTTTCAAGAATCAGCGGGAAGATATGGAAGTTCTTTTCTCGATGTGTCATACGATCACTTTCTTGCTCTTGATCCCCTCAATCAGCCAAAAGAAGGATGGGAGCTTTTCGCACAAAACTGCTATGCTCAAATAGAAGAGCGGGGCAATATATTACCATCCATATTTTGCAATATGTATATGTATATGAAAAGTGAAGATTGGTTTTCGAACTATCAGAATATGTGGATGATAGAACGCAGTTTCGACAGGCTGAAACGGCGAGCCAGTTATTTAGACGATAATGCGCCTGTCTTTGCTGATTTTGAGAAAAATTACAACACTATTCAAAAAAGCTATGAACTGTTTTTTCCTGATCTGAAAAAATATGTTGAAGAAATTTCATGATATTAAACTAGCAATAGTACCATAAGATAAGGATGATTGATAAATTCCGATAATTATTCCTATAGCTATATAAAGTACACCTTTCGATTTATATTTATCTTGTTCCGAAGGAGTGGCAGGCATTGAAAAGCTTAATTTCCAGCCGCTGTTCTTTACTTTTTCGAGTACCGTATCCTTTTTGGTCATAGTGCATATTCCTATAATCATCAGAAACACAGGACCTCCTATATTTAGAAATAGTGCAACAACGGACAATACGACCAACATTCCAAAATTCATTTTCTCCTTTGCAACATAACCTGCATATAGTAATCTTTTTCGTGCTTCTACATCGTCGATAACCTCCTCTGTATAAATATCCTTATATTTCTTATCTGATATACGTTGAACAGGTGCTTCCAGCGAATTCTTATCAATGTAGCTATAGTCGGCTTCTGCGTATTGTTTCTCCTTTTGAAAAGGCGGAACGTATGGTGGTGGCACCTCGGATTGAGGCTTTTTCGAAATAGTCTGAATCGGTTGTTTTGATGGTTTTTCTGATGCAGCGGCTTGTTTCCTTGTTTCGATAGCGATAGCTCTGGCATCAGAGAGGGGTGTAGCCCTTTTTTCTATCTTCGATGGTCTACCTTCGGGGTTTACATATTCTGCTGATGCAGGAACAATCCCTTTGAATTCACCTTTTTCACTTTTAGGGTATGGCTTATCATCCAGTTTCTTACTTACTGTTTCGTAATCTTTACGTAAATCATCATATAGCTTCTTCTGCGTGCGAGAATTTTCGTACGATTTCAGATACTCTTTTTCATACGATTTTTTATACGTATCTCCCGAATGATCTTTTCCCATATCTTTTTTAGTATTAGAAATCCAAGATTTAATTCTTGCTTGTTATAAACTTACAGCTTATTTACTGCCCACCGTTATAGAATTGACCAATAAATTTAAATCGTCTCCGAAATCATCATTATTCCGATTATCAAGAAGGTATAGTAGGCTATAAGTTTTCTTTGCGGCTTTATTCTGATATATTTTTATTAACCCACTATATTCACCATATTCATTTTTATATCCACCGCTAAAGGTGCACTCAGTTATATCACCATTCTTAAATTTACTAGACACCGCCTTCGTAAATGAAACATTTTCTGTTCTGGATGAATTAGTTATCTGCGTTTTCAACATCAGCAAATAAGTGCTGGGATCTAGTACGGCATCGTGAATATTAATAACAATTTTATCTTGCTCATCGTAAACATAGCTGGGTTTTATAAGAATCTTATATACCCCCTCATCTACTTTAGTTGTATCTATCGTCCACGATTCGGGAACTTTAAAATATATACCCTTATAATCAATCGCAATGGTATCACTTCCTGAAGCCAGCGATGCGACAGCTTCCGTTTCCACTGCATAATAATCTTTTTCTAAATCAGAAACACCTCTTTTTTTACAAGAGATTACAACAATCAGTAATAAGAATATCGTAAATATTATTTTTTTCATTCTATATGCGTTAGTTTGTGTTTGTGTATTATTAAAAACTACTTGATACCCGTTGTACAATATTACACAATTGACGGACATTATCCAAATTCAATTCAAAGTCGGCATATTCGGGTGACGAATTCAATGAGTGGCAAGTTATCTTGCAATTTTCTATATCCTGATCTACAATCTGTTTACAAAGAATTGTGTTATCCAATACAATGATCCAATTGGGATAATTATCAGTATGCAGTCTGCTACGCCAATGCTCTTTACACAACTCACGCGCAAGCACAATATCTCCGTCACTCAAACTACGTTTAGTATCGTTATCCATACTATCGCCTTTAATTTCGAAAGCAAAGTAACGCCCATGCCCGATTTTATCTACTATAAAATCAAATTCTTCGTATTCATCGCCCATAAATTCAGCATCACGAAACTCATCTACATATTTCGCATAAGCTTTTACAGGAATGAAAGGGACACGCATGCGAAATTTACCATTTGACATTTCGTAGTATTTAACTCCGGATTTGGTTACAATAAAAGGTTCTTCCTCATGTACCTTGTCTGTTCTGTTTATACTACCTTCACCATTAGACAGCCATTCTTCATTCACTTTAAAATAAGCAGCTAAGATTGCAATATTCGACTTATTCGGGTTGGTCTTCCCTTCTATATAGTTAGCAATAGTCCCTTTTGTGATAGCGGTAT
Source organism: Dysgonomonas sp. ZJ709 (assembly GCF_011039195.1). Lineage (NCBI taxonomy): Bacteria > Pseudomonadati > Bacteroidota > Bacteroidia > Bacteroidales > Dysgonomonadaceae > Dysgonomonas > Dysgonomonas sp. ZJ709. Next base: position 93,028 of record NZ_JAAKEM010000012.1, read on the forward strand.
CCTTCCAGATGCGATAAGCAGTAACTCCATCTCTTTCCAACAAATGTTTGAGTCTATCTTTAAATTCCATAATTGATGGGTATAAAATTATTCAATAAATTCTTTTCAGGTCGTAAATCCTTTGATTCAGCACTTAAAATTGAATCAGTATACAAATATAGTGAAATATTGAATCATAGATACTATTTACTAGACTTTTAGAGTTAATATTATGTAAGCTTAAAGTTATGGCCTAAAATTTGCTACTCATTTTTTAGGATATGAGCTAAAATAAGATTAACATTAAACCAAACTATTTGATATTTAGATACGTTATAATTTAAAATCAAACTATTATGAAAACAATGCTATTTTTATTTATGTCGATGACATTGATTCTGACAGGATGCAAAACTCAAAAAGACCCTGCAGTTAAAGCCGCCATAGAAGCTGAAGAGCAAATGGAATTCGATATGGCTGTAAAAGCGCTGAATGACCGTGATTTCGTCCTCGAAGCCGACCGCATTACTTTCAAATACGGGCGCTATGCTTATGTAACTCCCAATACTAATTTTATCTCTATGAGCGGAGACAAAGCAACTATCCAGTTGGCCTTTAACTCTCCCTACGCCGGACCTAATGGCGTTGGAGGAATTACAGTAGATGGAACCGCATCTAATGTGAAGATACAAACAGACAAAAAAGGCAATATTACTTACAGCATGGCAGTTCTTGGTTCCGGGGTGTCGGCAACAGTTACCCTTAGGATGACACGAGGCAGTAATAAATGTACTGCAACAGTAAATCCTAATTTTAGAAGTAATCCAATAACATTTTCTGGTATTTTATATCCCAAATCGGAATCAAGTGTATTTAAAGGCACTCCCTTTTGATGTATAATAAGAAATAATTAAAAGAAGGTGTCTCATAAGTAAAATAATACAGTCAAAGTATTACTCTCTTTTGTCATCCTGAACGGAGAGAAGGATCTCTCAATCAAGAGCCAGGATTCTTCTCTCCGTTCAGAATGACAGAATGATACGAAAAATTACTTACGAGACACCTTGTTTTTTGGGGAATATGTGACTATATTTTTAAAATAAGCCCTTAGTTAAAACCGCAGCAATTTATTATTCCCCACTAACTACTAATGAATCAGCGGATAATACATAATAAGTTTTCATATTGTCTTCATCAATCACAGCATTCGATTTTTCAGATGCTTGAGCCATTTTCTCACGTCTTTCATGTTGAGCTTTGGCTCTTCTATCAAAGATCTCTTGGCTGTGATAATTATAAAGTGGGTATGATATTATAATCATAACTACACATATTAAAGGAAGTCTTGATTTCATAATATTCAATTTTTAGAGGGTTATTATTCAATGTTTACTATATAGAGAATAAAAAATCAAATATTCCATAAAAAGTCACCAAAACACAATATACACCTCACAAACAACCAGTTGAACAACATAAAACATAATAACTTAGCACTATGCAATCGTTTGCAGCCCATTTTCACGAAAAAGCGGCTTTATATAAAAGACTTTAGTTTATTAATACGTAGTTTTGTTACAAGAGAGGAAGACCTTTAACTAGACGACCATAAATTAATAGCCACAAAGAAAAATCACATGAAAATAATATTATCATTAGACTATAATACTGTATGGGGACAGACCATCTACATCTGTGGCTCCACTCCTGAATTAGGAAATTGGGATGAAGGCTTTGCAAAAAGTATGACTTGCATAGCTCCTTCCAAATGGCAGATTGAATTGGAAGTAAAAGATATATCAGAACTTAAATATTACTATATAGTAAAAGAATCGGGCAAAACTGTTCGTCGTGAATGGGGGAATCCACATACGCTAACACTTGCCACAGACAAGAAATTTATTGTAGAAGATATCTGGCAAGAAATTCCTCAACAAAAGTTTCTTTACACATCATGCTTTACCAATAGTTTTTTTCACCACAATCCCGTATCTAAAAGCAAATATTATAATAAAACAATCTTATTACAAATAATTTGTCCTTATGCTAAAAAAGGACAAGAACTGATACTTTGTGGTGATTCTAAAGTTTTTGGAAACTGGCAATTACAAGATGCTTTGCATTTTACACCTTTGGAGGATGGCATTTGGCTGTTAACAATTAATGCTTCGCAAATAAAATCAACGCTAGAATATAAGCTGGCAATTTATGATGCCAATGAAAAGAAAATTGTTCATTGGGAAAATGGTAACAATCGTTCCATCAATCCTCTTTCAATAGAGGATAAAGAGGATATAGTGAATGTACAAACACTGGAGTATCGCTATGGCTGGATGAATTGGAGAGCAGCAGGAGTATCTATTCCTGTCTTCTCTTTACGGTCAGATAATAGTTTTGGCATCGGTGAGTTTTCGGATATAAAGAAACTAATTGATTGGACAAGCAAAACGGGTCAGAAAGTAATACAAATATTACCCATAAACGATACAACTATCACCTACACATGGACTGATTCGTATCCATACAATGCAATATCTATTTATGCCCTCCATCCCATTTATCTGGGACTGAATGAATATCCGTTAAAAGATCAGAAGCTTTATAATAAATATCAGAAAGAAGCGGGTGAATTAAATACGCTGGCGAATGTAGATTACGATAAAGTAATAATTCTAAAATGGAAATATTTAACTGATCTTTTTGCCGAATGTGGAAATGATATATTGAAAAGTAAAGAATATACTGAGTTTTACAAAAAAAATGAAGAATGGCTATTCCCTTATGCCTGTTTCTCTTATTTGAGGGATAAACATAAGACAGCAAATTATTCGTTGTGGAAAGCAAATTCAGTCTATAACGAGAGTAAATTAAAAAAACTAATCGATACAGAGGATGGAGCTAAGACTTGTATCGATCTGCTATGCTTCACACAGTTTTTGCTTCATAAACAATTAGTAGAAGTAAAAGAATATGCTCATACCAATGGTGTTATTCTTAAAGGGGATATACCGATCGGCATCAGTCGCGACAGTGTCGAAGCATGGGTCGAACCTCATTTATTCAATTTAGACGTGCAAACGGGAGCACCACCCGACGACTTCTCGGTGAATGGTCAGAACTGGGGATTCCCAACTTACAATTGGGACGAAATGGCCAAAGATGGCTACCAGTGGTGGATAAAACGCTTCCGCAAAATGGCTGATTATTTCGATGCTTACCGTATCGACCATATCTTAGGCTTTTTCCGTATCTGGGAAATACCATTGTCATCCGTACAAGGCTTACTCGGTTATTTTAGCCCGGCATTACCACTTTCCATCGATGAGATTCATTCTTCAGGTATGTGGTTCGACGAATACCGTATGACTCAGCCATATATCCATGAGAGTTTCCTCGGTGATTTTTTTGGCGAGTATAGCCAGGAAGTAATCGGAAAATATATGCATCCTATTGCTTGGCAACGCTTCGAATTGAATGAAGACTGTAATACCCAAGTGAAAATTAAAAAAATATTCGCAGGGAAGACCGATGACAAAAATCTACGCATACGCGATGGCTTATATGGTCTATGCAATGAAGTAATATTTATTCACGACAAACGCGATCCATCGAAATATCACCCACGCATAACAGCACAGTATGCGTATACATATCGTGATCTGGATGATAGTACTAAAGCAGCATTCAATCGTCTGTATGATGATTTCTTCTATCACCGCCATTCTCAGTTTTGGCGCGAAGAAGCAATGAAGAAATTACCAACTCTTATTTCATCGACATCGATGCTTGTCTGTGGAGAGGACTTAGGAATGATTCCGGCATGTGTACCATCGGTCATGCACGAATTACAAATTCTCAGTCTCGAAATAGAACGTATGCCAAAGGAAAAAAATCTGCTTTTCGAAAGCTTGAGTAACCTACCCTATTTGAGTGTTTGCACCACTTCTACCCACGATATGGCTCCAATCAGAGCATGGTGGAACGAAGACCGAAATACGATCCAAAAATATTATAATCAGGTACTCTGGAAAGAAGGAGCTACACCTGAAGATTGCACTACTGAAATCTGCAAACAGATAGTAAACAATCATCTTAGCTCCCCATCTATGTTAGCCATCCTTCCGCTGCAAGATTGGTTATCTATTGATAGCAAGCTAAGAAGAGAAAATCCTGACGATGAACGCATAAATATACCATCCGTGCCACAACATTATTGGTGTTACAGAATGCATCTTACACTGGAAGATTTACTGAAAGCTGATGAATTTAATAAACAAGTAAAATCAAGTGTCGAATCATCAGATCGAATTTTATAAAAGAACAATAAAGAATAATATGAAAAAGAGTGTTTTAACCCTATTATTAGCCGTTTTAATCAGTCAATCTATTTTTGCAATTGACATTAAAACGTTAGAACCTGCATTTTGGTGGGCAGGAATGAAAAATCCTGAAGTACAAATTCTGATACACGGCGATAACATTGCTAAAAGCGATGTGAACATTACATCTAAAGCTGTGCGATTAAAAGAATCGGTTCGATTGGAGAATCCGAATTATCTATTATTATATTTAGATTTATCGGGTGCTCAACCGGAAAAATTCGATATAGTATTCCAACAAGGTAAAGATAAGAAGGTTGTTCCTTACGAAATAAAACAAAGAAAAACAGGATCATCAGATAGAATTGGCTTCAATTCGAGTGATGTACTATACCTGATTATGCCCGATCGCTTTGCAAATGGAGACCCATCAAATGACGTAGTTAAAGGAATGCGCGAAACAAAGGTAGATCGTAGTGAACAATATGCACGTCATGGCGGAGACTTTAAAGGAATAGCAAATAATCTGGATTACATTTATGACCTTGGTGTAACTGCTATCTGGTTAAATCCTGTAATGGAAAACGATATGCCGAGAGGCTCATATCATGGTTATGCCACTACCGACTATTATAAAGTGGACAGACGTTTCGGATCTAATGACGAGTTTGTTTCTTTAGTAGATAAAGCACATGCTAAAGGCATGAAAATAGTAATGGATATGATTTTCAACCATTGCGGCAGCGAACATTTCTTTTTCACAGACAAACCGTCTAAAGACTGGTTCAATTTTTCGGAGAAATACATCCAGACATCATATAAGACAACAACACAATATGATCCTTATGTGTCGACAGCAGATAAGAAATTAGCTTTGGATGGTTGGTTTGTAGAATCTATGCCGGATTTGAATCAACGGAATCCGCACGTAGCAAAATACCTCATCCAAAATAGTATCTGGTGGATCGAATATGGCGGAATTGACGGAATCCGTCAAGATACACATCCTTATGCAGACTTCGATATGATGGCTCGCTGGTGTAAAGAAGTAACCGAAGAATATCCGGACTTCAATATTGTAGGAGAAACATGGTATGGTAATAATGTGGCCATCGCTTACTGGCAAAAAGATAGTAAACTAGCTGCTCCCCGTAATTCCAATCTACGCAGCGTTATGGATTTCCCGTTGATGGGAGTTATGGAGAAAGCCTTCGACGAAGAAACTTCTTGGGATAATGGAATGGCGCGAATCTATGACTATCTGGGGCAAGATATTGTATATGAAAACCCAATGGAATTACTTATATTTCTCGACAATCATGATACATCCCGTTTCTATAAAACGGAAGAGAGTACATCTAATTTCGACAGATACAGACAAGCCATTACTTTTCTGTTAACAACACGTGGTATACCCGAAATATATTACGGTACAGAGATTCTGATGGCTGCCGACAAAGCAAATGGAGATGGTACTTTACGTGAAACATTCCCCGGAGGATGGGCGGAAGACAAACAAAATGCATTTACTAATCGCACGGATAAACAAGATAAAGCATATAATTTTGCACGTAAAATATTGCAATGGCGTAAAGGGAATGATGTTATAGCTAAAGGTACACTAAAACATTTCGCTCCTACCGATGGCATCTATGTTTACGAACGTAAACACAATGGCAAATCAGTAGTTGTTATATTAAGTGGAACAGACCAACAAAAAAACATTAACATAGCTTCATACAAGGAAATATTAACAAAGAATCAAGCAAAAGATATTATAAGTGAAAAAACAATAGATTTGAGTGGAAACACATTAACTATTGCTCCGAGAGATGTTCTGGTATTAGAATTTTGATTATTTTTATAGGGATAACTCCTCAACGTCTCCAATCATGAAAAAAGGTCATCTCACAATAAAAGATATAGCCAAAGATTTGAATGTTTCGCCCTCGACTGTGTCGAGGGCTTTAAAGGATAATCCCGACATCAGCCTCGAAACACGAAAACTTGTTCAGGAGTACGCCAAAAAAAATAAATACAAGCCGAATGCTCTTGCCCTTAGCCTGCGTAATCAGCACACCAATATCATCGGAGTTATTGTACCCGAATTGGCAAATCATTTCTTCTCAGCAGTATTGTCTGGAATGGAAACAATTGCCGAAGACAAAGGTTATCAGGTTATTATTTGTCAATCATCAGAAGATTACCATAAAGAAATACGTAATGTGCAAACTCTGATAAAGGCTCGCGTTTGCGGTGCCCTTATTTCACAAGCTAAGACGACAACACAGTACGAACATTTCGAAGAGTTGCTGGATAATGATATACCTGTTATCTTTTTCGACAGAATATGCACTGGTATAGATGCCGATAAAGTTGTGGTAGATGATTATTCCGGCACATTTACAGCTGTGGAATATATGATCAAAAGCGGATGTAAGCGCATAGCTTTTTTCTCCGCACCTCTTCATATGGAGATTTCTAAAAACAGAAAAAACGGCTATCTGGATGCTATACGCAAATATCATTTACCAGTAGAGGAAAATTTGATTCGTATAGCCGACAATAAGCCATTAGGATATGAAAGAGCAATGGAGATACTCCAAGAGCCAAATAGACCTGATGGTTTTATGGCAATGAATGATTATACAGCTTCCGGCATATTATTAGCGGCAAAGAAACTAAAACTAAGAATACCTGACGATATATCTATTTGCGGCTTTTCGAACTCGAATATATCACAGGATACCGATCCGATGCTTACAACAATGGATCAGCACCCCGAAAAAGTAGGCGAAGAAGCGATGAAACTTTTGCTCGAAAAAGTTGAAAATCCCGAAGACACGACACGAAAGAATAAGATCATAAAAACATCGCTGATTGTCAGGCAGACTACACATGTTCTGACCGACAATTAAAATAATACACTAAACCAATACCGATCTAAACCATATACCATGAAACAAAAACCTACTCTTAACTTTTGGCAAATCTGGAATCTTAGTTTCGGATTTTTAGGCATACAAATAGGATATTCATTACAAAGTTCTCAAACAAGCCGAATACTTTCGGCACTCGGGGCAGATCCTCACCACCTACCGCTATTCTGGCTGGCAGCGCCCATAGCCGGACTTATTGTACAACCGATCATCGGAATGTCGAGCGATCGTACATGGACAAGACTAGGCAGGCGTATTCCATTTATACTGGCTGGAGCAATAGTGTCTGCTATTGCCATGTTTTTTATGCCCAATTCTGAAATAGTAGCGCATATTTTCCCACCCGTTTTTTTCGGAGCTTGTATGTTGCTATTCATGGACTGTGCATTCAATGTTTCCATGCAACCATTCCGATCTCTGGTTGGGGATATGGTAAACGATAAACAACGAAATCAAGGATACTCGATACAGAGTTTCCTTACAAACATAGGGGCTGTTGTGGGTTCCTTTCTTCCTTTTATACTGACATGGATCGGAATAAGAAATATACCGAAAGTAGGGGAAATGGTTCCACCTTCGGTGATCTGGGCTTTTTATTTCGGAGGAGCAGTATTGTTACTTGCTGTGCTATGGACATGCTTCCGTGTAAAAGAATATCCGCCTAAAGAGTATGAAGAATATAATAATATTACAGAGGCTGAAAAGAAAAAAACATCGTTCGTCGATATTCTGAAAAGCACTCCTAAAACAATGCTTCAGCTATCCATTGTCCAGTTTTTCTCGTGGTTTGCATTATTCTTAATGTGGGTGTATGCAACCGACGGTATTGCCGAAAATGTCTGGCACACGAAAGACCCTCTTTCACAAGCATATAACGAAGCAGGAAACTGGAATGGTGTATTGAGTGGCATTTATGGCATATTCGCTGTTGGATTTTCCATATTCATGGCAAAGATAGCCGATAAAATAGGACGTAAAAAAGTTTATTCTTTTGCTCTGTTAATGGGTGCATTAGGCTTAGTGTCGATGTTCTTCTTCGATGATAAAAATATGTTGCTGATTTCCATGCTCGGCGTTGGTATTGCTTGGGCAGGCATTCTAGCTATGCCCTATGCGATTCTATCAGCAGCACTTCCTGCAAGTAAAATGGGTGTATATATGGGAATATTCAATGCGACAATCACCATTCCTCAGATTGTTGCGGGATTAACAGGTGGCTTATTGTTGAAATACGTTGCCGGAGGCAGTTCTATCACAATGCTTGTTGTCGCAGGCGTGTCCATGTTATTAGCAGCAATTTCGGTTGCGTTTGTAAAAGACATAGAGCCTAAAGCAGCAGAAACTGAAATGATAAAATAAATACATAAAATAAATTACATGAGAAAGAATCTTTCATTATTCATTATTGCATCCCTTGTTTTGCTTGGTACATCTTGTAAACAAAAAGCCAATAATGATAATCTAACAGTAGAAACAGAAGAAAAATGCACCGTGCAACACCTCGATTGGACCCGTAATGCTGTAATCTACGAAGTAAATATCAGACAATACACCAAAGAAGGAACATTCGCTGCATTCGAACAGCATTTGCCCCGTCTTAAAGACTTAGGGGTGGATGTACTTTGGATTATGCCAGTGCATCCTATATCAGAAAAAAATAGAAAAGGAACACTCGGCAGCTATTACGCTGTAAAAGACTACAAAGGTATTAATCCCGAATTCGGTACAAAAGAAGACTTCAAACGCTTGGTAGATAAGGCTCACGAAATGGGATTCAAAGTAATAATAGACTGGGTAGCAAATCATACAGGCTGGGATAATGCATGGATAACCGAACATCCTGATTGGTACATGAAAGACAGTACCAACACGATTGTTTCGCCTTACGACTGGACTGACACCGCAGAGTTGAATTACGATAACAATGATATGCGCACGGCAATGGTTGGTGCGATGAAATATTGGGTTACCGATTTCGATATCGATGGTTTCAGATGCGATATGGCGCACGAGGTTCCAACCGATTTCTGGAATAGTACCAGAAAGGAATTGGACAGTGTAAAACCAATGTTTATGCTAGCCGAATCTGAAAACTCTGACTTGTTAGAGCATGCTTTTGATGCGAACTATTCATGGGAATTAATGCATATGATGGCTGATGTAGTAAAAAAGACTAAGAATGCTGACACTATTTACTCTTATATTCAAAAACTGGATACTACAATTTGTAGTGATGCTTATAAAATGAATTTCCTTACCAATCACGATGAGAATTCATGGAACGGAACAGAATTCGAACGTTATGGAAGGGGTGTGGAAGCTTTTGCAGTACTTACCTATACTCTCAATGGTATGCCGATGATATATACCGGACAGGAAGTAGGATTAAAGAAACGTTTATCTTTCTTCGAGAAAGACCAAGTTCCGTCATGGAACGAAAACTCAACTACAGAATTCTATAAAAAATTAAATAATCTAAAACGCACTCATCCTGCTTTGCGTGCCGGTGAACAAGGTGGAAAGATAAAAAGATACAGTACTTCCGCTAACGATAATCTGCTGATATTCTCGCGAGAAAGAGAAGGGAAAGAAATCCTTGTTATGCTGAACTTATCGGATAAGAATATTACGTATACGAGTAACGATGGATTTGGCAGAGGTAATTTTACAGATTACTTTACAGGAACAGCCATCAAAGAACTACCTGCAACTCTTAAACCTTGGGAGTATAGAGTACTGACAAAATAACATTCAGTTTTAGTTTATATACAAACAGTGAGGGCGCAGATTGAATAATCTGCGCCCTTGAATTTAAACTAAACATTACTATGATCTAAACAATCTTACTAATATAGACCTCACAGTTTCTTTAATCCTTTTGTTTGTTCTTTATCTGATTCAATTACACTGATAGCGTATCCGCCACCCGGTGCACAAAGTTGAGATAACTTCGACTTATTGGTAACTATTACCTTGCGGATAGCATAAGCCTGTGGATTTGTTTTATAATTAGCATCCTTAGCATCGCTATAAATAGTTGCTATATATTGCTTGCCGGCATCCAGATAGTCGAATGAAATAGCAGATGTACGTCCATTCTCGTCGCAAGTACTACCTATAAACCAGTTATTCGATCCTTTTGCTTTACGTGCAATCGTAATATAATCTCCCGGTTCAGCCTCCAATATTTTTGTATCGTCCCAATCGATCGCAACATCTTTGATGAACTGAAATGCATCTAGAAATTTATTATATGTTTCAGGCAAATCTGCTGCCATTTGCAATGGGCTGTACATCGTAACATACAGTGCCAATTGGCGGGCAAGAGTTGTATTTACATGCGAATTATTATCGGGATTATAAGCGCTTACATCCATTTGGAAAATACCCGGTGTATAATCCATCGGACCACCTATCAAACGTGTAAACGGAAGAATTGTGGTATGATCGGGAGTGTTGCCGCCAAATGCTTCATATTCTGTTCCGCGAGCCGATTCATTACCGATAAGATTCGGATATGTACGAGATACTCCTGTCGGGCGCACTGCCTCATGAGCATTTACCATAATCTTGTGTTTAGCTGCTTCTTCTAAAGCATGCATATAATGATTTACCATCCATTGTCCGTAATGAAATTCACCACGAGGAATAATACTTCCTACATAACCGCTCTTTACAGAATTATAGCCATTGTCTGCCATAAACTGATATGCTTTCTCCATGTGACGCTCATAATTGCGTACCGAAGAAGATGTTTCATGATGCATCATCATTTTCACGCCTTTACTTTTAGCATAGTTATGAATTTCCTGAACATCGAAATCAGGATATGGAGTAACGAAATCAAACACATAGTCTTTCGAGTGACCAAACCAATCTTCCCATCCGATATTCCAACCTTCGACTAATACGGCATCGAATCCGTGAAGGGCTGCAAAATCAATATACTTTTTCACATTAGGTGTATTCGCTGCGTGTTTACCGTTAGGTTTTGTCTTTGTATAATCGGTTTCTCCTAATCTAACACTTGGCAATTCGTCTGTATACGCCCATGTGCTTTTTCCGGTAATCATTTCCCACCATACACCGATATATTTGACAGGCTTGATCCACGAAGTATCTTCTATCTTAGAAGGGTCATTCAGGTTCAGTGTCAATTTAGAAGCTAGTATATCGCGAGCATCGTCACTCACGATTACTGTACGCCAAGGTGTTTGAGTCGGAGCTTGCATATAGCCTTTAGCTCCTTGGGCATCGGGAGTCAACCACGATTCTAAGACCATATTTTTATCATCCAGATTCAAATGCATACAAGCATAATCTATCAAAGCTGCTTCGTGTATATTGATGTAAAGTCCGTCTGAACTCTTCATCATCAATGGAGTCTGTACACCTGTTTCAGAAAATGGTGTTTGCGAAACGTTAGGCGTATAAGCAGTTTTGAAGCGGCTTCTTATTTCTGATAGATTCGACGTTGTGTAGTTATATTCTTGCGTATCATAGTCACCGGGTATCCAAAATGTTTTATGATCGCCTGCCAATGCAAATTGGGTCTTTTCTTCTTTGATAACAAAGTAAATCAGATTCTTTTGTGTAGGAAATTCATAACGGAAACCAAGACCGTCATCGAATACACGGAAACGAAGTACAATTTGCCTGTCTGTTGATTTTTGATTCAAAGTAACAGCAAGTTCATTATAATGGTTACGAATATCTTTTACTTCTCCCCAAACTGGTTGCCATACTTCATCGAATGTAGAGACCTTTGTTCCCGTTACTTCAAAGCCGTTCAATAAAGACACTTTATCATTTGCCTGATCTGTATTCGATTTGCGTTCGATAGAAAAATCACTGAAATCAGAAGGTTTATCCGATTCATCTTTCAGCTCCAGTCCCAGTTTACTGGGTTTAATAACATCTTTACCTTTATACGTCAGACTGTATGTCGGCACTCCTCCATCGTGTAACGAAAAGGATAGTTTCAGATTACCATTTGGTGATTGTACATCTTGCGCTGAAATAAGTCCAGCCGAAAGACATAAACACACCAGAGTAAATAATTTTCTCATTGCTTTGTTTTAATATAATTAGTGATTTAATGATTTATCATCTTAAATGAAGTCGGATAGAATCCGTTATACAAAGTAACGGATTAGATACTGCTATATGCCTATATGCCCAATGCAATGAAGCATTTTTCGTTGCAAACGTTTGCAGATAAAACATTATAAAAAAAGCGACAGGTAAATATCCCTATCGCTTTCTATGAAGAATTTATTTTACAATTTATTGAATCGTACCTGTTCCTGTTTTAAAGTCAAGAGTTACAACAGCTCCTGCTGCAACCGGAACAGCAGCTTGATCACCGCCTGTTCCTCTATATTCAATCTTGCCATTAAAAATATTAAACTCTCTGGTCCACCAATCTGATGTTGCAATAGAAGATGCAGCATACATTCTAACATTATTGGCGGCAGTTGTTGTAATTGTAGCTTTACCATCAGTCACAGTAAATGGATATTGACCTTCCGACCATCCGCCAAAGGCATCACCGATACCATAAACCTTAGCCGGTTCGATTGCTATTTTCTTTTCAGCCATATCTATATAAACCATATACAAACCATCTGCCGGTACGACAGCATTCCCGTCACCATCGTTTGTAAAGCCGATCGATATATCTTGTTTTCCGAAAGCTGTACCCCAATCTCTATCAGGTGACCATTTAAAACCATTACCACCTGTAAAATAATTAATAGTCCAAAATGCTCCCGCAACACCATTAACTGGTATTAATTTAACAGCACCTTCTGCATCCCAATTCCAGCCGCCAAAATCTGCGCCGGTCATATAAAGTTCTGTCGGAAGAGGTAGTATATACAAACAAGTGAATGCAACCGATTTGGTATCGCTAATAAATACCGGATCCGCGCCTGCTGTACCCAAACTTGTTCTCAAGCGGAAATAAAGTTTAATCTCTCTGGATTCTTTCACAAACATCATAGCGGCATTATTCAGCTCCCTATAAGTCAGCTCTATAGACGTTCCGGCTGTGGCTGTAAATACCTTGAATGTTTCGAAAGATTCGAGTGTGTCCACTTCAATCTCGTATCTGGAAGGAGATTGTACACCAAATTCAGATTTAGTCCAGCTCCAAGAACCGATAACCTCTGTCAAATCTGTATCTTCTGTTATTTCAAATCCTTGCGTAACTTCCTGTGTGAAAACAGGGGCTACAAAATCATTTTCATTCAACGTTATCCTATTGCTATCATCATCGCAGGAATAAAATCCAAACAGACAAAGCGATATGATTAAAAATATATTTAGTTTTTTCATAATTCTTATATATTATATTTATGATAACTCGTAAATTAATATCCGTCCGCGTATTGTTGCAGGTTCGGATTAGAACCCATATCGTCAGCAGGAATCGGGTATACATTGTATCTTTTATCTACGCTTTTTCCGTTAAAGGTATTACCCTTCCATGTCCAAATATATGAATCGGTTGTCAATTGATTGAAACGAACCAAATCGGTACGGCGTTGTGCTTCGAAGAAAAATTCACGTCCGCGCTCGTCTAGTATAAATTGCTCGTTTATAGAGCTAACACTTGCACTAGGAGAATTGTTATATGCACGCTTGCGTAAATTGTTTACATAAGTGAGTGCTGTAGATGTACTACCGCCTGCTCCTCCGCGAAGAACTGCCTCTGCATAATTCAAGTATATTTCGCCCAAACGGAATAAAGGAAAATCGGTATAAACAATATTACTTGGCGGCAAAGATCCGTCTTTATTCACATTAGAATATTTAACTACAGGGATACCATTCTTATATCTGGTCGGGTCGATTATTTCAACATTATCAGCCAGATCGGGTTTCAACATAGAGAAACGAGTATCATCATTATAGCCGGTTTCTTTTTTGAAAACGTTCAACAGAGATACGCGGGCACGATTCCCCTGCCAAGCACCTTGTGCGTTAACATCGCTTTGTAATGCTGATGGTACAGTACTACAGATAAGGAATGTCATTCCTCCCCAAGTTTGAGTATCGGCACCTTCGTAGCGAATAGGGAAAATCATTTCTTTCGAATTACCGTTATCAGCTTTAAACATATCTTCGTACTTAGGTTCTAATTCATATCCTACTGCTATTACTTTACTACTATAAGTAATACATTCTGTGTATTTACTTACTCCGGTATAAGTTTCTGCATTCAGATACAAACGTGATAATAAAGACCATGCTGCCGCTTTAGTAACGCGACCATAATATTTATTGTTATAACCCACGAATGGTTCTAATAAAGCATCTTGAGACTCCAACAATTCTGTTTCGATATAAGTAAATAATTCTTTCGGTTGAATTTGTGTAGGGGGTTCTTTACCTATCGCATTATTTTCCGTAACAAAAGGAACAGCACGGAACATGTCTAACAGGTAATAATAGGCAAGAGCTCTCAAGAAACGGGCATCACCTCTATAAACCTCGATTTCTGATCTTACATCAGCCTCAACTCCTCGCGATGATAATTTCTCATCAGTCGTTTCCCTTAAAAACTCATTCGCAAGATTCACCTGATAATAAAGACGGTAATACATTCCTTTGATAAATACATTTCCTGAATTCCAGTTCATGTAATTGAAATTATCGATACCAACATCAGTCCAGTTACAATGAGCTTCATCAGTCGGTAATTCCTGCATATTCCACAAACCGCGTAAGAAAGAAGCCTGACTACCACCGTCAACACCGGCTACATCCGACTCGTCATCTCCCGCTTTGTTTCCTGAAATAGTATATCCTGCATAAATTTTAGCTAAGCTGGATTTATAAGCTCCTAATTCTTTTCCGAAAACAGTTTCAGATACCTGTTCGTTCGGATCGATGGGCAATGTATCCAGATCATCCGTACATGATGTCATAGCTACTGATACTCCAAACAATAGCGCTATTGCCAAATATTTATATTTTATAGTTTTCATATCTATTTTATTTTGAAGATTAGAATTGTAGGCTAAGACCTATCATGTATATACGTGGGCGTGGATAAATATTATTATCGATACCCTCATTGTTAAATTCCGGATCTAAACCATTATACGATGTTATTACAAATGGATTTTGCACTGTTCCATATAACCTCATAGAACCTACATATTTCACAGGATTAACGAATGTATATCCGAGTGAGATATTGTCCATCCGCACGAAAGATGCATTTTGCACGTAATAACTTGACAGATATTGAGGGTCGCTGAAGTTAGTATAAGCAGCACTATTCACACGATTTTTCAAGAAACCCGACGGGTCATACATGATGGCACCACCATGTGCTTCTCTGTTCGATTGTATATTGTTGTAAGCATAGTTTCCGATACTCGCACGCACTGTAAAGTTAAAATCCCAGTTCTTATATGCCAATTGAGAAGTCATACCCATCAATACATCCGGCGCAGCACTTTTGTATTTAATCAAATCTTTTGTATCTATTACGCCATCTTTATTTTGATCGATAAATGCTCCTTCTATCGGTCTTCCATCACTATTATAAACCTGCTCGTATACATAGAATGAATTGAATGGATGATTTAAAGCGTGAATCAAAACATTTGTTCCTGTACCTCCGGATATACCACCATGGATAATTCCCGCATAATCAGGATTAGGATTATCAAGTACTTTAGTTATTTCATTATCATTGTATGAAACATTATAATTCAATGTCCAGTTCCAATCTTTGGTTTCGATAGGACGAGCTGTTACAGAAAACTCAATACCTTTATTTACAAGCTCTCCCATATTAGTCAGCAATACATTACTGAAGTTTGTACCTGCCGAAATAGGAACTTTATTTAAAAGGTCTTTTGTTTTGCGATAATATACATCTACTGCTCCTGAAATACGATTTCCTAAGAATCCATAGTCAACACCGACGTTATAAGTCGTAGTTTCTTCCCATTTTAAGCCTTTGTCATATGCCTCTGGTCGAAGTACTTGAACTTTCTCGTCGCCCCAGAAGTAATTAGCACCCGGTTTACTATATTTATATCTCGCCAGATGTGGATAATCCCCGACATCCGAACCAAGATTTTGTTGACCTGTAATACCATAACCCAAACGCAGCTTCAAATCTGAGAATAAAGTTTGATCCTTCATAAACGATTCTTCGTTGATTCTCCATGCTAATGCTGCAGAAGGGAATAATCCCCAACGATTATCTTCATTGAAACGAGACGAACCATCTCTACGTAAAGTAGCTGTGAATAAATAACGATTGTCGAATGTATAATTTGCACGACCGAAGAAGGATATCAAATAGTTTTCAGACTCGTAAGAATCACCTTCTTTGTAGAATGTTGCATCTTTTTGCTGAGCAACTGTTGATGAGTAAGGGTATATGTTTGTATCTTTTCTATAGAATTCTTGCCATGAATAACCGCCCAGTACATCAAAACGATGCTTACCGATCTCTTTCGCATAATTAAGATAGAATTCCATTAACAAACTGCGTTTTAGCTGAGTATAATGTCTATTATCTCCCCATCCTTCTTTAAAATTACCTTGCACCCAACTCATCGGAGAATTATCTTCAATAGTCACATCTCCTTTACTACTAGAGACATCGTAACCGAGATTTAAATTTGCACGTAGTTCTGGTAAGAAGTGCATTTTATAGTCGAACTGAACATTACCGAGGCTTCTTTTTACAGTTGACTCATCGTGTTTCTGATTAAGAAAAGCTACTGGATTAGTCAAACCTATATCGATAGGTGTACCGTCTTCTTTCAAATACATGTAATATCCATTGCCATATTTACTATCGTTGCTGTAAATAGGTTGAGTAGGATCAAATTCAGCTGCGGCACCAATGGCTCCTTTGTCTGCAAATACGTTTGTATTATAAACACCTTTTACGTTTAATTGTACACTCAACTTATCATCGAAGAATTTAGGGCTCAAATTAATTGATCCGGTCCAACGATCCATAGTAGATGTTTTTAAGATACCATTCTCTTTAGTATATCCCAGTGAAACACGGTAAGGCAACATATTCGCAGCACCGGCAACACTTATATTATGGTCGTTACTGAATGATGTGCGGAAAATTGCATCCTGCCAGTTTGTTGAAGCAGAACCTAGAGCTTTTACCTGCTCACTACCTGCACCGAATACTTCTGTTACATAGTTGCGGAATCGGCCTGCATCCATTACATCGATTTCACCTTTTTTAGTACTAATTGAGAATGTTCCGTTATAGGCTACCTTAGGTTTACCAGCCTGTCCTTTTTTAGTAGTTATAATAATAACACCATTCGATGCACGAGAACCATAAATTGCAGTAGCAGAAGCATCCTTCAATACTGTAAAACTCTCTATATCGTTCGGATTAACAGTAGATAAAGGATTACCCATACCATTGATCGCATTATTATCAACAGGTATACCATCAATCACAACAAGAGGCTCATTACTCGCCGAAACTGACGATCCTCCACGAATACGGATAGAAGCACCTGTACCGGGAGCACCTCCATCATTAATAACACTAACACCGGGTGCTTTCCCAATCAATAGGTCAGAGGCGGCTACAGCCATACCTCTTGCTAGTGAATTTGCCGAAATAGTAGTAACAGCACCGGTTAAATCTTCTTTTTTCACACTACCATAGCCGATAACTACAACCTCATCTAATAATGCTACATCTTCTTCGAGCGTTACGGAGATTGATCTTTTACCTGCTACCGATACTTCTTTCGTTGTAAAACCAATAAAAGAAATAACTAAAGTCGAATTGGAGGGTGTATTGATTTGAAAATTCCCGTCAATGTCCGTCATTGCTCCGACAGTTGTACCTTTCACGACAACACTTGCACCTGTAATAGGCTCACCAAGATTATCTTTTACATTTCCATTAACAGCAATCGTTGCACCCTCTTGAGCGTACAAGTTTGTTAATGTCAGCATTCCAATCATTAAGAATAAGAATACTCTCGCATAACTTTTCTGATTTGTTTTCCTTTTCATGTGGATAATATTAAGGATTAGCTTAACAATATTTGATTTACACTATACACTACACTGTAAGTACTCATGAAAAGGTTTCGAACACTTTCATGGGTCTTAGATTTATGATGCAAATATGATAAGTTGAATTGTGTTTAGGACTAGACAAGTAACAGAATCACATGTTTTTGTTATGCAATCGTTTGCAATCAATCTGCATCCCACTAAAAGGAGTGGCAAAAGGGAGTATTAATTAACAATTTGCTTATGCCAAAAAGCAATTAACATATTTTATTTTATAAATACTAACAAAAAAAGTCTTGGAGAGAGTTCCTCCAAGACTTTTTTCTTGCAATATATTATTTTCAGGCAATGTTACTGAATTTCGACAAATCAGTTTAAGAACCTCATTTTATTTTTTTAAGATATCCAGTAATAGTTCCGGTTCATCGGTAGTTATGTAATCGATACCAAGACCCAAAAGAAATTGCATTTGCTCTTTCTTATTCACAGTCCATCCATTTGTTGTTAAACCAAGAGACTGTGCATCTTTTATCCATTGTGGATTATGATAAAAGCTAGTATGTTCATAATCGATACCTGAAATATCGGCAGCTTTCAAGTCTTCTATTTTTTTGTTATTTTCAAGGTACGATATTTTAACTGTCGGATCTAGTTGGCGAAGACGCAATACAACATCGTAATCGAAGCTTATATACTCGACCCAAGCCTGAGCTTTTTGACGATGAACCGATTGAACAACCGAGTCAGTTAAAGCCATTGTACGCATAAGCCTCGCTTCTATTGTTTGCGAATCGTCTTCTTTCCCTTGCTTTTCTTTGCCGTATGATTTTAATTCTACAATCAAGCGTGTTTTATTCTGTTTTTTTGCGCAGGCAATATACTCATCAAGCGTAGGAACTGTTTCGCCTCCTTTTAGTTGAATTGTTTTCAATACCTCCAACGTTGTGTTACCCACATTCATATTAGAAAGAATAAGATCATGCGACAATATTATTTTATTATCAGCTGACAGCCATATATCTAATTCAGAACCGGCACAACCTAATTCTATTGCTCTTTTCAACGCCCCTAACGAGTTTTGGCTCACATCGGCATGTTTCCAGGCTCCACGATGGGCAATAACCCCATTGCGAATAAAATCGTCCTTTACCAATTCGAATGTTTTTTTCTCTTTTCCAATCTTCAATTCTATTTCATAGCGCATTGGAGATTTGGCAGTCAGAACTTTATCATCCTTCAATCGGATATAACCTTGTTTGTCTATCAGAAATAAACCCGAAGTATCTTTCGCCAATTTTATCTCAGAATTATCAGATGAAACAACTTTTGCGATCAAAGCACCTCGCTGATCGACAGGTATATGATAATTATCGAGAGACAATAATGATTTTACAGACTGTGCTGTTCCATAATTAGAAACGGCTAGAAAAACGGACAGAATAAGTAGATATTTTTTCATGAAATATAATATTTAATCACTCAAAGATAATGGTTTTGATAAAACATCTGAAACGGAATAACACAAAAGAAGCGAAACCTGTAAGTTTCGCTTCTTCATATAAAATATATAAATTGGGTTTTAATCCCAAAGATGTTTACGACTTAGAGCATACTTACCTCCTCCGGTAAATACTAAAGCTAAAGCACCAAAGAAATATAAGCCAAGCAACTCGACAGCCCAACCTCCCGACTGACTTAATGTAAAGATATCAGCACTATGAGCCAATGAGGCAGCTACCACACAATTAACTGCAAAAATGGCTCCAGCTATCCTAGTTCCATAGCCAGCTATAATAAACAAGGGAGCAATAACTTCACCGACATAAACGCCATAAGCTATAAACGACGGTAAACCTGCGCCTACAACAATCTGTTCTATCATTCCCGCACCGGAACTCAATTTGGCAATACCATGAAGAAGCATTAGTATACCGATACTCAATCGAAGAATTAAAATCCCTGCATCTGTATTTTTTTCAAGTAGTTTCATTATATATTAATTTTAGTTTATACACATCATAAACAAAACACATGTAAAATTGTTTTGTATCAATTCTATTTATATACAAAAAGATGTTAAGAGCTATGATAAAATTTGATCTAATTATTTCTACCTTTACCTCATTAAGAAAATCATTAATATGTATAATATCCATACTATGAACCTAAAAGCTATCATCATTTCGATATGTTTATTTCTGACAATCAGTGTTTATGGACAGAAGCAACAACCCATATCAGAAATATACACCATTGCGCCTGTGAAAATCACAAATCCGATAAAGGTAGATACAACCAACCTGAAAGGAAATAAATTTACAGAAAAAGATTTATTGAAGATGAGCTTAAATATCCCTGATCAAGTTGCATTCATCAAACATCTATCGCCCAATAATGACGGTTACTTTACATTGGATAAGCCTACAAACGAAGCTACATTCCAGTTATTTTCATTCTATGTAGGTTCTCACAGATTTGCAAAACCAACTCTGAAAGTAATGTCACCTAATATGCTCGAAATATACATAGATGACAAGCTGATCACTACAAAGTCGACAACGGAAGACAGCCTTCATTTAGGGAAGGAAGCTAAAGCCACACTAAGCCCCTACCCTCAACCCAATCGCATTGTTATCAAAATATTAGGAACTGCAAAAAGCAAAGCACCTGATGCCTTCAAAGTTTTTATAGAAAATGAAGACAAAGATTCTACTACAACATATACAATAGCCAATACAGATAAACGCCCTATCAACTTTACCGATATAATGAAAGGTAAACGTGTGTCGAATATATCTATATCTCCTAATGGGCAATATATTTTGTTGGGGTATAGAAATTCATTCGGAGAAAAAATTATAACTACAACAGAACTCTACAATACAAAAACAAACAGACAGATTCTTATTGATACTAATGACAGCAAAAAGCAACTTAGCTGGATGCCGAATAGTGATAAATTATTTTATGTATCGAAAGAAGATATTAACTCAAACCTCATTGTTATAGATCCTGCCACATTTAAAGAAAATGTTCTAATAAAAGACATTCCAGATGAGCGTATTTTTTTCTCGCCCGACGAAAAAACCTTGTTCTATAGTAAACAAGAAAAAGGAGAAGAATCGAAGAGTGATTTAAAGTTATTAATCTCGCCTGAAGACAGGCAGCCGGGTTATACAAACCGTTCATCCATATTTAAATATGATATAGCAACCGGATTAAGTCAACAATTGACTTTTGGCTCGCGCTCAACATGGATTAACGATGTTAGCTTCGATTCGAAACAAATCCTATTTTCGTTCGCCGATGAAGCTATTACCGAACGTCCATTCCGAAAATACTCAATGTTCAAATTCGATTTAGCAACAATGAATGTGGATACTTTGTGGACAGATCAAGGATTCGCACACAGAGCCTTATTTTCACCTGATGCTGCAAAAATATTGATATCCGGTTCTGCCGAAGCGTTCGGAGGCATCGGGTTAAATATAAATGAAGGACAAATAGCCAATAGCTATGATGGGCAAGCTTTTATTATGGACTTAAATACAAAGAAAATCGATCCTATTACAAAAGAATTTAATCCAAGTATAGACGATCTTTTTTGGAATAAGAAAGATAATATGATCTATTTCCGCACTACGGATAAAGATTATGTAAACATATATCGCTACAACCCTACAACTAAATCATACACACATCTACCAATGAAAGAAGATGTTGTCCGCACATTTGTTTTAGCTGACAATGCCCCGATCGGTGCTTATGTAGGAGTTAGTCAATCAAATTCGACAAGAGCATATAGCTATGACCTAAAGAGCCAGCAATCGACATTAATATCAGACCCTTATAAAGAAAGATTGGCTATTCTAGAACTGGGGCAAGTAAAAGACTGGAGTTTTAAGAGTTCTGCCGGAGAAGAGATTATCGGAAGTTACTTCTTACCTCCAAACTTCGATGCTGCAAAAAAATATCCTATGATTGTCTATTATTATGGGGGAACAACTCCGACTTCGCGTGCGCTCGAAGGGGCTTATCCTCCACATGTATATGCAGCACTAGGATATGTAGTATATGTTATTCAACCGAGTGGAGCGATCGGCTTCGGGCAAAAATTCTCGGCTCTGCATGTCAATGCATGGGGTAAACGTACTGCCGAAGACATTATAGAAGGAACCAAACAGTTTATGAAAGAACATTCTTTCGTAAATGACAAGAAAATTGGTTGTGTAGGAGCGTCTTATGGCGGATTCATGACCATGTATCTACAGACTCAAACCGATTTGTTTGCAGCAGCAGTATCACATGCCGGAATTAGCTCCATAAGTAGTTATTGGGGCGAGGGATACTGGGGATACACATATAGTTCGGGAGCTAGTGCACACAGCTATCCATGGAATAATCAGGAAATGTATGTGAAACAAAGCCCATTGTTTAATGCGGATAAAGTAAATACACCGATATTATTTACACATGGAACAGACGATACCAATGTGCCTATCGGCGAAAGTATTCAGATGTATACAGCTTTAAAGATATTAGGTAAGCCTACCGAGTTTATACAGGTGAAAGGTGAAAACCATGGAATCGCGAATTACACACGTCGCATAGAATGGAGTAATTCAATATTTGCATGGTTCGACAAATGGCTGAAAGACGATAGTTCGTGGTGGGATAATATGTATCCGAAGAAATAGAAAGATGAAAAAAGAGGATGTATTATAACTAAAAGTACACCGTCAAAGTGTTACACTCTTTTGTTATTCTGAACGAAGTGAAGAATCCCGACCTACATCGGGAGATCCTTCTCTCCGTTCAGGATGACAGATTCACTCGAAAAAATCACTTGTGATACATCCTTTTTTATTACATAATATTACTTAAATAACTGAGGCACAAAATCAGTCAAATAATTGCGCCAATTACTCCATGTATGCCCTCCTTCACTTTCATGATATATATACTTCATGCCTAAGCCATCCAATTGACCTCGATATCGCTCAACGTCCTTATACAAAAAATCAGTCTTGCCAATACCAATCCAGTAAAGTTTGTAACCATTTTGCATTTGTGTTCTGATAGCATCCTCTGCATCATCGTATACAGGAGAGTTTGCATCACCGATCGGGTCGATAGCCGGAGAAAATAACCCGATGTAATCGAAAGTATTGGGATAATAATGTGAAATATGTAATGAATGAAATCCACCCATTGATAAACCGGCAATCGCACGCCCCGATTTATCAGCTTGTACGCGATAATTATTTTCTACAAATTTGATAACATCAGGAAAAGTTTCTTCCATTTTACCATCCATGGTATGGGGTAATCGTGATATAGGTTTGTAAAATCCAAGGCTCGACTCACCGGGAGCAGCCTCTTGCACAACATTGCCATTTGTCATTACAACAATCATGGGTTTAGCCTTACCCTGAGCTATAAGATTATCTAATATTTGAGAAGCACGTCCCAATGCCATCCAAGCTTCTTCGTCTCCGCCCATACCATGCAATAAATAAAGCACCGGATATTTATCTTTACTTGTTTCATAACCGGGAGGTGTATAAATCGTTATCCGTCGTGTCATATCGTTTCCCGGCGAATCGTACCAACGACGCGTAACCGAACCATGAGGAACCTTGTTCACTTTATATAGGTCGCCGACTCCATTACCGACTATAAATATATTCGAAATGGTAGATACATCCCTATTAAGGAATACATTATTAGCATCATTTGATCTTAAGCCATCTATAAAAAAAGAATAGCTGTATAGATCCGAAGACATTACCTCTGTAGTATATGTCCATAGCCCCTTCTCGTCTTTTTTCAGCTCTACCGTTGCAGGGGTCCAGTCTCCACTCGGAACCCAATCTCCTGTAAGCCTCACATCTTTTGCATCGGGAGCCAGCACCCGAAATGTTACAGTATTATCTGCATGAACCTCAGGCGACACAATATCACTACCTCCCCACAGAGCTTGCTGAGAGAAGGTTTTGACACCAAAAAGCATCAAACAAGAAACTAAAATAAATATACTTTTTTTCATGACATATTAGTTTTAAGGTCGAAACCGGTTTATTCTTCTTTTAATATGATTTTTTCTGATCGTTTTCCCTTTTCATCGATATATTTTTCTTTAAACATATTAAAGAATAATGCAAACACAGATAACAACAAAGGTCCGAATATCACACCCCAAAAACCGAATAAAGACAGACCTATTATAACACCAAATACAGTGATCAACGGGTGAGTATCGGCCATTTTTTTCTGCAATAAGAAACGAATCAGATTATCAATATTGGTAATAATAATCAGTGCATAAGCTGCTAATCCAATAGCAGAACCCCAGTCTCCCGTCATAGCTAAATAGGCAGCCAAAGGAAACCATACCAAAGCAGTACCTAACAAAGGAATAATGGTTGCAAAGCAAGTAAGGAAAGCAAATAATACAGGATTAGGTGCACCGAATATAAAATAACCGATTCCTGCAATTGCCCCCTGAATCACAGCCAGTAAAGGAATACCGATAGCATTGGAAGTAACCATCATTTTCATCTCGCCCAATACACGCCCCCTATCCTTCTCTTCGAACGGCATAACATCATAAAGATAAGATTCCATTTGTCTGCCACCTATAAGCATAAAATAGAGCAAAAATAGCATAACAACAGCATTGATAACGAAAGTACTTATCTGCCCCACTACCATTTGTCCTGCAGAGGTAATAAAAGAGGCCATAGTCGATATATTATCACTGGCAAGCAGGTTATATCCTGTCTTTGTATGAATTAGATCTACAAATTGCTGAATACTAGCTATGAATGCAGCCGGATCAAGATGAATGCTTTGTAGTTGATTTATTATTAACCAAATAGCAACGAATGCCGGAACAAGGAAGCATAACAATACCTCACCGAGAATTACTATGGCAGCCAGACTTTTTCGCCATTTTCTTTTCTCAGTCAAACGCATCATTTGCTTACGTACTAATATATATACAGTAAAAGCCCCAAGAAAGCCGCTAAGAAATGGCAAAGACTCGCGAAAGATAAGAAACCCTAATATTATAATAAGGATAACGAGGGAATACCTCCAGTATTTTTCTTTTATAGTCATTGGTGTTTATTTAAAATTTCAGATTGTTTATTTAAGCTATTAAGTTAACATAATATTTATAAAATATGTTCACAACATTCCATAATATACATTTATAGTGGTAAAATCTAAATACACACAAGAAGGATTTCACAATATACTTCCTATCTTTGTAAATAGTATCAAATATTATTTATATGACAAACAAGGCTTTGTTATTTATCATCACCAGTTTTCTCTGCATAACTATAACAGCTCAAAGCGACAACGTTGTCTCTCATTGTTTAGCGGCGGGCACACAAATAAGAATGTGGGACGACACGATGAAAGACATTGAAAATATACAAGTGGGAGATAGTATCATGTCGTTCGATGTCGAAACACAAAAATATTCGACTTCCAAAGTAAAAAAGGTATATAGCGTTATGCATTCCCGTTTGATTCGTATTACACTAGCAAACGATATGCAGATATTAACTACTTACGATCATCCTTTTCTATCGACTAATGGATGGAAATCGCTTGATCCGAATCGTACTAAATCCTATAAACGTTACGACGATGTAGAACAATATAATATAGGTGACAATCTGCTTTATTACGATATTGTAACCACTAATTATTCAACAATCAAATCGATAGAGGGAATAACTACTCCAACAAAGACTTATTCGCTCGAACTGGAAGGGGACGGGGCTTTCATCGCTAATAGTTTTCTAGTAGGACAAGAATAAACACAATTTAAGTAACCTTAAAATGAAAAGAACAACACTCTATTTATTTATCTTAACATTCTGCATAACATGGATAAGTTGTGACAATGAAAGTAGGAGTAACAGGAATAATATATATGCCCGACTCAATGTTCAGAGCTATAACGTAACTACATACGATATTGATTCCAATGGTGTAGAGGAAAATATTGGAAGAATAAATAAATCGGTTGAATTTGACAACTATGGAAACATTCTCAAAGAATTCGCTTCCGATATAGGGCAAACAAGTACTTATGAATACAATGATACCCTACTTGTCAGAACAACAATTAGCAGTGCAACAAAGGGTGTACTATCTGTTATCCAAACATCTTATTTCAACAATCAAAAAATAGATAGTCTCCTCAATAAAGATTCGAAACTCTATGCAAAAGTAATAAGTTACCGCAATAGCCAAGGTCGGGACACCCTTGTAACACGCTTCGATCAAAACAATCAATTAGAATATAAAGTAACTTGTCTCTATGATGAAATCGGGTTAAAAGACATGACAACCCGTTCTAATACAGATACTGTTTACAAACAGCGAATAAATGACGATAAACTTCTACATATATTTGAAAGTAAGAATCTGGAAGGCAAATTAATCGCTCGTGAAACAATATTGCATAATAAAAACGGCGACGAAATAGATTTTCTATATGAAAGTTTCATATTAGAAGATGCACCAAAAATTACACACCGAAAAACCACTTATCTGGATAGTGGCCTGACAGAAGAGGTTGTAACCCTTGATGCAAAGGGAAAACCAATACGTAAGGAGAAATATAACTATCAAATGTTTGATGGTGAAATCTAAAATAATACAATAATCTAGACTTATAATTTCACACAATAATATAATTAAACTGACATCATGAAAAAACTTTTTTTCTCTGTAGCTTTAGCTGGTCTGGTCCTTGTAGGATGTAAGGACAAACAAGCTGATGCCCAGAAACCTGATTTAACACAGTACGTAAAGCCGAATATCGGCACGGCCCATAGTCGCTGGTTCTTTTACACACCTGGCGCCAAACCTTTCGGGATGGCTAAGCTAGCACCGTCTACCGATGGTCATTATGGAAACAAGTGGGGCTGGGAGGCTGTTGGCTACGACGATCGCCATACATCGATAGAAGGCTTTGCCAACTTTCACGAATTTCAAATCGGAGGAGTAGTTTTTGCACCAACGGTTGGAGCTTTACAAACCAAGCCGGGAAAATTAGAAAACCCAGAGGACGGTTACCGTTCTAATTTTGATAGAAAAGACGAATTTGCAACTTCGGGTTATTATAGTGTATTGCTAAAAGATTACAATGTAAAAGCCGAGCTAACGGCAACTGATCGTGTTGGTTTTCACAGATATACCTTCCCTGAATCGAAAGAGTCTAATATCATTTTCGATATCGGTCACCGTCAGGGTGAAAGTGGTGCCGTACAAGATGCTAAAATAACATATTTCGAAGATGGTCGCATCGAAGGATATGTAACGACTAAACCCGAATATGTAAAGAAATATCAGCAGGAAGCTACTGTTAGTATGTATTTCTCAGGTGTAATAGACAAACAACCTACTGCCTATGGAACATTTATCGATAGCATTCCCACAGCCGGACAAAAAGATATTCAAGGCATAGGAGCCGGTTTATACCTCACATTCGATACTAAAGCTAACGAAGCTGTTAATATCAAAGTAGGATTGTCGTATACTTCTATCGAAAATGCGCGACTAAATCTCGAGAAAGAGGCAAAAGATCTTGCTTTCGATCAAGCTAAAGAACAAGCTATCGGTACTTGGAATGACTATTTGAACCGCATTAAAGTAGAAGGCGGCACGGAAGACGATAAGGTGAAATTCTACACCGGGTTATTTCATGCCCTACTTGGTCGTGGTCTGGCCAACGACGTAAATGGAGCTTATCCAAAAAATGACGGAACAGTAGGTCAGATAGCACTCGATGCAAACGGTCTTCCTATTCACAACCATTACAACACAGATGCTATATGGGGCGCATTCTGGAATCTAACCCAACTATGGGCTCTTGCATACCCTGAATATTATGCCGATTGGGTACAGAGCCAACTACTTGTATATAAAGATGCAGGTTGGTTAGGCGATGGTATCGCTACAAGTAAATATGTTTCGGGAGTAGGTACAAACTTTACCAGTTTAGCCATCGCAGCCGCATATAATGTTGGTATCCGCAACTTCGATGTGGAACTAGGATATGAAGCTGCCCGCAAAAACGAATTAGGCTATGAAGGTCGTATTCCCGGAGCAGGCAAAATGGATGTCGGAGCTTTTGTTAAACGTGGCTATGCTCCATATATAGTTAGCAAGCCGGGTATGGAAGAGCTGACAACCGAAGGTTCTCCATTCGGAACATCACACACCCTCGAATATTCGTTCAGTAGCTATGCTGTTGCTCAAATGGCTAAAGAATTAGGAAAAACAGATGATTATGAGCAATTAATGAAATTGTCGAAAGGATGGAAATTAGTATACGATCCATCTACTAAATTCATGAGACCTCGCGACGAAAAGGGTGAATTTATTAAAGACTTCGACCCGACTAAACCTTGGACAGGATTTCAAGAAGGTAATGCATGGCAATATACATTCTATGTCCCTCATGATGCTGAAGAATTGGTAGAGCTTATTGGAAAAGACGAATTTAACAGCCGTCTGGATAGCATATTCACCGTGTCGCAAAAAAATATATTCGGTGGCGGAACAAACATCGATGCTTTTGCCGGATTAGAAGGATTGTACAATCAGGGTAATCAGCCCAACCTACATATTTCGTGGTTATTCAACTTTTCAGGACGTCCTGACCTAACTCAAAAATGGGTACGTGCAATCTGTGACGAGTTCTATGGAACAGAAGGTATTCACGGATATGGTTACGGACAAGACGAAGACCAAGGCCAACTAGGAGCCTGGTATGTTATGGCCGGAATTGGTTTGTTCGATGTAAAAGGACTAACTGCACCCGATCCGTCATTCCAAATCGGCAGTCCGTTATTTGATAAAATAACAATCAAATTGCCGGAAAACATAAGGAAAGGTGAATTTGTAATAGAGGTTGAGAATAACTCGAAACAAAACATCTATATACAAGAAGCCATTCTCAATGGAAAACCTGACGAAAGTCTGAGAGTTCCGTTTTCCGCTATCGTAAATGGTGGTACGCTTAAATTAAAAATGGGACCTGAGCCTAGAAAATAAGTGAAATTAATATAAATTTGAGCCGTGGTATCGATAAGATATCACGGCTCAATTGTTTTATTTTTACATTTGTGCATATAAATATTCTTATAAAGAAATGAAAATAGATACTAATCAAGTAAAAGAGCATATTAAAAACACTTTGATGGAAACGCTCGATATATTTTTCATCGAAACAGAAGATCCGAATACATTAGAGGCAACAATGCATGTGTCTCAATATCATACTCAGACCATGGGGGTACTGCATGGCGGAGCGACTATAACATTAGCCGAATCGGTAGCAGGCGTAGGGTCGAATGTATTATGTGCAGCAGATGAGCGCTGCTTTGGTATGCAGATAAGTGCCAGCCACATATCGACCGCACCTATGGGCGATACTGTACGTGCCATCGGAACTATACAACACAAAGGCAAAGCAACTCACGTGTGGAATGTGGATGTCATTTCGGAAACAACAGGCAGGCTGGTTTCGACTATCCGCATAACAAACGCTGTGGTAAAAAAGGTTATATACACTAAAAAGAACTAAAAGAGTAATCAAAAAATCGGCATACGGATTAAACCTTTTAGTACTATCTTTATCTTAGATAATAAATAGCGGTAACAACATACAAACTTAACCCAATTTTTAGGTCATGGTTGTATGTTGTTATTTTACCTCTATTTTTAAATCATAAATCTATTCTGACCATTTACTGACTTCTGTAATCAATCTGTCTATCCAAT
>NZ_JAAKEM010000013.1:0-122536 GCF_011039195.1 Dysgonomonas sp. ZJ709
TTACAAGAAAACAGCTTAAGTAAGCTATTTTCCCTTTTTCAATCTGCCCCCCTAAAAAACGGGTAGTTGAAAAAGGAAAAATGCGATAACTTTTAACAATATTAATAGGAATTAATCATAGAATTCAAAATAATACGAAAAATTACTTGTGACACACTCCTTCTTTATAAGATATACTGTCATTTTGTTTATAATATTTTGGTCTCTTAAGACTGTTTCTCCATATCCCGATACAGTTCAGAAATACGATTGTCTATTTCGGTTTTTATCCTAACAGCTTCTTTTTCGAAAATGTCTTGATTGAGTGAATCCCGTCTATTGATCAAATCTTCCGACTCCATCCTCAATTCTATTATTTTCCTGTCATTGTTGATTATATCTAAATTTTTTCGGCTCATTATCTTTGTTTTTTATTTGAAATTAATTTTTATCTGAAAAAAGAATAACGATTAATCATTATTCAAGATCATCTCATATAGCTTAAACCATTTCAGGTGAGCGTAGGGTAATCCTAAATCTACAGTCCCTATATATTTATATCCTAACTTCTCGTACAATTTTATGGCTGCCATATTATTGACCGAGACATCTAAACGTATTGCTTTCATTTCTTGCTCTTTGCTATATTTTGTTGCAAAATTGATCAGCTTTGTAGCTATACCTTTGTTCATAAATGAAGGATGAACAACAAGTGTATGTATAACGATGATGTTCTCGGCTTTTGCGTCCACTCCCCATTCAACCTGCTTGCATGCTTCCTCGGGATGATGGTTCAGAATAATACTTCCGGCTATTGTATTATCTATTCTGAAAACAAATAAATTACTTTCCTCTACCCCTTTTAGGGCTGTTTCTCTAGTTGGATAAACACCTTTAATCCAGCCGGGATAGTTTATGTTCGTTTCTAAATGATCATTCAGATCATTATAGAGATTTTCCAGTTCATCCAGATCATAGATTGTTCCTTTCTCCACTTGATTGTATTTATTGTTTTATAGCGTTTATCATTACATAAGGAATACTAAGCTTTATTCCTCCTAATATTTTAGCTTGCTCATTCAATCGCGATTCAATCATATCGAAAACCAGTTCCACTCTATCTGTTGGTATAAGTTTAATCCATGAATCAATAAATGCTAAACGAATGAAATAATGATTCAACATAGCTGTACCATCAGTAAATTGATAGTTGAACTGATCATGCTCCAAATCTTTGACAATAAAACCGTTTTTAGAAAGTATTTTCAAAAATTTGTCAATTGGTGGACGCTTGAGAGCTATGTGTTTATGCAGTCGATTTATTTCGTCGTTCATACCTAGTTCGGAAAAGATTTTTTCTAGTTCTGTATAGAATTCAAACATACTTTTATCCAAATTCATAGTTTGAATAAACTGTCCTCCTCGTTTCATTATTCTCGAACATTCTGCTATTACCTGTTCAATATCTTCAACATTATTGATACCGTTATTGCTGGTAATTAAGTCAATAGAATTGCTATCTAAAGGAATGTTCTCCGCAACTCCTTCAATAATCTTCACATTGGTTATACCATAATAGTCCAGCTTCTTATGGGTTCGTTCAATCGCTTCTTTCCATGGGTCTATTCCATATACAGTAGAGTTATTGCCCAGCCTCATGGCTATCTCCGTTAGAGGAAACCCTGCTCCGAATCCTATGTCTAATGCCGAAATATTAGACTTGTAATTAATGTGATCAAGTAGTTTTAATCCAAAAGGAGCCGACCATAGAGGTAATTCATCAAATACATCTATCAATTTATTTTGGTCAAAATCATTATTTAGGTATTTTTTCATTGTTGCGTTATTCAATTAAGACCTGTTATTCATAAATATAGAAAGTAAAGGTAATTATATTTTGATATTTCTGATTATGCTTTATATGCTTCGTATACCGAATATTCTATTTAGTATACAAACAACGATGGTCTGTCTATTTGATTAATAGAGCATCGCAGAGCGCCATATCTTTGCATTATAAATAAATCAAAAAATAATTTAAACATAAAAAACAATCATTATGAAAAAGCTAATTGCAATCACAGTCGCCCTTTATCTTGTAGCAACTTTAAGTGCCCAAATCCGTTTTGGAGTGAAAGCCGGAGGTAACTTCTCTAATTTATATACAAGTGGTGATAACAAAGGTATTAATGCTGACCAATACAAGGGCAGATTTAGTTATCACTTTGGAGGTTTGGCCGAATATTCATTCACCGATATGCTGGCAATCCAACCCGAACTAACATATATAAATCACGGTGCAAACCTGAAGAAAACAAACTCGTTTGGCATGACCGACGGACATATTACACTAAACAGCATACAGTTGCCTGTCAATCTGAAAGCTTCATTCAAACTTGGCGAAAATCGTGTTTTTGCTTATGGAGGACCCTATGTAAGTTATAACATATATGGAAGGGCCAGAGGTGAAATTGATGGAAAAACCGAAAGTGTAGAATTATTCTCTAAAGGTTCAGATATGAAGCGTTGGGATTATGGTGTAGGAGTGGGAGTTGGTTTGGAGATTAATAAATTCGTGCTGACATTAGGTAATCAATTTGGATTAGCTGATATTAACGGAGCGGAAGGTAGCAAAATGAAAGCCGGAAATATAACATTATCTGCAGGCTATTTTTTCTGAAAAATATAGAATAAAGAGGATATAGGATAATTTGTCGTACGATTCTGTTATCCTGAACGAAGAGAAGGATCCCTCAATGAAGTGCTGGGATTCTTCTCTTCGTTCAGAATGTAAGAGTGAGTAATACTTCCTTTGTGCGTTTATCTTTTTCACATTTCCAATAAATATTCTTTACTTTGAATAATAAATAAGGTAAATCCACTATATGAACAAACGTACCCGCAAAACAATAAAACGAATTATGATTATACTCTTATCGATCATTATTATACTTGGAGTAGCTATATTCCTCTTTATGCAACAATCTAAATTTGGAAAAGCACCAAGCGGAGATCGGTTAGAAAAAATAAAAGCATCTGCACATTATAAAGATGGTACTTTTGAAAACCTAAGTTATACACCCACTTTAACAGGGGATGGCAGTTATGCAAAAGCTCTATGGGAGTTTTTGTTTGTGAAGAAAGAAAGACTTAGGCCGGTAGATAGTATTCCATCTGTGAAGACGGATCTGCTACATCTCGATATCAATGCAAATGTTCTGGTTTGGTTTGGGCACTCTTCGTATTTCATGCAAATAGACGGAAAAAGGATATTGGTCGATCCTGTTTTTAGCGGTGCAGCTTCGCCTGTATCTTTTGCAGTAAAATCTTTCAATGGTACTGATATTTATACAACAGACGATATCCCCGAGATCGATTATCTTTTCATCTCTCACGACCATTGGGATCATCTGGATTACGAAACAGTTGTTAAGCTGAAATCGAAAGTAAAGACAGTTATTTGTGGATTGGGTGTTGGTGAACATTTCGAATATTGGGGCTATGATAAAGATATTATAGTAGAAAAGGACTGGAATGAGAGCGCGTCTCTTGGTGATGGTTTTTCTGTCCATTTCACTCCGGAACGACATTTTTCGGGAAGAACATTGAGGCGAAATATTTCGGTTTGGACATCTTTTGTGTTACGTACTCCCACAATGCAGGTGTTTATTGGAGGTGATAGTGGCTATGATACTCATTTTAGCGAAATAGGTAAAACCTTTGGAAGCTTCGATTTGGTTATCTTGGAGAATGGGCAGTATGATGAGAAATGGGCTAACATACATATGATGCCTCACGAAGTGTTGCAAGCGGCAAAAGAACTGAATGGAAAGCGCCTTTTCCCTGTGCATTCGTCTAAATTCACTCTGGCAAATCATGCTTGGGACGAACCGTTGAAGAAAATAACAGAGTTGAACGAAGTTACTAAACAATCGATGATTACGCCGATGATCGGTGAACCTGTCAATCTGAGTGATACAGCCCAGACGTTTTCGAAATGGTGGGTTGGTCTTGAATAAATAATTTACTGCTGACATAAGGCTGTCACTCTTGTGACATATCTTTGTTTCGAACAAATTGAAATATATAAAATGAAAACAACAATCGGGAAATTCTATATTATTGGTATTGCAGTAAGAACACAAAATATAAAAGGAAAAGCTGAGGTAGATATTCCTCTGCTTTGGTCTAGATTTATGCAGGAAAATATTGCATCTAAAATACCTCACAAAGAAAGTGGTGAAATCTATTGTGTTTATACGGAATACGAGGGGGATTATACCCAACCATACACAACAGTCCTAGGGTGTAAAGCTAATAGTCTCGAAAATATACCTGAAGGGATGGTTGGATTGTCTATCGAAACAAATCAGTATCAAAAATTCACAGCAAAAGGGAACATATTTAAGGATGCTGTATTTAATGAATGGCTTACTATTTGGCATTCTGATTTGGATCGTACCTATCTTTCTGATTTTGAAATTTATGGAGAGAAAAGTCAAGATCCAAATAATGGAGAAGTAGATATTTTTGTCGGAGTAAAATAATATAATCTTTTAATACATAGCGTATATGACTACTAAGAATGAAATAATAGCTTGTGAAGCTAAGCTCTTAGAGGCGATGAAAAATGTCGATTTGGGAGCATTGAACGAATTGCTGCATGAAGATCTCTTATTTAATGGTCCCAATGGCGAAACGATAACAAAAGCAATGGATCTTGCTGCTTATAAATCGGGCAATATGGTTGTTGATGAAATTACGCCAAGCAATCAGATGATTAGCTTATTTGACGATGCAGCTGTTGTCGCTGTTTCTATCAGTTTGAAAGGGCAATTCATGAAGCAACCTATCGAAGCGAATATTCGCTATATACGTGTATGGAAAAACTGTGATAATAGGTGGCAGGTAATAGGTGGCGGAGCTACGCCTATGTAATTATATAAAAAATGGGCTTTTAGATAGAAAGCCTATTTTCAGATCAATTTTTATCGTTATTCTTCTTAGATTTCCATGGTTTAAATACTGATATTACAATTAAAAATAACAATAATCCTGCTTGGAAAAATCCACTGATCTCCATCATTTTCAAATTGAATAAATAGTCTTCATTCCACACAGCAGCCTCTCCTAATCGGCCTATAATATCTAAATTTTCAGTCAGCCAAGGGTGATAAGCGAATGTGCCGAATAATATTTCGACAACCGTTATTATCCATTTTACTATTATCCATCGGTGCTTAAAGAATCCCCAATTGGTAAATATACCGTATATTATTCCTATGGCTAAACTGGTCATTGCTCCGGTTATTATTAACCAATTATCTATGGCTAATAATATGATATTTTTCATGTAAAGTTCATCTGCAGACTCGGCATCGGTCAGAAATGTGATCAGCACCATGGCTATTGCTCCACAAGTCCATATCATTGCAAATATAAGATGCAAGGTTTTTAAGACTTTCAATCCTTTCGGGTTTAATTTCTTCATAATTCAGATAGTTCGATTTATTGTGATATTTCTTCTATATTCATATATATTTTGTCCAGCAATGTTTTTAGCTTCTCGTAATCGATATCTTCAATGTCTTTCAATGAATCTTTCAGTACGTTATCTCCGCACTCAAGTGCTGTTGGGATGAGTTCTTGCCCCTTTGAAGTGATATTAATACAATTTTCCCTCTGTGAAACTTGGCTACGTGCGACTAATTCCTTTTTCTCAAGGTTATCTATTGTGCGCTTTATCGCCGCAGCATCTTTGCATAGTAATCTCGCTATTTCTTGTTGACTCAAGCCATCTTTGTAGTGAAGGCATCTTAAAACTATAAATTGTGAATGAGGCAAGTCTATAGCTTCACTTTCGAGCCTTGCATTCAATAGTTTCGACATTGATACAGATGCTCTGTTTAAAAGAAATCCGAGAGAATAAAATTCATCCATAATATTTTTTTTTGTAAAGGTATAAACAATTATTGACTAGTCAATAATTGTAATAAAAAAATATTAATTTTTCTACGATGCTTGGGTGTAGGAATTCATCGGTCTGTCTTTTAATAAAGCTTAAATTATTCAATATTGAATGAGGGAAGAGTACCTTTGTAACGACTTAAATTTAAGAGGGGGTTTTCTTTATTTATATATTGGGAATAAGGCTCTTGAATTGTAACTTTGAATTGCTCTGATATGAATGTTTAACACTTAAAATAAATTGAATGAAAAAATTACTTATGTTGTGTGTATCTCTCTGTCTGATGGCAGGAATCCAAGCTGCAGATATATACAAAACCAGTCGGAAGATAGTATTAAGAGCACCTTCCGTACCACTAATCACTTCTGATACTTATTTGTCGATCTGGTCGCCTTATGATAAATTAACTGAAGGAAACACAGAGCATTGGACTGCAAAAGATCATCCTTTGATAGGAGCTATAAGAGTCGATGGAAAAACATACCGTTTCATGGGTAAAGACAAGCCAAACCTCCCTGCTATAATACCAATGTCGCATAGTGAAAATTGGGATGCTTCATATACAATGGATCAACCGGCGAATGATTGGACTTCAATCGATTTCAATGACGCGAACTGGAAAAAAGGGAAAGCTGCATTTGGCTCGAAAGGAATGCAGAGAGTAAAAACCCTATGGGAAACAAAAGATATATGGATTCGCAGAACATTCGACCTGAATGAAGACTTATCGAAAGAAACGATTATACTTCAATATTCTCACGACGATATATTTGAGTTATATCTGAATGGAGTAAAACTTGTCGAGACTGATTATTCATGGAACAACGATGTGATGTTCGAACTAAATGCTAATGCAAAAAAGAATCTTAAAAAAGGAAAGAATGTAATAGCAGCCCATTGCCATAACCAGACCGGCGATGCCTATGTAGATTTCGGATTGTTCCGTAAAGCAAAAGACTCTTATGGTTTTGAACAAGAAGCTATTCAGAAATCGGTAGATGTTCTTCCTACTCAGACATATTATACATTTACATGTGGCAAGGTAGAGCTGGATTTAGTATTCACAGCTCCTCTGCTATTAGATGATCTTGATCTAGTGTCTACTCCTATTAACTATATATCGTATAGAGTAAGGGCATTAGATAATAAAAAACACGATGTTCAGATATATATCGAAACTACACCCGAATTGGCCGTTAACGATATATCGCAAGCGGTAACATCGGAACGTATCGAGAAAAATGGAATGGTTTATCTCAAAACAGGAACAATAGATCAACCTGTAACTGTCCGCAAGGGCGATGGTGTAAGAATCGATTGGGGATATGCTTATTTGGCTTCGGACAAGGCAAATGGAAAATCGTTAAGCCTCGGAGATTATTATTCGATGAAAGACGAGTTTGCGAATAGAGGACAATTGAAACCGAGTTTAGATCCAAAAGACCTCTCTATTGATATGTCTAAGTCGATGACAGTATTAGCATATACCGAGAACTTGGGTGCTGTGGACAAGACAGGCAAAGCAGGTTATGTGATGGTTGGTTACGACGATATCTATTCAATAGAATATTTCTACAAGCGCAGACAGGCGTATTGGAAACATGATGGTAAAATAGATATCTATCAGGCATTCGAAAGAGCAAAAGAGAATTACGATTCTATCATGCAAAAAACACGTGCCTTTGATAATCAATTGATGACAGATGCCCAGCGCGATGGTGGAGTAGAATATGCAGAGCTATGCGCTTTGGCATACCGTCAGGCAATAGTTGCTCACAGACTGATTAAAGATGATGAAGGTAACCTGCTGTTCTTATCGAAAGAAAATCATAGCAATGGTTGTATCAATACGGTCGATATAACTTATCCGTCAGCTCCTTTATTCTTACTATACAATCCCGAATTACTGAAAGGAATGTTGACTCCTATTTTCTATTACAGTGAAAGTAACAGATGGAGGAAGCCTTATCCTGCGCACGATTTAGGAACGTATCCTGTTGCTAATGGTCAATTGTATGGCGAAGATATGCCTGTTGAGGAAGCCGGAAACATGATTCTGCTGGTAACTGCCCTCGCTAAAGTAGAAGGTAGTGCAAGTTATGCACAAAAGCACTGGGATACATTGACTATTTGGGCTAATTATCTTGCAGATAAAGGGCTCGATCCGGACAACCAATTATGTACTGATGATTTTGCAGGGCATCTGGCACATAATGCAAATCTATCTATTAAGGCAATTATGGCTATTGCAGGATATGGAGATCTGGCACGTATGTTAGGCAAGACCGATATTGCAGATAAATATACTGCAATGGCAAAATCGATGGCTATCGAGTGGGAAAAGATGGCTAATGACGGTGATCATTATAAATTAGCTTTCGACAAACCCAGAACATGGAGTCAGAAATACAATCTGGTGTGGGATAAGGTTTTCAAGATGAATATATTTCCTCCTACTGTGATTGCGAAAGAAGTTCCATTTTATCTTACTAAACAAAATAAATATGGATTGCCACTTGACTCTCGCAAAGATTATACAAAATCCGATTGGATAATGTGGTCTGCTTGCCTGGCTTCCAATGACAGTGATTTCAAGAAAATAATTTCACCCATTTATAAGTATGCCAATGAGACACCAACACGTGTACCTTTAAGTGACTGGCACGACACGCATACAGCTATTCCACCAAATTTCAAAGCGCGTTCGGTAGTAGGTGGCTACTTTATGAAAATGCTAGAAAACAAGGTTTCCAAATAAATAAAAGAACTCCATCTGTTATTAAAGCAGATGGAGTTCTTTCTTTATTAGAGCTTAATCATTTCTCATTCTAGATTTATAGATGTATCGACCCCTATCTCTTTTATAAAGTATTGATCGTGTGAAATAACTAATATTGTCCCTTTGTATTCTTTAATAGTAGATGTAACAATCTCCAGACTCTGAATATCGAGATTATTCGTTGGTTCATCTAATATAAACATATCAGGTGTGTCGCTACTAACCATCAGACAACAAAACACCAGTTTCATTTTTTCTCCTCCACTCAGTTTACTACAAGGTTTATCCCATGTATCATAAGAAAATAGAAAATGGTGTAAGTACCTTTTTAATTTATGTTCCTCGAAGTTTTGCGAATTGAACTGTTCCACCTGCTCGAATACAGTGAGTCGGTTATCGATTATAGAGTATTCCTGATCTACATAGAGGTATTTGAAATCAGCTCTTACTAAAGTTCCTGTTGTTGGTTCCAACTTTCCAAGTACTAACTTCAATAATGTTGTTTTCCCAATTCCATTACTACCGCTAATGGCTACTCTGTCTCCGCTTCTTATCTGAAAGTTTAGAGCATTATTCCATAATAGATCGGATGAATATCCGAAGTTGATGTCTTTAGCTGTTATTAATATTTTCCCTGTATGGAGATTCGCATTCTCAAAAGATATTTTCAAATCTTTACTATCAGGTAATTTTTGGCGAATATGATTCAAATCATCAGCTATATCCCCAATCTTTTCGGAGTGTGTCTCTTTCAGCTTCGATGCACTTCCTTCTGCCTGATCTTTGAGCCTATTGATTGCAATGCGGGGGATACCACCTTGTTTTTGAATCTTTTTGCCTCGGCTGTCTTCCCGTTGCTTTCTTTCAGAAGCTAATTGTGCTACTTGTAGTGCTTGTCGCAATTCTTTTTCTTTCTCGTTCAGTTGAGCTTGTAAAGCATTGAGTTTTTCAGCTTTCTGAGCTTTGTAGAATTCGTAATTACCACCGTAGATATCGATAGAATCTCTGTTCAACTCATACGTTATATTCAAGAGATTGAGTAGAGTCCGATCGTGACTAACAACTATGATCGTTCCTTTATACGATTTGATAAAGTCATACAATTGCTGTCGGCTCTTTGCATCCAAATGATTCGATGGTTCGTCTAACAAGATAATAGACGGAGAATGAATTGCTATACCCAATAGAAATACCTTTGTTTTTTCACCGCCGCTTAATGTGCTTATCTGTTGCGATAGAGCTATATGATCTAAATCCCAAAGAGATAGAGCTTTATTTGCCCTCTCTTCGATATTCCAGTCTTCATCCAATCGGGTGAAGTTTTCTATCGAAGCATCACCGTTTATAATGGCGTGTAATGCTTCTATTTTTGTATTTATGCGAAGAGCTTCTGCAACTGTCAGATGATCATATTGCCCGAAATGTTGAGGTATATAATAAGGCTTCTCTGACAACACTATTTCTCCGCTGCTAGCCCGCAAGCGTTCTGCGACGATTTGCAATAGGGTAGACTTCCCCGAACCGTTATCACCAATCAAATTAATCTTCTGATTGTCGGATATGGAAAAGCTGATGTCACGGAATAGAGTCTCTCTATCCGGATGGATATACGATATATGTTTAACTATGATACTCATAGAACAGTATATTAAATGGTTTAAAACTAAATAGTAGGGGGTTAAATAAACAGAGGCGTGTTACTTAACAAGTTGAAAAGAGCATGATATATGCTGTTTCTAATAGAGTTTTAATTACATGATTACTAAGTTAGAGTCAATTACTAACTGAGATTGTAGTATTCGACAAGATTGATAATTTGCTTAACCAAAATGTTCCGATGAGTTTCGGAATTACAAGATGGCTTTTACCATCGTTTCTTACTTAGACATTTTCATTGGAGTAGTTTTAATATTCAGACTACAAAGATATGGATTTTTTGATTGTAAAGAAATGATTTAAAGATCAATTAGAAATAAAATAACGAAAAGACCTAAAAACAAAAATGGCTGCATAAATTATGCAGCCATTTTTATATATATATAGTTATAGTTACTTATACGGAATAAGTAGTAGAAGCTGTATCACCTCCATGACCTGTCCAATTGGTATGAAAGAATTCGCCACGAGGCTTGTCGATGCGTTCGTACATGTGTGCACCGAAGTAATCGCGTTGTGCCTGAAGCAAATTGGCAGGTAAGCGTTCGCAACGAAGTCCGTCGAAATAGCTCAATGCCGATGTTAGGGCAGGAGCAGGAATACCATTCAGCAGAGCTTGTGCGCAAACACGTCTCCATCCTTCTTGTGTACGTTCTATTTGCTTTTTGAAGAACGAGTCAAGAATCAGACTAGGCAACTTAGGGTTATTCTCAAATGCTTTTTTGATATCTCCCAAGAATGCTGAACGGATGATACATCCTCCGCGCCACATCAAAGCAATATCGCCATAATTAAGATTCCATTTATATTCTTTAGCGGCTTCCATCATCAGGTTGTAGCCTTGAGCATACGATATGATTTTCGCTCCGAATAGAGCCATCTTTATATCATCGATAAATTGCTTCTTGTCTCCGTCAAATTTTGGTTTAGAACCCGTAAGTTCTTTCGCCACTACTACACGCAAATCCTTTTGTGCCGAAAGACAGCGAGAGAACACCGATTCTGCGATAAGTGTAAGAGGGATACCCAATTCCAGAGCTGAATCGACAGTCCATTTACCTGTACCTTTTTGTCCGGCAGTATCAAGAATTGAGTCTACTAATGGTTTGCCGTTCTCGTCTTTGTATGCAAGGATATCGGCAGTGATTTCAATAAGATATGAGTCTAGCTCTTCTGTATTCCATTTCTTGAATACTTCGTGCTGCTCGTCTGCACTCATACCAAGGAGATCTTTCATCAACTGATAAGCCTCATTGATGATTTGCATATCTCCGTATTCGATACCGTTATGTACCATTTTCACAAAGTGACCGGCGCCACCTTCTCCAACCCAGTCACAGCAAGGTCTTCCATCAACCTTAGCTGATATTGATTGAAATATTTCTTTCACATAAGGCCATGCAGCAGGCGATCCTCCGGGCATTATAGACGGGCCGTTCAATGCTCCCTCTTCTCCTCCCGAAACTCCTGTTCCTACATATAATAAACCTTTGCTTTCTACATATTCTACACGTCTATTGGTTTCTGTGAAAAGGCTGTTTCCTCCGTCGATAATAATATCTCCTTTGTCGAGATGAGGAAGAAGAAGTTCGATAAAATCGTCTACTGGTTTTCCTGCTTTCACAAGCATCATTACTTTGCGGGGACGTTCGAGTGAAGCTACCAGCTCTTCGATAGAGTGAGTTCCGATGAATTTCTTTCCTGCTCCTCGACCATTAATAAAATGATCTACCTTTTCTACTGTACGGTTATACACAGCTACTGTATATCCTTTGCTCTCCATGTTCAGAACGAGATTTTCGCCCATAACAGCTAATCCAATCAGCCCAATATCTGCTAATTTGCTCATATTATATGTTATATAATTTATAATTAAGTAATATATTCATTTTATAGTGTCTAAGTTAGGAAAATAATTGACAGTCTTATTAAGTAGACAACTTAATAGATAAAAATTATATCTCCCCGAGTTTCATAGAACAAATATAGTTAATTAAAAGTTTCGGGAGCAATTTATTTAGCCACAAAAACCTGCAAGATGAAAATCTTGCAGGTCTTTTAAGCAAATTCACATTATTTTAACACTACTATACTTATCTGAACTGCTGTTGAGCTTTTTATATGGCATGGCGATGTTGCATAATGCACTACAAATTGGTTGTCTTCCACTCTTCATTAATATGTTTTATTACCAACTGAAGTATGGTCTTTTAAACCTATTTAATACCCTCTATGAATGTTTTTCATCTAAATTAGCAATAAATACTTTTATTCAAGAACATTTAAACTGTCTCATTTCGGTGATAAAGTGTATTTTTGCTTATACGAAAAATACTAATTCCATAAAAACATATCAATACCATGAAGAAATGTAAAATATTGGCAATACTCTTGCTGCCTCTTTTTTTATTTAGTTGCAGCAGCGTTCCATATCAGAAGACAAAAGATGGAATAATTGTGACTTTAAAAACGGATGATCCAAAAGCCGTTAAAAACATTCGTTTGGAGGTAATAAATGACGATGTCATACATGTGTCGGCCACACCTTCTGATAGATTTACTGAAAAGAAAAGTTTAATCGCTGTTTATGAAAAAATGCAGACGGATGGTTGGGATGTTTCCGAAAAGGATGGTAATGTGGTTCTCAAAACAGCAACTACGATTGCGACCGTATCGTTGACAACAGGCGAAATTACCTTTTCTGATATAAACGGAAATATAATCCTTGCCGAAAACAAAGGTGGTGGAAAGACTTTTTCTGATATAGAAGTAGAAGGAAAGAAAGCCTACACCCTACAACAGGTATTCGAATCATCGGACGATGAAGCATTCTACGGACTTGGGCAGCATCAGGCTGACGAGTTTAATTACAAAGGAAAAAACGAAGTGCTTTTTCAATATAATACAAAAGTATCTGTGCCATTTGTTTTATCCAGCAAAAATTACGGGTTGTTGTGGGACAATTATTCTGAAACCAGATTCGGAGATGCTCGCGAATATGCCGATTTGGATCAGTTCAAGCTATTCGACAAAAACGGTAAAGAAGGTAGTCTTACAGCTACCTATATGGTAAATGCAGACCCTAAGCAAGTATTTGCAGAGAGAGCAGAATCTCAGATCGATTATGAAAACCTGGAAACGGTAAAGAAATTTCCTGAAAACTTTCCTTTCTACAATTCCCGAATCACATGGGAAGGCGAGGTAGAGGCTAAAGAAACAGGAGTATATCACTTCATATTGTATTATGCTGGTTATACGACTGTATATATGGACGATCAGACAATTGTACCCGAAAGATGGCGCACGGCATGGAATCCGAACAGCTATAAATTCACAGTGGAGATGAAAGCCGGAGAAAAACGAAAAATAAAACTCGATTGGAAACCCGATGGCGGTATTTCTTATATTAGTCTGAAAGCATTAAGTCCTAAAGAAAAAGAAGAGCAAAATAAACTTTCTCTATGGTCGGAAATGGGCGATGAGATAGACTACTATTTCATACGTGGTAACAATCCCGATGAGGTAATCAAAGGATACAGAAACATTACAGGAAAAGCCCAAATAATGCCTAAATGGGCTA
Source organism: Dysgonomonas sp. ZJ709 (assembly GCF_011039195.1). Taxonomy (NCBI): domain Bacteria; kingdom Pseudomonadati; phylum Bacteroidota; class Bacteroidia; order Bacteroidales; family Dysgonomonadaceae; genus Dysgonomonas; species Dysgonomonas sp. ZJ709. Next base: position 13,963 of record NZ_JAAKEM010000013.1, read on the forward strand.
TGGGTTATTGGCAAAGCCGCGAACGCTACAAAACTCAAGACGAATTATTGACAACAGTAAAAGAATATCGTAAGAGAAATATTCCATTAGACAATATTGTACTCGATTGGTCATATTGGCCTCAAGATGCTTGGGGAAGTCACGATTTCGACAAAGCTCGTTTTCCCGATGCAACGGCAATGATAGACAGTGTACACGCTATGGATGCCCATATTATGATCTCTGTTTGGCCTAAATTTTACCATACAACTGATAATTATAAGGCATTCGAGAAGAACGGATGGATGTACGACCGTGCTGTAAAAGACAGCATACGCGACTGGATCGGCATAGGATATATAGCCGGATTTTATGATGCTTATAGCGAAGGTGCACGTGAACTGTTCTGGGATCAGATGAACGAGAAACTTTACTCGAAAGGTATCGATGCCTGGTGGATGGATGCCTCTGAACCCGATATCCTTTCGAATGCAAGTATAGAGCGCCGTAAGGAATTGAGCACACCTACTGCTTTAGGTTCATCGACAGAGTATTTCAATGCCTATGCATTAGCTAACGCACAGGCTATCTACGAAGGACAACGTTCTGTTAAGCCCGACGATCGTGTATTTTTACTTACCCGTTCGGGTTTTGCAGGATTGCAGCGCTATTCTACCGCTACTTGGAGTGGTGATATAGGCACACGTTGGGAAGATATGAAAGCTCAGATTTCGGCAGGCCTCAATTTTGCCATGTCGGGTATTCCTTATTGGACTATGGATATTGGTGGATTCTGTGTCGAAAAACGTTACGAACAAGCGAAAGAAGGTTCGGAAGATTTGAAAGAATGGCGGGAACTGAATACCCGTTGGTTCCAATTCGGAGCTTTCTGTCCATTGTTCCGCAGTCACGGACAGTATCCGTATCGTGAAATCTATAATCTGGCTCCCGAGGGGCATCCTGCTTATAAGAGTATGGTATATTATAATAAACTGCGCTATCAGATGATGCCTTATATTTATTCGCTTGCAGGTATGACATACTTTAACGATTATACAATCATGCGTGCTTTGGTGATGGATTTCACATCCGATATCAAAACACATAATATTGGTGATCAGTACATGTTTGGCCCAAACTTGATGGTTTGTCCTGTCTACGCATATAAGGCTACATCCCGCGATGTGTATTTCCCTGCTGATGCCAACTGGTATGATTTCGAAAGTAACGAATATATAGTAGGAGGTAAAACGCTGAAAGTAAATGCACCATACGAGCGTATACCCCTATTTGTAAGAGAAGGATCTATATTACCAATGGGTAAAGATATCCAGACAACTAAAGAAGCTCAGGTCGATCTTACATTGAAAGTATATACCGGCAAAAATGGAGAATTTACTCTTTATGAAGATGAAGGTGTAAACTACAATTATGAAAAAGGTGCTTATTCTACTATCAAATTCAGCTATGATGAGGTATCTCAAACACTGACGATCGATGATGTGAAAGGCGAATACCCGGGAATGGCTAAAGAAAGAACATTCAAAATAGAAGGGATTAGCAAAGGACAGAAAAACACCGTGACAGAAGTTCCATATTCAGGAAAGAAAGTAACTATGAAAATAATTAAATAGTAAATTGAAAGATGCTTCAGTAAGGATAGAAACATTCAGATAAATAGAAGTTTTTCAATTATTGCTTATTGTATAAATTAACACATAAACAATGCGATTTATGTGTTAATTTTTTTTGTCTGAAACCCTTTTATTTTCAAGGGATAGTTAATGTATCATATACAATAACTTTGATAATCTTATTGTGTATTATACTATATGTAAATATCTATTGTACAAATATTTAAGTTGATTTTAATTTTCAATTGTATTGTTAAATACAATAATATACATATATTTGTGTCGAACACATTCAATAGTATAATTGGATATCATGAAAACAAATTTTATTCATACCTATGTATCTGTCGACTGCGTTGTTTTCGGCTTCGAGAACGATCAGTTAAATATACTTTTGGTGCAGCGCAATATAGACAAAAAGAACTCGAAGGATATGAAACTTCCGGGCAGTCTTATTTATCACGAAGAAGATGTGGATGATGCTGCCAATCGGGTATTGTTCGAACTAACAGGGATCAAAAGGATGACATTGAAGCAATTCCGATGTTTTGCATCTCCCGAAAGGGCACAGAATCCGGATGATATGAAATGGCTTGATACTGCTTATCAACCGAATATCAATCGGTTGATTACAGTTGCATATCTCTCGTTATGCAAGGTAGACAGAAAGCTGAACAACATCTCGAAATACAAATTCTCGAAATGGTGTCCGTTAAGCGAATTGCCGCAGATGCCTTTCGATCATAATAAAATTGTTGCTGAATCGCTGACCGAGATATGCAGATGGATCGAATATGATCCTGCAATTGTTTTTGAACTTCTTCCTGTTAAATTCACTATCAGTCAATTACATCGCCTATATGAGGCTATTTACAATAAAAAAATAGATATCCGTAATTTCCATAAAAAAGTGGCACTAATGCCATATGTAGTTGCCCTAGAAGAGAAGCAAAAAGACGTATCTCACAGAGCAGCTCGCTATTATAAATTCGATAAAAAAGAATATAATAAACGAAAAACAAATATGTAACCTTACTTAATAACCATAAAAACACAGCATAAATATGTATTTACTAGGATATGATATTGGTAGTTCATCAGTAAAAGCTTGTTTGGTAGATGCCAATACAGGAAAAATCGTAGCATCGGATTTTTATCCGAAAGAAGAAATGAAAATCATAGCCGTTAAACCGGGTTGGGCAGAACAAGACCCTAAGGATTGGTGGGCAAATCTCAAACTGGCGCACGAGTCGGTTATGAAGCAAGCAAATGTAAAAGGACAGGATGTAAAAGCAATCGGTATTACCTGGCAGATGCATGGTTTGGTACTTGTTGATAAAGATCAGAATGTGCTTCGACCTTCTATTATTTGGTGTGATAGCCGTGCGGTTAGTTATGGTGAAAAAGCTTTCGAGGCAATAGGCGAAGAAAAATGTTTATCTCACTTGCTGAACTCTCCCGGTAATTTTACTGCATCCAAATTGGCTTGGGTGAAAGAAAACGAACCTCACATATTTGATAAAATAGACAAACTGATGCTTCCCGGAGACTATATAGCAATGAAACTTTCGGGCGAAGTATCGATGACTATCGAAGGTTTATCGGAAGGTATGTTCTGGGACTTTAAGAATAAATGCTTGTCGGAAGATGTTTTGAATTACTACGGAATACCTAAAAGCTTCATTCCTGAAATCAAACCGATATTTGGTCTGCAAGGTCAGGTATCAGCCGCCGCAGCTAAAGAACTTGGATTGGTCGAAGGAACTCCTATTTCTTATCGGGCAGGAGATCAGCCGAATAATGCCTTGTCGCTAAATGTATTCGAACCGGGCGAAATAGCGTCTAATGCCGGTACATCAGGCGTTGTGTATGGAGTTTTGGATACTGTTAACTATGATAAATTATCACGGGTAAACACATTCGCGCATGTTAACTATACCGAAGAGTTAACCCGACTGGGTGTACTTCTCTGTATCAATGGTACAGGTATTCTCAACTCGTGGCTGAAACGCAATCTGGCAGTCGAAGGCTTATCGTATGCCGATATGAATACACTTGCTGCCCAGTCTCCAATAGGATCAAAAGGGCTATCTATCATTCCATTTGGCAATGGAGCCGAACGTGTGCTCGAAAATAAAGACACAAATTGTTCGATACACGGTATCAATTTTAATATACATAATAAGTCGGACGTATTGCGTGCTGCACAGGAAGGTATTGTTTTCTCATACGAATATGGTATGGAAGTGATGAAAGAAATGGGTATGGATATCCATACAATCAAAGCCGGATATGCTAATATGTTCCTTAGCCCGTTATTTGCTCAAACGCTAGCAAGTGTTAGTGGCGCAACAATCGAACTATATAATACTGATGGGGCAGCAGGAGCAGCTAAAGGAGCAGGTATGGGTGTCGGTATTTACGCTTCACACAAAGAGGCTTTCGGATCGCTTGAAAGACTATCCGTATTCGAACTCGAAGCGGATAAAAAAGAACAATACAGAGAAGCGTATCAACGTTGGAAAAATTTGATAATCAAATACTAAATCAAAAAATAGAAATATTACTTAAATTATTAATACATAAATCAAAATCATGGAAATTTTAAAGGGAAGTAAAGAATTTTTTTCAGGAATAGGAAAAATTAAATTTGAAGGAAAAGAAAGTAAAAATCCGTTGGCATTTCGTTTTTATGACGAAAATAAAGTAGTAATGGGCAAATCGATGAAAGATTGGATGCGCTTTGCTATGGCATACTGGCATACACTCTGTGCCGATGGTGGCGATCCGTTTGGTGGTGCAACTATCCATCACCCATGGAACAATGCAAATGATGCTATCAGCCGTGCAAAATATAAAATGGATGCCGGTTTTGAATTTATGACTAAAATGGGATTCAACTATTACTGTTTCCATGATGTAGATTTAGTTGAACCGGGTAATTCGTGGGCAGAATACGAAAGCAATCTGCAAAAAATAGTAGAATATGCTAAAGAGAAACAAGCGGCTTCGGGCATTAAATTGCTTTGGGGTACTGCTAATGTTTTCAGCAACGAACGCTATATGAACGGTGCTGCTACAAACCCTAATTTCGATGTAGTGGCTTGTGCCGGAACTCAGATCAAAAATGCAATAGACGCTACTATTGCTCTGGGTGGATCCAATTATGTATTTTGGGGAGGTCGCGAAGGTTACATGAGTCTGTTGAATACAGATATGAAACGCGAAAAAGATCATCTTGCTCAAATGCTTACAATGGCTCGTGATTATGCCCGCAAACAAGGATTCAAAGGAACATTCCTTATCGAGCCTAAACCGATGGAACCAACTAAACATCAATACGACTATGATACCGAAACTGTTATCGGTTTCATCCGTAACTATGGTTTAGAGAAAGATTTTAAAGTAAATATCGAAGTGAACCATGCTACATTGGCAGGACATACATTCGAACACGAATTGCAAGCGGCAGTAGATGCAGGCCTATTAGGTAGCATTGATGCTAACCGTGGTGATTATCAAAATGGATGGGATACCGACCAGTTTCCTATCGATCTGTATGATTTGGCACAAGCATGGTTAGTATTACTTCCAGCCGGAGGACTTGGCAATGGTGGTGTAAACTTCGATGCTAAGATACGCCGTAACTCTACCGATGCAGACGATTTGTTCATTGCGCATATTTCGGGTATGGATACATTCGCACGTGGTTTGTTAGTTGCAGCAGATATGCTTGAGCATTCTGACTATAAAAAACTACGCCAAACACGTTATGCTTCGTTCGATGCCGGAAATGGTAAAGCATTCGAAGACGGTAAACTGACTCTTGAGGATTTACGCACTATCGCTCATAAAGCAGGCGAACCAACTAGAATAAGCGGAAAACAAGAGCTTTACGAAGCGATTGTTAATATGTATATTTAAAACCCTTAATATCCCAAAGGGTACTTTGAGATTATAACAATAGTCAATTCTGAAACCTCCCCTTCCCTCGGGGAGGCTAAGAGGGCTTAAAATCTTTATTCATGAAAAACGAAACAAGTAAATCATACACCTTTGGCCTAACAATTATAGCCACTCTCGGAGGTCTGCTATTCGGATACGACACGGCAGTCATATCCGGTACGGTAGAATCTCTCAGACATTTTTTTATTGAACCAATGGGCTTGCCTCTCAACGAAGCAAATGCAATGGAAGGCTTTGTGATAAGCAGTGCCTTGATTGGCTGTATTCTGGGAGCAGCAGTTGCAGGATGGGTTAGTCAGCAGTTCGGACGAAAAAAAGCATTATTTGCTTCTGCTATCCTGTTTCTTCTTGCAGCAGTAGGGTCGGCCTGGCCTGAAATTGGATATGGTATGCCCGGAACGGGAGACTATACATTTGTTTATCATTTTGTAGCATATCGTGTCTTAGGCGGTATCGGAGTCGGTATTGCGTCTATGGTGTCACCTATGTATATAGCCGAAATAGCTCCACCCGAAAAACGTGGAAGCTTAGTATCATGGAATCAATTTGCGATTATTTTCGGTATGTTGGTAGTCTATTTTGTAAACTATACCATTGCTAAACAAGGAGATACCGAATGGTTACACGCAATAGGTTGGAGATGGATGTTCGCATCGTTGGCAATACCTGCCAGTATTTTCTTCATATTATTATTCTTTGCTCCGGAAACGCCAAGGTGGCTTGTGATGAAAGGCAAAACAGCGAAAGCTGAAAATATTCTTACAAAACTAGTAGGAAGTGTTGCCGCTAAAAAAGAAATGAAAGAGATTGAAAATAGTTTCGATAATGATGCTATTGCTTCTCTCAGACCATATTATAAGTTTATGATAACATGGTTTATCTTGTTTGCCATAGGTCTTATATCATTATCATTAAGTGGAGTTTCGAGTGCTTTCGAAGTTTCGATGATTGTCAGCTTCCTTATCGCCCTTTACGTACCTATTCGTTCTTACGGATTCCTTATTATAATGACAGGAGTATTACTCTCGGCATTTCAGCAATTTGTCGGTATAAACGTGGTGCTATATTATGCTCCCGAGATATTCAAGAGCATGGGTTCGGGCACAGATTCTGCCTTGCTTCAAACTATCATTGTCGGTATTATAAACCTATCGTTTACCGTATTGGCAATTATGACTGTCGATCGGTTTGGTCGTAAACCATTGTTGATAACAGGAGCTTTGGTTATGGCAGTTTCGATGCTCGGGCTTGGTACTTCTTTCTCACAGAATCTACCTGGAACGTTGAAACTTATTTTCATGCTCACCTATACTGCCGGCTTCGCAATGTCATGGGGTCCTGTTTGCTGGGTTATGTTGTCGGAGATATTCCCCAACTCGGTACGGTCGAGTGTGATGTCGATAGCAGTTGCTGCACAATGGGTATCTAATTTCTTGGTGTCGTGGACATTCCCTATTATAGATAAAAACAAATTCTTGGTAGAGACATTTAATCATGGATTCGCATATTGGATATACGGAGCATTAGCCGTTGTAGCAGCTCTGTTTGTCTGGAAAAGATTGCCCGAAACAAAGGGTAAGACATTGGAAGATATGGAGAATATATGGAAAAAATAATCTGATTGATTTCTTATTAACGAAGTTGTCTAGACTTTTCAAAAGTCTTTCTTTTTACTCTCTCTGTCATGCTGAACGATAGAGAAGCATCTCACAACCGAGATTCTTCGTTCCTCAGAATGACAAAATAATACGAAAAACAAAAAGTCTAGACCACTTCAACATATAGAATCGGTGTACTTTAGAAGAGTATACCGATTTTTTTTTAACAAAAGATCATTTCTTACGAAACCTTTTGTCCTCTTTAGCTGTTTTAATAATTCATGTTTCCGAAATACATAAGCTTTGATTCATGTAACATAAAATCGAATAATTACAATCATAAAATATTAATTTAAATTATAAACAGATGTCTAAAATAACACTACACGGAGGAGAAATAAATACTATCGGTCAATTACCAGCAGTAGGTTCTGTAGCTCCTGATTTTACACTTGTAAAGAATGATTTGTCAGATTTATCATTAAAAGAACTAAAAGGAAAGAATGTGATACTTAATATCTTTCCAAGTTTGGATACTAGCACATGTGCTGCTTCGGTAAGAAAGTTTAATAAAGAAGCTGCGAGTTTACCCAATACAGTGATTCTTGCAATTTCTGCCGATCTACCATTTGCTGCCGGTCGTTTCTGTACAACTGAAGGAATTGAGAATGTTATTCCGGCTTCCGTTTTTAGAAATGATACTTTTGCAAAAACATATGGTGTTTTACTTATCGATGGTCCGTTGAAAGGTCTATTGGCCAGATCGGTAGTTGTGGTAAATCCCGAAGGAAAAGTTGTATATACAGAATTAGTTCCTGAGACAACGAACGAACCGAATTATCAAGCAGCTATCAATACGATTAAATAATTGATATTACTAAAATAAAAAAAGCACCTGCAAATACTTGCAGGTGCTTTTCTGTTTAGAATGATTATCTTATATTTCTTTTTTCAGATTTGTTTCGAGCAATTCGGCACAAAAGCGGATATATTCTCTGCATGGTTTTTTCTTGAGAGGAGTAGGGCAGGCTTCGAGACCTAACAATTGACTACAAATAATAGATCCGTTTTCTTGTGTGAACTTATCTGCAAGAAGTTGTACTGTGTCGTAGTTCCTCTTTTTACCTTCTCTGTCGCGAGGTATAGATGTACCGGTTTTTAGTCCTGCAACCATAAACATACTCGATACTGCTCCGCAAACATTGCGCATACCTCCCATTCCTCCACCAAATGAGGTAGATAATTTAAGTGCTGTATTTCTCTCTATATCGAACAAATCAGCGTAAGCGACAAAAACCGACTGGGCGCAATTGTAGCCATTATCAAATAACTCCAATGCTTTATCTATTCTATTTTCCATGAAAACTATTGTTATACAAATATAATAATATGTGTGTTATGTATATAGAAAAAATTATCATAGTTTATTTTAACGATAAATATTGCTGAAGGGTTATTTATGAACAGGATATGTATTATATTTGATATAATATTTTCTGAACCTCAGTAGAATATATCCTATATAACTAACTGTTAACCCAATAAATAATAATATATGAAATTTGGAAGTATATACCTATGTATAGCTTTTATGGCTATTTTATCATTGCAAGCACAAGTTTATAAAAATCCCAAAGCTTCGGTAGAAGATCGTGTAAACGATTTAATGCAGCGTATGACCCTCGAAGAGAAAATAGAACAGATGGGTATGACCAGTTTAAATGATTTTGTTAATAAACCCGGAGTCTATGGTGTCTGTGAAAGTCCTTTCGTAGGTTTGGATAAGGTAGCCGATTTATCGGCTAAGGCTAAAAAACATGGGCGTGAGAATACTCGTCTAGGTATTCCACCTATTCAGATCGCAGAATGCTTGCATGGAGTATTGGCTTATGGGGCAACAATCTATCCGCAGGCTATTGCACAAGGTAGCACATGGAATCCGCAACTTATCGAAAGAATGGGTTCGGCAATTGCAACAGAAGCTTCGGCTGCCGGTGTCGATCAGGCTTTATCGCCGCTGTTCGACTTGATAAGAGATGCCCGATATGGTAGAAATGAAGAATGTTATGCAGAAGATCCTTATTTGGTTGGGATAATGGGTTCGGCTTTTGTTACGGGTATGCAGGGTCGACCTGAACAAACAAAAATAGGTATACCTGCCGGGAAAGTGATGTGTACAGCAAAGCATTTCGCAGGCTATAGTGTTCCGTGGGCTGGGATAAATTTAGCTCCGGCATCGCTTGGCGAGCGCGAATTGAGGACTTTACATTTGACTCCTTTCGAGATGGTAGTAAAAGATGCGAATGTATACTCTGTCATGCCTTCTTACAATGAGGTGGATGGAGTACCGGCTCATGCAAGTGATTTTTTGTTGAATCAGGTATTACGTAACGAATGGGAATTTGAAGGATATGTTTTTTCTGATTATGGTAGCGTATCACACCTATATAACTTCCATAATATAGCTAAAGACAAAGCCGAAGCAGCGATGCGAGCCGTTCGGGCAGGTGTCGATTTGGAGGCTGCGCGTCCCGATGTATACCCTTCATTGGTGCAGCTAGTGAAAGATGGTAAAATATCAGAAGAATTAGTGGATAGGGCGGTTCGCCGTATTTTGACTGTTAAGTTCAAAGCCGGGTTGTTTGAAAAACCTTATGCAAATCCGAATGATATAAAGAGCAAAGTACATACACCTGCACATATAGCACTGGCTCGTGAAATCGCTGAGGAGTCTGTTGTATTGTTGCAGAATGATAATAACCTGTTACCGTTAGATAAGAAAAAGCTTCGCAGCCTTGCCGTTATAGGCCCTAATGCCGATCAGGTTCAGTATGGCGATTATAGTTATACACGTGATAATAAATCGGGTGTAACAATACTTGAGGGTATTAAAAATGTGGTAGGTAAAGATGTAAAGATTAATTATGCCAAAGGTTGTGGTATTACAGACTTAAGCAAAGAAGGTTTTGCAGAAGCCATAAAAGCCGCCGAAGAAAGTGATGCTGTTGTGGTTGTTCTCGGTGAAACAAGTGTTATTCTATCCGGCTTAGGATGGGGAAAAGGTCCCGGAGAGGGCGAAATAGAAGATCCGTTTACAACGGGCGAAGGATATGATCTGACTGACATTAATCCAATAGGAGTACAACGAGATTTGATTCAGGCTGTAGCTGCCACAGGAAAACCTGTTATTCTGGTACTGGTTCATGGAAGACCATGGAGCATCAAATGGGAAAAAGAGAATATCCCTGCTATTTTAGAGGCGTGGTATCCTGGCGAACAAGGTGGAAATGCTGTTGCTGATATTCTTTTTGGGAACGTAAATCCATCAGGGAAACTAAATGCTACATTTCCTCAATCGGTGGGTCATATTCCTGTTTTTTATGATTATAAAACATCTGCAAAAGGAATTAACAGAGAACCGGGTAGTCCCGAAAAACCCGGTAGAGATTATGTATTCTCTTCTCCCGACCCGTTATTCCCATTTGGATTCGGATTATCGTATACAACATTCGAGTATTCGGAAATGCAGGTATCTAAAGAGTCTTTTGGAAAAGAAGATTTAAATGTTTCGGTCAAAATAACCAATACAGGTAATAGGATAGGCAAAGAGGTTGTTCAGTTTTATATCCATGATAAAATTGGAACGGTAACGACTCCGGTGATGGCTCTGAAAAGATTTGAAAAAATAGAATTGAAACCCGGAGAAAGCAAAAATGTAACATTTAAATTGTCTTATAAAGACCTGGGATTATGGAACTCGCAAATGCAATATGTTACAGAACCGGGCGAATTTGAATTTATGTTTGCCAAATCTGCCGAACATGTTCAATGCCTTAAGACAGTGGTATTTACCGATTGATAGATGTAAATTATAATCATAAATAATTTTATCATAAAAAACGACTGTTTTTTTGTAATTTGAACTATCTTGTGTTTCTAAACACATAATTGCCTAGAAGATGAAAGAGTCGGTATTCAGAGAGGTTACGCCATTATCAGATCGGGATTGTTTTATGATTTTCTCACGAGTTAAGAGCGAGTTTACTTTCCCTATTCATATTCATGCAGAATATGAACTCAATTTTATTGAGTACGGAAAAGGAGCTAAACGTGTTGTTGGTGATAGTATCGAAGAGATAGAAGATTTGGAGTTAACTCTTATTGCAAGTCCCAGCCTCGAACACGGCTGGCTAAATCATAAATGCGATTGTCCTGAAATTAAGGAGATAACAATCCAGTTTCACGGTGATTTATTTAATGAACACTTGCTGCAGAAAAATCAATTTCGATCTGTAAAAGAGATGTTTGAGAAAGCATCTTATGGGCTGACATTCTCTAAAGAAACTATTCTCCAAATGAAGGATAGATTATATTCCTTGGCTTCTGAGCACCAAGGCGCACATTCTGTTTTGAAATTGATCGGAATTTTGTGTGACTTATCTCTCTCGAAATCTATGCGGGAATTGTCGAGTCGGGCATTTAATGTGAATGATCAAAAATATGATAGCCGTCGAGTCGAAAGGGTTTATAATCATATGCTTAGTAATTATAGGGAAGAAATTAAATTGTCTGATGTTGCCGGCTTGGTGGGTATGACTGAGGTGGCATTTAGTCGTTTTCTAAAAAAAAGAACCGGGCGTAATTTTATAGACTCTTTGAATGAAATCCGCCTTGGGCATGCAACCCGCATGTTGGTCGATTCTACACAAAGCGTAGCAGAAATTGCAATGGATTGTGGTTTTAATAATTTATCCAATTTTAATCGGATATTCAAAAAGAAGAAAGGTTGTACTCCCCGCGATTTCAGAGAGAACTATAAGGGCTCTAAGTTTTTCTTATAGCATTCAATTTATTTATCTGATTTTATATAAAAAGATTAAGAGCCGAAGAACATATATTCTTCGGCTCTTAATAAATAATCTCAAAACAATCTACTCAAAATCTTATTTTGCCCTGAATACCCAGAACCATGCTGTGCCTCCGGAACCAACTCCCGGTTCAGGATAGCTTAGTATCATCTTATTATCGTTCAATATTAGTATATCATATTCGTAGACTGGTGCTCCACCTTCATTTGGCGATTTACCACACAGAACTGTAGTTCCTTTTGTTTTAAGTTTCCCTTTTGCCCAAACATTTCCATTGTCATCAAGGGTTACACTCGTCATGATAAGTGCAAACGATCCTTTTTCGGATGATCCGTCAGACTTCAATTTAGTAAATGCGGCACCGCTGATAGAGAAATCCATACTGGCTCCGGTTCCTTCATTTGCTGCTTGCCCGTTTATATCTCCTATTTTGAGAGTCCACCATGCAGGAGCCTTGTCATTTTTATATCCACCATTACCCCATACCGAAGGTGCAGTTTCGTCCCAAACCCATGTTTTGCTACCGCTTCCACATAAATAGCCCCATTCTGGAGGTACAGGAAATGAAAGTTCTTCTACGTTTACAGTAATCGTTTTAGAAATCTGAGATCCATCGCCATTCTGACCTGTAAAAGTGATACTGTTTTCTCCTTTTAATACAAGTAAAACGGTATCGGTTTGCATCTGTGTAGTACCCGTTCCATAATTCCACCATGATAGTACAGGACTATTATTTTTTAGAATTACCTTATTAGAATTTTTCCCATTTACAACAATTGGTGTCGCGGAAATATTTAATTGCTCTGCTGTAATTGCACCTTCTAGTGTTTCTCTGGATTCAACAGGATCACAAGCTGTAAGAGAGGCAAGTGCTAAGAGCATGAAATATAAAATTATTTTTTTCATATTGTTTTATTCTTTAATTATCTGAACAATATACTAATTACCAGCCCGGGAATTCAGCATCTGCTCCACCCCAACCTTTATTTTGCGTTAATACGCCATTAGATAGTGCAATCTGATCTTCGGGTATTGCCCAGAATCCGCCTGTCGCTTCGTAACGGGCACGATAGCCACCACCGAATGCTCTCATAGTGGTTTCTAAGCCTTTGTTGTAAACAGTCACACCTTCTTGTTTGGCTAGCATTGCAGCAGCATCTCCCCAGCGCATCAAATCGAAATAACGTAAACCTTCGAATGACAATTCCCAGCGGCGTTCTCTTTTGATAGCATCAAGAGAGTAAGATACAGATGGCAATCCTACACGAGTACGCACTTTATTTAAACTTGTTGCATCTCCTTTCAACTCAGAATGCATTAATAATACATCGGCAAAACGGATAAGTACTAAATCCTGACTATGCGATATAGATGCATTCTCTTCAGGATATCCAAACATCAACATTGTATATGAACCAACCAGGCTGCCATCTTCTTTATGCGCACGTATTGTTGTATATTTCTTTTGCCAATAGCCTGTTTCTTCCATTTGTTTGTCAGCCCCCCAAATGAAGCTTTTAACTTCGGAATTATTGTTCACATTCAGAATAGAAGCTACGCGGCGAATGTCATTGGGTTCAGCTATTTGCCATTCTTTCCATAAGTTGGAGTTAACTGGTCCTGCGCCCCATCCCGGTCCAAAAGGATAAGTATCTTCTTCCCCGTTATTGCTACGAAGACCGAAATGCTGAATGTATTGATTTGAATAACCGGTATTATCTACACCACTGTTATCTGTATCCCACGATGCTTTATTAGAAAATTTAACAGCAAATACAGTTTCTTTGTTGCCATCACCTTCCCATTTCAATCCATTCTTTTTAGCATAAGGATAATCCTTTGCTGTATATTCGTTCGAATAAGGCCAAAGGTTACGGAAATCAGAAGCTAAAGAATGTCCACTATTTGCAATACAGTCGTCCAGCCATGCAGCAGCTTGTGCTTTATCTACACTACCGCCTTCGGCAAGAGGCAGTTCGCCTTTTTGATAATATCCTGTATAGAAAAGATAGACGCGAGCCATCAAAGCTTCTGCCGACCATTTGGTTGCGTGTCCGGAAGTTACAGATGTATATGGTTTAGAAGGCATGAGAGTTATAGCTTGTTTCAAGTCTGAAGCTATCTGAGCATAAATCTGATCAGCCGGAGCCTTTGGTAAATTTTGAACTTCTGTTTTCAAAACTAAAGGAACTTCGCCAAACATTTGAGCCATTTCGAAATAGAAAAGTGCTCTCAAAAAATATACCTCACCATATAATTGGTTTTTTTGGTCTTCACTTTCCCATCCTTTAATATTGTCTAATGTTTCGATAGCAGTATTAGCACGGAAGATGCCTTTGTAGCGTGCAGCCCAGAATGTTCCGAAGCGGCTCGATTTAGTATTCATAAAGTGGTCAAGTCCTTGCATATCCTTGTCATTTTCTCCACCCCCGCCAAATCGGTCATCAGAAGCGAGTTCTGCCATATAGAAATGGGTGTGCGAAGGGTTTGATATCGCTTTGTTCAGAGTAGCATAGATACCCGTAAGCATTTGTTCAGCATCGGTCACATTCACAGGAAAGTTTCCGGTATCCTTTTTTGTTAGATTGTCTGTATCGAGAAAATCATTACAGCCCGAAAGTAAAAGGATTGCTGCTAATGTATATATTATCTTTTTCATCGTTTTCTAATTAAAATTTGAGATTTACACCAATCAAATAAGTTCTTGGGCTAGGATAGAATCCTAAATCTATACCTGAAGCGAAACCGTCGCCATAATCATATCCAACCTCAGGATCCATTCCCGAATAGCTGGTTATTGTAAATAGATTTTGTGCTGTCAGATATAGTCGTGCTTGTCCCAGAGGCATTTTAGGAAATAATCTTTTAAAATCGTAACCTAATGTTATATTTTGCATTTTCAGATAGTCTCCATCTTCGATATAAATATCTGAGATGTATTGCCAATTGGTATTACTACCACTAGTCAGGCGTGGAAGTCTGTTCGATGTACCTTCTCCGTGCCATCTGTCAAATATTTCTGTTGTATAATTTTGTAGCGGACTATCTGCAAACGAACGGTAAGATTTAGCTATTTGATGACCGAATGCTCCTGTAGCTGTAAAGGAAAGATCAGCTCCTTTATATCCGAAATTCAGCGAAAATCCCAATCTTACATCCGGATGCGGATTACCGATCATCACCTTGTCGTCATCTGTGATAAATCCGTCATTATTAGTGTCTACAAACATAACATCTCCCGGTTGAGCTCCTGCCAGTTTAGCAGTAGTGTTAGCAACCTGATCAGCATTCTGGAATATTCCTGCGGTTTTATACCCATAGAAGTATCCAACAGGGAAGCCCACTTGTGCGCGATACATTTCTTTAGTACCTTGACTTAATACATTCTCAGGACCATGAATTATTCCTTCAGTATTATCTATTTTGGTTACTTCATTCTTATTATAGCCAAGATTAAGATTGGCTCCGTATGTAAAGTCCGATACGTTATCGTTCCAGCTTAACCCTAGTTCTAAACCTCTATTTTCAATGTCTCCTCCATTTATAAATGGAGCATTTGCACCATATGAAGCAAGTACGGGAGCTTGTACAAGCCAGTCTTTGGTCTTTTTAGTATACCAATCGAAAGCAACACCTAAACGACTGCCTATGAAACGGGCATCAAAACCTAGATTTAATTGTTCGGATGTCTCCCATGATACCTTATTATTTGCTATTATATCAGGATAGCCTCCGATAGACTGGGTTATTTTGTCATTTCCAAAATAATAATTATTGAAATTATCAAAAGCTACTGTTGATAAGTATTGGAAAGGAATTATATTCTGATTCCCATTTTGACCCCAGCTGGCACGCAATTTGAGGAATTCCATCCAGCTGGATGCAGATTCCATAAAAGGCTCATTTGTTATTACCCAACCAGCCGAAACGGAAGGGAAATATCCCCATCGCTTGTTGCTGGCAAAATTGGATGAACCATCGGCACGTATTATGGCTGTTGCCATATAAGTTTCTTTCAGGTTGTAATTAACACGTCCGAAGAAAGATGCCAGTCTGCCTTGTCCCCAAGGAGAGCCCGATATAGTAGTACTCGAGGATGTTACTCCACCTGTATTGTCTAGATAGGCATGATCCCACGATCCGGGGAATATAGAGTTTATATTAGTTGCTCCAAGGTTTTCGCCCATACCCCATTTTTCCAACGACTGTCCGGCTAATGCTTCAAAAGAATGAACGTCGTTCAATTTGAATGAATAGCTAAGTGTATTCTCCCATGTCCAGCTATTTCCCTGACTTTGGGTTTGGTTTACCTGATCGCCGGCTTCGTTTGTTGTAGATAATTTGAATGCCGGTCTGTATTGGCGATAGCTGTTAGAGCTCATTTTGTAACCATAGCTACTTCTCAATTTCAAATTCTTTATCGGCTGTATTTCTACATATACATTGGCCTGTAGATTGTGAGTTTTAGATATATTGTGACCGCGGCGGTACTCCATATCGGCAATAGGATTAGCTGTTGCTCCATCAAAATTCCATCCATCGGCTAGTTTGCTATAGTAGTCATAGTATCCGCCATCGCTATTGTATACAGGCATAAGTGGATTTGCAACCACCATATTATGAACATCATTCCAGTATTGATTACCAATACCAATACCCGATTTCTCATTATATGAATAAGTAACGTTCTCTCCAATCTTTATTACATCAAAACCACTTGCCTTTAGCAGGATATGATCTGAATTGATACGGAAGGTATAGCGGCTATAATTCGGAGCTACAGGTTTTCCAAATATTCCGTCTTGAGATGTGTATGAGAAACCCATAGAAAATTTGGATAATTCCGATCCTCCGGTCAGATTGAAAGCATGATTCTGAGTCAATGCATTCTTGTTGCGAATTTCTTCCAACCAGTTTGTTCCGTTCCATGTACCGTCCATAATTGCGTTATACTGATTGGGAACCAGAGCCGCAAAATCATAAGGATCATTACCTTCATTGAAACGAACTTCGTTCATAACGGTCATGTATTCTTTCGCATTAAGCAGCGATGGCATGCGGTATGCATTTTGCCAGCCGAAAAATGCATCGTAGGTTACTTGTATTTTACCTGCTTTCCCTTGTTTAGTTGTTATAAGGATAATACCATTAGCAGAACGCGAACCGTAGATAGCAGATGATGCAGCATCTTTCAGTACATCTATCGATTCGATATCTGCAGGATTGAGGTTGTTTATGTCACCTCCTGGAATATTGTCGATTACATACAAAGGAGCAGCATCACCAACAGTTCCTAATCCACGGATATTTACTTTAAAACCTTCGCCCGGCATGCCTGATGTCTGGGTTATATTAACCCCTGGCGCCTGACTTTGTAATGCTTCCAAAGCACTTGTTGTACTCAATTTCTGAAGGTCATCTCCCTTTACTTGGAGAGTTGCACCAGTCACGAGTTTCTTTTTCTGAACACCGTAGCCGACAACTATAACTTCATCAAGATTTTGAGTGTCTTCTTTAAGTGTAACAGGAATTTCTTTTTTATTACTAACTGTAATTTCATGAGGTATAAATCCAATATAAGAAAAAACGAGTACATTATTTTCGTTCTGTATCTTAATTGAATAATTTCCATCCATATCGGTAAGTGTGCCAATGGTTGTTCCTTTTATGGAAACACTTACACCAATCAGTGGTTCGCCTGTAACATCTTTTACAACACCGGTTATGGTCCGGCCTTCGGCTTGAGTAGATTCTTTTGTGCTCAGATCCGCACTTCTGGCAGAAACACAAGGGAGAACCATCAGTAGGAGTGCGATTACCAACCCGGAAAAGGTTATAATCTTGGAGCGTGATCTAACATGGTTTAAATTTCTGATTTTCATATTACTAATATGTTTTTGTGAAACCTAGTATCTTACGTAATTAGATATGCCTAGGTTGAGTTTTTTAAACAATTCGTACATCTTTTGAAGTGGTAGCCATTTTTATTAGGCAGAAGGGGTCAGTAACAAATTAATAAATTTTATAAGTTGTTCTATTCATTTATGATTCAAATTTTATGGTTAAACAATTTTGTCTTTTGTCAATGGTATTATAGTATTGCAAATATACTAGAGTAAAATGTGAAAACACAGATACTTTTTTATCCAATAATAATATTTTCTTTGCAAAAAAGCATCTAATTATTTTGTCTATTATATTTTAACCTAAATAACCCCAATAAATAATGATAAGATATAACAGAGGAATCAAATTATATAAGTTCTCTTATGTTTTTAACTAAACATCTAAATTTAAATGTATTAAATTTAACTGAAGGGTTGATCTAAATTTATGTAATATTGTATTATTACGATAATCTTAATCATTATTTAATCACTATATGTAGCTTATCAATTATGATTATTCTAATTATGATAAAAAAGTATTACTATCTGATAATAAAATATCAACATATTATTCTTAGTATTGATAAATTTGCAATGTGTTTAGTCACTACTATTTTAATCAGTAGAGAATCCATCAATAAACATATGTACATACATTTATATAAATATTAACATATTGCTTTTTTATCTTGTTTATTTAATGAAAGACTCTTTACCCTAAAACTAAATATAAAATAAACCATGAAACAACTCCTTTTATTTATAACCTTAACTTTCGCCCTCTTTTCTTGTCAGGAGAAAGAGCTTCCGAATGTATTTGTAAAACAAAAAAGTGGACACTTTGTTGTCGGCGACTCAGCTTATTATTTTATTGGTACCAATTATTGGTATGGAGCCATCCTTGGTTCTACCGGGCAAGGCGGTAACCGCGAGCGTTTGCTCGAGGAGTTAGATTTCATGAAAGCAAATGGAATAAATAATCTTCGTGTCCTTGTTGGGGCAGATGGCCCTGCCGGACAGGCGGTGAAGGTTATGCCGACTTTGCAAATTGAGCCGGGCGTATATAATGATACAATTTTTGATGGATTAGATTTTCTTCTTGCCGAAATGGAGAAGCGAAATATGTATGCGGTCCTTTATCTAAACAATAGTTGGGAATGGAGCGGAGGATATGGGCAGTATCTCAATTGGGCAGGAAAAGGCGATGTTCCCGAAGCCGGGGTGCAAGACTGGCCTGTGTTTGTTAGCCATGTAGCGCAGTATGCCGATTGCGACAGTTGTAAGACATTATTCTTTAATCATGTAAAAAACGTAATCACGAGAACAAATAGATATACAGGCAAAAAATACACAGACGACACAGCCATCATGTCGTGGCAGGTGGGTAACGAGCCCCGTGCTTTCAGTGATGCGGGTAAACTTGCCTTTGCGAAATGGCTAAAAGAGACTACGGCACTTATTCGCTCTTTAGATAACAATCATCTTATTTCGATAGGTAACGAAGGAACTAAAGGGACTGAGGAAGATATGAACCTCTTTGAAGAAATTCATGCTGATCCGAATGTAGATTATATAACAATACACATCTGGCCAAAAAACTGGAGCTGGATTGATATTACTCAGATTCCACAATCGGTGGATACAGCTATTATTCAAACAAACAAATACATTCAGGATCACTTGGTTGTAGCTAGGAAATTAAATAAACCTGTAGTAATTGAAGAATTTGGATTCCCACGCGATAATCATAAATATTCACTGGATGATCCTACAACAGCACGCGATAAATATTATGCAAACATATTTACACAAATAGAAAAATCATCAGAAAATAAAGATATTCTGGCCGGTTGCAATTTTTGGGCATGGGGCGGTATCGGTCGTCCCCAACATACGTATTGGCAGCCGTGGGATGATTATGTAGGCGATCCGTCGCAAGAAGAACAAGGTTTAAATTCAGTATTTGACACCGATTCTACGATTAAAGTTATCAAGGAATATGCGAGTCAGATAAATAAAAATAGGTAGTATAAAGTACAAATAAAAAAGTAGAATAATGAACGAATTATTTAAAAAACGTCTGGAGACTGTTACTGCAGAATATGAGAGTTTGGTTACACTCAAAAATGCACCTGTATTACCAGGAAACGGAATCTATGAACGATATAAAAATCCCGTATTAACCGCAGGGCACGCCCCTGTATTCTGGAGATATGATTTATCTCCAGAAACGAATCCATACTTTATGGAGCGTTTTGGCATTAACGGCACATTCAATGCCGGAGCTATAAAATGGCAGGGCAAATACCTCATGGTTGTGCGTGTGGAAGGTAACGACCGGAAATCATTCTTTGCAATAGCCGAGAGTTCTAACGGTATAGATAACTTTCGATTTTGGGACTATCCTATTGTAATACCTGAAACTGCATATCTGGATACTAATGTATATGATATGCGTCTTACTGCGCACGAAGACGGGTGGATTTATGGTACTTTTTGCTCTGAACGCAAAGACCCTAAAGCTCCGAGTGGTGATTTATCGTCAGCGGTAGCCGCAGCAGGTATCGTGCGCACCAAAGATTTGAAAAATTGGGAACGTTTGCCGGACCTAAAGACCAATAGTCAACAAAGAAACGTAGTCTTACATCCCGAGTTTGTAGATGGTAAATATGCTTTATATACGCGTCCTCAGGATGGATTTATCGATGCCGGAAGCGGAGGCGGAATTGGCTGGGCGCTGGTAGATGATATGACAAACGCGGAGGTAAAAGAGGAAAAAATAATAAACTTCCGCTACTATCATACTATTAAAGAATTGAAAAATGGAGAGGGTCCTCATCCGATCAAAACATCGAAAGGATGGCTACATCTGGCACATGGAGTGCGTGCTTGTGCTGCTGGATTGAGATATGTTTTATATCTTTATCTCACCGATTTGGATCAACCTGACAGGTTGATTGCCGAACCGGCCGGGCATCTTATGGCTCCATTAGGCGAAGAGCGTGTTGGCGATGTTTCCAATGTGCTGTTTACCAATGGGTGGATTGCCGACGATGACGGGACCGTCTACATTTACTATGCATCATGCGATACTCGTATGCACGTTGCGGTTTCCTCTATCGATAGATTATTAGATTATTGTTTGAATACGAAGCCTGATGGATATCGTTCGGCTACGTCAGTTCAGACATTGACATCTTTAATAAAGAAAAACGAAATAATAAGAAGTTAATAAGTATACGATTTACCATGAATAATACAGATAAAGTAACATTAAGAGAAAAAGTCGGATATGGCTTGGGTGATGCCGCTTCTTCCATGTTTTGGAAGTTGTTCGGTATGTATCTGATGTTTTTCTATACCGATATATTTGGTATAGATGCCGCCATAGTTGGAACCATGTTTCTGGTAACGCGCATTTGGGATTCACTTTTCGATCCTGTGGTAGGTGTTATTAGTGATCGTACCGAAACTAAATGGGGAAAATTCAGACCTTATTTGTTATGGGTCGCTATCCCTTTTGGCGTATTGGGTGTACTTACATTTACGACGCCCGACCTGTCTGTATCTGGTAAAATTGTATATGCTTATATCACATATTCGTTGATGATGATGATTTACTCACTCATCAATGTTCCGTATGCCTCTTTATTAGGTGTTATGTCGTCCGATCCCAAAGAGCGGACAGCATTATCTTCTTATCGTATGATTTTTGCGTTTGGAGGAAGTATTTTAGCACTGTTGTTGATCGAGCCCTTAGTCAAGTTTTTCAGTACCCAAGGCGATACTGTTAATTTGACTTTTGGTTGGTCAATGTCGGCGGTTGTATTTGCTGTTATTGCCGTAGGATTCTTCCTATGTACTTTCCTTTGGACCAAGGAACGGGTTCGTCCGATTAAAGAAACAGGCAATTCACTCAAAGAAGATGTAGGTGATTTATTCAAAAATAAGCCGTGGTGGATATTGCTTGGAGCAGGTATTGCTGCTTTAATTTTCAACTCGATTCGTGATGGTGCGGCAGTCTATTATTTTAAATATTATGCTACTGTTTCTGATACATTCGATTTGGGTATCTTGGGTTCTGCTCTATCATTAACGACTCTTTATTTGGTATTAGGGCAAGGTGCAAATATACTCGGAATTCTTTTTGTAACACCTATCTCTAATCGTATAGGAAAAAAGAAAACCTATCTTTTTGCGATGGTCTTCGCTACTATATTCAGTATTCTGTTCTACTTTGTAGAGAAAGACAATATCATTCTTATGCTTGCATTACAAATATTGATTAGTGCTTGCGCGGGAAGTATATTCCCGTTATTATGGTCGATGTATGCTGATATTGCTGACTACTCAGAATGGAAAACAGGACGTCGTGCTACAGGGCTTATATTCTCTTCATCGTCCATGTCTCAAAAATTTGGTTGGTCTATTGGTGGAGCGTTAACAGGATGGCTGTTGGCTTATTTCGGTTTTAAGGCAAATGTCGTTCAGTCAGCCGAGGCACAAGAAGGAATACGCATGATGTTGAGTTTTTTGCCTGCGATAGGAACAGTCTTGTCTGTATTATTTATTTCGATGTATCCACTTACTGAAAGCAAACTAGGTGAGATTACGACAGAATTAGCAACCAAAAGAAACGAGAAGCAATGATGGAAGGTTTTCAAAAAGAACTGACAGATAATATACTATCTTTTTGGATAGAGAAAATGGGGGATGAATCACACGAAGGTTTTTATGGTCGTATAGATGGTCATGAAAATTTACATGCTGAAGCTAATAAAGGTGCTATTCTCAATGCACGCATATTATGGACATTTTCTGCTGCTTATCGCATTCTTAAGAAAGAAGAATATTTGGAGATGGCTCAACGAGCTTTCGATTATATAAAAGAACATTTTATAGATAAAACCTTCGGAGGTGTTTACTGGGAACTGGATTATAAAGGGAATCCTGTAAATACAAAAAAGCAGGTTTATGCTCAAGGGTTCGCTTTGTACGGATTCTCCGAATTTTATAGAGCTACGGGTAATACAGAAGCATTTGAATTGGCGAAAGAATTCTTTTTTCTTATCGAAAAATGCTGTGATACCAATCTGGGTGGCTATTTTGAAGCGTATGCCCAAGATTGGAAGCCGATAGACGACATGCGATTGAGCGATAAAGATGCGAATGAGAAGAAAACAATGAATACGCATTTACATGTATTAGAACCTTATACAAATCTTTGTCGTGTATGGGACGATTCCCGATTGAAAGATGCTCAACGCAGGTTGATAGATATATTCACAGAGAAAATATTAGATAAAAAATCAAATCACCTCAATCTGTTCTTCGACGAGGAATGGAATGTAAAATCTACGGCAGTTTCTTATGGGCACGACATTGAAGCGTCGTGGCTCTTGTTCGAGGCAGCGGAGGTATTAGGCGATAAAGAATTAGTAGAAAAGATAAAAACGTTATCTCTGAAAATAGCAGATGCTGCATCCGAAGGACTGGAAGCCGATGGCAGTATGGTCTACGAAAAAGAAGGTTCTCATATTGATGGTGAACACCATTGGTGGGTACAAGCTGAGTCTGTAGTAGGGTATATGTACGCATATAAAAATTCAAACGATATAACCTATCGGGAAAAAGCTGCTAAAGCATGGGAGTACATAAAAAATCAGCTGATTGATTATGAACAGGGCGAGTGGTATTGGAGCCGATTGGCAGATGGCTCACTCAATCGTAAAGATGACAAAGCAGGGTTCTGGAAATGCCCTTATCACAATGGGCGTATGTGTATGGAGATGATCGAACATTTTAATTGTAGATAATAAATCAAATAAAATAACCATGAAAAAAACGTTGATAATAATGGCAACAACCCTAGGCATAGTATCGGGCGCACAAGCTCAAAACAATAAAGATATAGACAAACAAGCCGCACAAATAGTTTCGCAAATGACATTGGCCGAAAAAATCGGGCAAATGACACAGGTAAGTATCGATGCAGTATGTAAAGGGGCAGATACACCCCCGACAAGTACATTACAATTAGACATGGATAAATTGCGTGATGCAGTTCTCAATTATCATGTGGGTTCCATTTTAAATTCACCCAACACACGAGCACGTACACCTCAGTGGTGGACTGAAATAATTGCTCAAATACAAGATGTAGCAATGAAGGAAACTCGTGTTAAAGTTCCTATCATTTATGGATTGGATCAGATACACGGGGCAACATATACCGCGGGTTCGACAATGTTTCCTCAGGAGATAACTTTGGCCGCTTCGTGGAATCCTGCCCATGCCCGTAAAATGGGGGAAGTAACGGCTTATGAAACTCGCGCAAGCAATGTTCCATGGAATTTCTCTCCTGTATTGGATTTAGGTATAGACCCGCGTTTTCCACGTCAATATGAAGGATTTGGAGAAGATCCTTATATAGGTTCGGTATTCGGATATGAGCTGATAAAAGGGTATGAGGGCGATGATAACAACATTGCTAATCCTACCAAATTAGCCGCTTGCATGAAGCATTTTATAGGTTACTCTGCTCCGATAAGTGGAAAAGATCGTACACCGGCATACATCCCTAAATCGGTGCTGTTAGAATATCATGTGCCTGCTTTTCAAGCAGCTATTGATGCAGGAGTGCATACTGTAATGATAAACTCGGGTATTATTAATAACGAGCCTGTTCATGCCAGTTACGATTTGTTGACAACATTGCTCAGAGACGAAATGGGCTTTAAAGGAATGATTGTAACTGACTGGGAAGATATCAATAAGCTTTATACCCGCGACAGATTGGCTACCAGCATCAAAGAATCGGTAAAACTTGCTATTAATGCAGGTATAGATATGTCGATGGTTCCTTACGACTATAAAGAATTTTGTACCGTATTGACCGAACTGGTCAATGAAGGAGAAGTTCCGATGTCACGTATAGATGATGCCGCTACACGTATTGTTGTTCTTAAATTGAAACTGGATTTATTTAATACGCCGAATACATACTCGAAAGATTATCCTGAATTCGGTTCACAGGCATTTCGTAAAGCATCGTACGATGCTGCCGCAGATGCAATTACGCTGTTGAAGAATGATAATAATATCCTACCTTTAAAGAAGGGTGCTAAAATATTGGTGACAGGTCCTAATGCTGTAAGCAAACGATCATTAAACGGTGGATGGACATTCTCGTGGCAAGGGGAGAAAATAGATGAATTTGCAAGCGAATATAATAATATTCTGGATGCGATGAAATTGAAATTCGGAAAAGAAAATGTTGCATATATTCCCGGTGTAAGCTATACAGATGCGGTGGAATATGCCACCGAATACAAGAATCAATTTGACGAAGCGATAGCTGCTGCAAAAGACGTAGATTATGTAGTATTATGTTTAGGCGAAAACTCATATTGCGAAAAACCGGGTGATTTGGATGATCTTTATCTCAATGACTTGCAGACCGAACTGGCAAAAGAGATGCTTAAAACCGGCAAAAAAGTAATTCTTGTGTTAAGCGAAGGTCGTCCACGTGTTATATCTAAAATTTCGTCGAAAGTAGACGCTATTGTTCAAACATACCTGCCCGGATTATATGGCGCAGATGCTCTGGCAGATATATTGATAGGTAATGTTAACCCGTCGGGAAAACTGCCTTATACTTATCCGGCATTTCCTAACTCACTAGTTCCTTATTTCCATAAACATTCCGAAGAGCAAAAGAAAAGTGAAGGCGTATACAATTATGAAGGAGACTTTAATCCCGAATTTCATTTTGGATATGGCCTTGGCTATACAACATTCTCTTATTCGAATCTGAAAATAGATAAGAAACAATTGGCTAAAGATTCACAGGAAGATATCACCCTATCCATTGATATTACAAATACAGGAAAAAGAGAAGGTAAAGAAGTTGTACAGCTTTATTCGAGTGATCTTTTTGCTTCATTAATCCCAGATACCAAAAGATTACGCCGATTCGAAAAAATATCGCTGAAAGCGGGAGAGACTAAAACGGTAACTTTCAAAATCAAGTTAAAAGACCTGTCATTTATCAATATGGAAAATAAACGTGTTGTTGAACCCGGCGATTTTGAATTGCAAGTAGGATCGTCTTCAAACGATATAAAAGAGAAAGTTTTATTTACGGTTTTATAAACATATTATAATTCGCCATGAAAAACGTTTGCCTTTTTATACTATTGTTTTGTTTACCTATCTTATCGATCAAGGCTTCTGGTATTGTATTGGTTGACAAACAAGCCACAGCAGAAACATACGCATTGTTTTGTAATCTGAAGAAACTACAAACTGAAGGTAAAGTTGCCTTTGGTCATCAGGATGCTACGCTCTATGGTCGTACGTGGGTAGGCGATAAAGACAGAAGTGATATAAAAGATGTAGTTGGTGATCATCCTGCACTTTTAGGTTTGGATTTCGAAGCTGTAACAAATACCACATCGCCTAATTATCCTGCAATAGAGAATAAGTTAGTCACAGCAGTAAAAGATTTTTATCGTAAGGGAGGCATTATTACTTTTGCATGGCATGCAAGGAATCCAGCAAATAACGGCAGCTTCTATTGGGAGAAAGATCCTATAAAAGTTGTGTCCGATATATTACCCGGAGGAAAATATCATGATAAATATAAAGAGTACCTGAAAGCCATAGCAGATATATCGTCAAAATTCAGAGGAGATAACGGAGAGCTTATCCCTGTTATTTTCCGTCCATATCACGAATTTGACGGTGATTGGTTCTGGTGGGGAAAAAATCATTGTACCAAAGATGAATTTGTTTCTTTATGGAAATTTACCGTTGATTATCTGAAGGGCGACCTAAAAGTTCACAATTTTCTATATGCTTTCTCTCCCGACTGCAAGTTTTCCACGGAAGCCGAATTTTTGGATTATTATCCCGGCGACGATTATGTTGATATCGTAGGTATGGATAACTATTGGGATTTCAGACCCGATGGAGCGAATAATCCGGCGTTGGCAGAGGTAAAATTGCAAATAGTATCGGATGTAGCAATCAAAAGGAATAAAATAGCGGCGCTTACCGAAACAGGATTGGAAGGTATACCCGATGCTACATGGTTTACGCAAACACTCTTACCTATTTTGCAACGAGTAAAAGTAGCCTATGCATTGGTATGGCGTAATGCAAGCGATTCGCCGACTCATTATTATGCACCGACAATAGGGCATCCTGCGGAAGACGATTTCAGAAAATTCTATGAAGAACCGAATATCTTATTCCAATCAAAACTTCCAAATATGTATAAATGTAAATAATAACCTAAAATAAATCCAAATGAAAAAAAACATAGTATTGATGTGTGTCGTACTCACGAGCCTGCTTTCATGTAAGCCGAAGTCCGAAGAGGCAAATCCTCAGAAGTTACCAATAGATAAAGAGGCAACAGCAGAAACAGTAAAACTTTACAATACCCTTTTCGAACGCTTAGATAAGGGTATTATGGTAGCACACCAGGATGCATTGGCTTACGGGCATTCCTGGTACAAAGAGAATGGCCGTTCGGATGTAAAGGATGTGACAGGAGATTATCCTGCCGTTATAGGTTGGGAATTAGGACATGTAGAAATAGGAGCAGCGTTTAACCTCGATTCTATCTATTTCTCAGATATGAAGCGGTATATAAAAGAAACACATGACAGAGGTGGTATTACAACCGTGAGTTGGCATGGTGATAATATTGTAACAGGTAATACAGCATGGGATTGTGCACAAGATTCGGTTGTGAAATCTATTCTTCCCGGAGGATCGAATCATGCTAAATATATGACATGGTTAGATCGGGTAGGAGATTTCTTCCTTGATCTGAAAGCAAGTGATGGGACACAAATTCCTGTTGTTTTCCGTATATATCATGAACATACAGGAGCTTGGTTCTGGTGGGGTAGTAAACAATGTACTCCCGATGAATATAAACAACTATGGGTGATGACGGTAACCCATTTGCGAGATAAAAAAAATGTGCATAACTTGTTATACTCTTATTCTCCATCCGAGACAAAAGATGAGGTTGAATATCTGGAGCGCTATCCGGGTGACGACTATGTCGATATCGTGGCATTCGATAGTTATGTACCGGGAAAAACTGCTAAAGATATTCAATACTATAAAGAAGCCTTGGAGCGTAATCTGAATACGGTAACTACTTACGCAGCGAAAGCCGATAAGATTGCGACCATCGGGGAAACAGGGATGGAAAGTATTCCTGATTCTACTTATTTTACACAGGTAGTGTATCCGATAATCAGTAAATATAGAATATCGTGGATACTATTCTGGCGTAATGCTTGGGAAAAAGATAAGCCGAATCATTTCTATGTTCCATTCGAAGGACACCCTGCGGCAAATGATTTCAGAGAATTTGTAGCAAAGCCCAATATTTTGATGAATAATGATATACAAAAATAATAATTGAACATGATGAAGTTTAAAACAGTTATTTTTTCAGCATTTCTACTTTTGGGAATGACAGTCAATGCCCAGAAGAATGTTTCGTTATCTTCTCCTGACGGCAAGTTGAAAACAAATATTGAAGTTGGTGATGCAATCAAATACTCCATTACACACAATGGGGATAAGATTATCGAACCGTCTGCTATCTCGATGACTTTGGTTGGCGGCAAAAGCTTTGGTATTAAATCTAAATTGTCAAAAGTCAATAATAATTCCAATAAAGGAGTGATACCTTCTCCTTTGTATAAGAAAAGTCAGGTAACAGACAACTATAATGAAGTGACTCTGGTTTTTAAAGACAACTTTAAACTCATATTCCGTGCCTACAACGAGGGGGTTGCCTATCGTTTTATTGCAACAGAAAAGGCTCCATTTGTAGTAGAGAAAGAAGATGCGAATTTTAATTTTGCAGATGATAAAATGGCTTACATCCCTTATGTGAGAGATAGAGGTACTATCGAACAACAATTTTTCAACTCGTTCGAAAATATATATGCAGTTAAAAAGCTTTCCCAATGGGAACCTGATCGATTGGCGTTTTTGCCGATACTTATAGATGCTCCTAATGGAAAAAAAGTATGTATCACCGAAGCCGATCTCATGAGTTATCCGGGTATGTACCTGATCAAAGATAATGCATCGAATGGTTTGAATGGAGTGTTTGCTCCCTATCCCAAAAATATAGAGCAGGGTGGCCATAATATGCTGCAAGGATTGGTAAAATTAAGCGAACCTTATATTGCAAAATGTGACGCAAATACATCGTTTCCGTGGCGTGTAATTACTGTATCCGAAAAAGATTCCGACTTATTAAACAATGATATGGTTTACAGATTGGCTACGCCATCTCAGGTAGCTGACATATCGTGGATAAAACCTGGTAAAGTAGCTTGGGACTGGTGGAACGACTGGAATCTGTTTGATGTTGACTTCAAAGCCGGAATAAATAATGAAACTTATAAGTATTATATAGATTTTGCTTCTAAATATAATATTGAATATGTGATACTCGACGAGGGCTGGGCGGTAAATCTTGAGGCCGACCTATTTAAAGTAATACCCGAAATAGATTTGAAAGAACTTGTTGCATATGCCGATCTGCGCAACGTGAAACTCATCCTTTGGGCCGGTTACCTTGCTTTCGATAAAGATATAGAAGGTATCTGCAAGCATTATTCCGAAATGGGAATAAAAGGCTTTAAGGTAGACTTTATGGATAGAGACGATCAACCGATGGTCGATTTCCACCGCAAAAGTGCCGAGATTGCAGCGAAGTATCATATAATGCTCGATTTTCATGGAACATATAAGCCGACAGGACTTCACCGCACTTATCCGAATGTAATTAATTACGAAGGTGTAAATGGTTTAGAGCAATTGAAGTGGGCTTCCGATACGCTCGATCAGGTGACTTACGATGTTACAATGCCGTTTATCAGAATGCTTGCGGGTCCTATCGATTATACACAAGGTGCTATGCGCAATGCGTCAAGAGGAAATTTTCGCCCTGTTAATAGCGAAGCTATGAGCCAAGGTACACGCTGTCATCAGTTAGCCGAATATATTATATTCGAGTCGCCGTTGAATATGTTGTGCGATAACCCCTCTAACTATATGAGAGAAAAAGAATGTACAGAATTTATTGCTGCTGTTCCAACAGTTTGGGATAATACAGTTGCTTTGGATAGTGAGATAGGAAAATATGTTTCTATTGCTCGTCAAAAAGGTGATGTTTGGTACATCGGAGTATTGAATAATTGGGATGACAGGACATTGACTCTCGATCTTTCTTTCTTAGATGGAAGCGGCTACAAAGCAGAAATATTTAAAGATGGAGTAAATGCTAATCGTGCAGCCAGAGATTATAAGCATGAAGTGATCGATCTTCCTGCAAACAAAAAGCTTGATGTCAAATTGGCCTCAGGAGGAGGATATGTAGTGAAGATATCTAAATAAGAGTTTTAGTTATAATTATATTAATTGAACCACATTTACTGGAATTAAAATATCAGTAAATGTGGTTTAGTTGTCATATCATTTTCTACAATTATTTTCATGAAATGAGGTTTCTCTTAAATAAAAACTCTTTATATTCATATCTTGTTATTTCAAAATGAAACCAGTAAGGTTGATCATTACCGGACTGAGGATAAATGCTCTAAAAGATTATCAATATGATAAGAAAACTGTTAAGCTACGTTAGTTTGCAAGGCGAAATCGAAGATTATGACGTAATTCATGAATCGATAAAGAGTGGTATTGTTTTTAAAGGGACTAATCTTTGGATACTTGTATTCGCAATTATTATAGCCTCAGTTGGTCTTAATGTTAATTCTACTGCGGTAATAATTGGCGCGATGCTTATATCTCCCTTAATGGGTCCGATAAACGGAATGGGGTATAGCATTGCTATTTATGATTTTAGTTTATTCAAACAATCGATAAAGAATTTCTTTTTTGCTATTTTGGCAAGTTTAACTGCATCGACCATTTATTTTGCCATAACACCTATGTCTACGGCTCAGTCGGAACTATTGGCGAGAACTACACCTACGATTTACGATGTATTGATTGCCTTATTTGGTGGATTGGCAGGGATAATAGCTATCAGCAGTAAGCAAAAAGGTAATGTTATTCCCGGTGTTGCTATTGCAACGGCATTGATGCCTCCTTTGTGTACTGCGGGATATGGATTGGCAACAGCACAATTTACATTTTTTTATGGTGCATTTTACCTATTTACGATTAATACTGTTTGTATAGCTATATCCTCTGTTGCAGTATCTCAGTTTCTAAAATTTCCTATACGCTCTAATATTACTGATGGGCGGAAAAAAAGAATTAATCAGCTAATATCGGTTGTGTTGGCAATAACTATCTTACCAAGTATTTATCTTGGCTATAAGCTCGTTCAGGACGAAAAATTTAATATAAATGCGACGAAATATGCTGAAAGTATCAGTATATATAAGGGAAACTATTTATTAAGAAATAAGATAAATCCAACTAAAAAAGAAATCACCCTTATTTATGGAGGTACATCGCTTGTTGAAGAGGATAAGGAAATGATTATTGCCAGAGCAAAAGACTTCTCTTTAGATAAAGCAACTATTAATATTAAACAAGGCCTTTCATTTGGAATCGATCGTACTGATAAAGACAAGTCACAATTGGAAGAGAATGTTTTGAAACAAGAAATAAATCGTTTATCTATCACCCTGAAAAATCAGCAACTGAAGGAAGATAGTATCAAGAAGAAGCTCACTATAGGGAGGCAGTTGCTGGTAGAGATAAAACCTCTTTTCCCTCAAATAGAAGGATGTTCGTACTCCGAGGCATTGCTGTATGCAAATGATACAGTATCGACACCCGATAAAGTGAACATGATTACTTTTTCGACGGAAAGAGAATTAAGTATAAAAGATAGGGAAAGGATTGATAATTGGCTTACAAAAAGACTAGGTACTAATCAATTGAAAATATTTTATGAGAAGGTTCATAAATAATTGATATTTCTGTCGAACACATGTTAAATAGAATAAGGGCACTCATTTTTTGAATGCCCTTATTTTCCGAATAACTTATGTCTTCGGAGGAGAAAAAGTATCTATTATCATATAAACACTACTGCTATTTTAAGTCTACAGATGCAGAATACGGCCTGTCTTTTGGCAAAACACCCCACGATTTATTTGGTTTATTTCCCATTTTATACTGTATTGTGCCTCCATTAGTTAGCTCGTCATAAGTTAGCCACGTGCGGGTAAACGGTTTCTCATTCAGGCTGGCAGATTGAATATATCTGTTATCTAATGTGTTTCCCTTGGCATCTATCACCAATGTTTTACCATTCTCAAGATGGATCGTCATTTTAGGGAAAACAGGAGATCCTATCACATATTGATCTGTTCCCGGGCATACCGAATATAGTCCCATGGCACTTATAGCGTACCACGATGATGTTTGTCCCTGATCTTCGTCACCGGGATATCCGTTAGGTCCCGAAGCATAAAGTTTGCTCATTACTTCGCGAGCCCAATATTGGGTTTTCCAAGGTTCACCTGCATAATTATACAGATAGATCATATGCTGAATAGGTTGATTTCCATGAGCATATTGCCCCATGTTTATCATTTCCATTTCAGCCATCTCGTGAATTACTCGCCCGTATGTTCCCACTTTAAATGTGTTGGGTACGGAGAATACAGAATCGAGTTTGGCGACAAAGTTCTTATCGCCATTCATTAGATCGATCAATCCCTGTACATCGTGGAATACTGACCAATGATAATGCCATGCAGAGCCTTCTGTGTATGGACCACCCCATTCAGTAGGATCGAAATTGCCTACCCATTTGCCATCTTTTTGACGTCCTTGCATAAAACGGGTAGCAGGATTATATACATTTTTATAATTGTATATCTGACGTTTGAAGATATTCTCATAGAAATCATTTCCCGATATTTTAGCTACCTGCATAGCGCAGAAATCATCGTAACAGAATTCGAGTGTTTTTGCTACCGCTTCGTGATAATCCGGAGAAGGAATATATCCCATCGTGAAATATTCTTTCCACCCATCACGACCATTTGATGGGCCATGAGGACCCTTGTTAGTAGCCTCGTGATACATTGCTTCTAATGCTTTCGTCGTATCGAAATTACGCATACCTTTTGCATAAGCATCGGCAATAAGCGAAGCTGCATGATTTCCTACCATTCCGCAACTATGACCGGGGAATGACCACGAAGGTAACCACCCACTCTGATCGTAAGCATCCAAAAGTGACTGAACATATCGCTCATGCATCTCGGGATGTAGTAATATATTCAATGGAAACTGAGCACGGAATGTATCCCAGAATCCGTTGTCGGTGTACATATATCCGTTATGAAGCTTGCCATCATAAGGACTGTAATAAATCGGTTTATCATTCGTATCATATTCAAAAAACTGACGGGGAAATAACATCGAGCGGAAAAAACAAGAATAGAATGTTGCTTTCTCTTCTTCAGTTCCACCCTCTACCTCTACTTTACCTAATTGCTTATTCCATGCACTTTGAGCTAATTGTTTTGCCTCTTCGAGGCTTTCAAGTCCGGCAAGTTCTTTTTGAAAATTGAGTTCTGCTTGCTCAAGACTGATAAACGATGAAACAACTTTAGCTTCGACGGTTGTTCCTTCTTTGAACTGAATATAGGCTCCTGCATATTCTCCAAAGTAGTCTTTACTATTTTTAGAAATACTGCCTGACTTTCCGTCCCAAGTACCGCAAGATGTAAAAGGTTGATTGAACTTTATCACGAAGTAATTCGCAAAATTTCTGGGTGCCGAATGATTTGCATTCTTACAGTAACCAACTATTTTTTGCTCGTCAGGATAGATGCGTACCATGCTACCACCGCTATTTCCATCTACTACAACATACGAATTTTTTCCCTGTGGAAATGCGAAACGGAAATAAACACCGCGTTCAGTCGGCGACATTTCGGTCGTTATCTGATTGTCGAAAGTAACTTTGTAATAATGGGGTTTTGCAACTTCATTATCATGACTGAAACGCAGTGCACGACTAAATTGATCGACTACCAGTTTACCCGATACAGGCATCAGCGAGAATGCAGCATAGTCGTTTGTCCACGAGCTACACTGATGTGTTTGTCTGAATCCTCTGATCGAGTCTTTGAAGTGCTGATAAATCCATCCGTCACGATTCACTCCTGTTTGTGGTGTCCAGAAATTCATACCCCATGGCATAGCTGTTGTCGGGTATGTGTTTCCTCTGGTCAGTTCAAACTTAGAATTTGTTCCTTGCAGGGTATTTACATAGTTTGCAAAATCCTTTTCAACGGCTTGCAGTTGGCTGCTGCCAATCAATAAGACCAGCAGCAGTTTACTTGTATTTTTTAATATATTGTTCATCACCGATTACCATTTAAGTGAAATATTTGTACCATCAGGGTCGTTTTCGAATGTAAGTAAGCATGTTTTACTTTTTTCGTCCCAAGTCCATTTGGTATCCTTAAGCTCCGTTCCCTGCTTGTCGGTCATTGTACAAGCCGATGGAGCAGAAGGTAATAATATACGCATAACATTAGTTGTATTCAGTGGACTTTTGGAAACAAAAGAGTAATCTTTCTTCCCGACTTTTTCTTCATACACACGGCTTGCAGCGGCTAATACCTGCGGCTTGCTCTTATCGGGTACACGATTGATATTGAAAAGGTATGCCTGCTCGCCGGGTAGTATTATCTTTTCGGTCAATATAGGCAATTGAGGATCGAACAAGTCTATAAACATACCTTTTGCAGTATATGGATTGTTGCTCACACTTTCGTCCATTACCGCAATCAGGTCGTAAGGCCCTCTTTCGAGATAAAGATTATTTTTGAACTCCAATGTGCCGGCTTTGGCTTTTTGCTCATACATACGTTTTACAACATCGACCAGTGCTGCGTCTTTATTCGGTGATAATACAAATTCTTTAGGGTCTTGGCGTAATATATATACCGTTCCTTTTCCATAGGTATATTCACCTTCTTTAGGAGAATTGCTTATGCCCATTTTTTCAAACAGGTGATCGGATGCAACAGCGTATTTCTTATCCTCCGTATTCCACCATTCCTGTACTGTCTGGAATGGATCATTGTCGCGCCCACTATAAACAAGTACACCACCTCCTTTAACCCAGTCGGCCAAATAATCATGCGCATCGGGCGAAAGAGGTTTCATATTAGAGTATGTCATTAATAAGACTTTCGTATCTTTCAATGTTTCGATATAGGATACATTCTCTACATGTACAATCTTCACTGGAATACCTCGTTTGAGGAAAGGCAATGCCTGACCATAAAAATTCGACAGTTGAGGGTCTTCATATCCTTTATGAGTAGGGAATCGTTGAAACATAAGAGAATTGCCCATTAAGACACTAATACCTTCCGAACCGCTTACTTTGTTGTCAGATAATGGCATGTGATTCAGTGTATTAATCATCACCTGCATTTGAGTAGAATAGTGGCGAGGTATATTTGCTTTTTCTTCGCTGTTTGCACTCACCCTATACAGACCTTCATAGATACGATCGGGCCAAGGCATCACTTCATAATCGGCAATCTGAGGATATAATAGTTGGGCTGTAAATGTCGCCTGATAATTCTTTTTATAGTCTACCCAATCGCGAGGCCAATCTTCAATAGGATCGGTCAAAAAGAATATTTTGCGTCCCGTAGGGGCTGTCATAGATTCCATCGAACCGTATTCGAGAAATGCTGTTTCAAATACACGTTCTTTTGCTTTTCCGTTGAAATAGGTCGGTTCACGTGAAGTACCTGTCCACACTTGAGCAATATATCCATCTACACAAGGTAGGGATGCTAAGCTGGCTTCGGGACTAACTATCTGCCACTGAGAGTAGTTTACTAATGAGTGAGTCGGGATATAGCAGCGAACATCCATTCCTTTGCTTTTTCCATACTCTTTAGCGTAAGTAAATACTTCATTCAAAGCATTGTAATACAAGTGATATTTTAATTTATTTGCGAGATATGTATTTTCAGGAGATTCATGCTGAGGTCTCCAATCGAATCCATAAAATTTCTTCCATTCTCTTTTAAATGCTTCGCTATATCCTGCCCTTGCCCAAAACTCGGGCTCTTCCATATATATAGCATCGATACCGGCATCTATTACACGTTTTACGTGTTTTTCTTTCATATATTTCAAGAAATTTTCGGTAGGGACAATGTATGGAACCATATGTCCATGCCAGATGGTATCACCATCTTGTTCCACCTGTCCTTCATCGAGATGCATTTTACCATCCCATTTTCCGGTAAAATAGTCTTGATATTCGCCCCAGGCTATACCTGTCATGAAGTGTGTAGTATAACCTCTGTCGCGCCAGGATTGTACACGCTGCTCAAAGGTCATATCTTTTCTGTCTCCTGCACCATACACAATGGCGACATCGGCTCTGACATCGGTTACGGGTTTCCACGGACCTGCTGTTTGAAAGGCTGTCTTTTCCAGATTGGTAACATCGACTTTGGCTTCGGGCTTTTGGTTGTTACATCCCGGTAGGATAACCAGCCCAAGAAGTAAGCATGCAATAATGCAATTGGCTATTTTCTTCATTATAATAAGATTTTAAGGTTTAAGCGTATCGAACGCCAAGATAATAAAAAAGGCTCCTCCAGTGTTAAGGAGCCTTTTTATTTTAACTAAAACTCACATTTAAGGGATCGGTACAGTCTTGGGTTCGTTATAGTTATAACGTTTCGATCCTTCTACATTATAATCGATACGGGCACCTACTCTTACATAATAAGTCCTCGCTTTAGAAAACTCGCCGGTAGTTGTAAGTGTTATTGTTTTTCCAAGAGCACTATTAGCATCGTCGCCGCTTAATTTTGTTATATAGCGGTTGTCGTAGTTGTTGTCGCCAACATAAGGGCTCGATGAATTGATGAAAAGAACAATGTCCGATACATTCTGCTGATATTTTGTATTTGTAGTTCCTCTGGTTACTTTGACCTGAATGGTAATACTGCCATTCGAGTTAACAACCGGTTCACCAATCCATTCGATATTCAGGAATGGCTCTACTTCAAATTTCAGATCGACAGATCCTTTGATTTCTAACGTGCGACTTTCGTCCAGTATCGTATTACCCTCATCATCTTTTTGCACCAGTGGCACGAAAGCCCCTTGTGGAACAACATTGTAAGTTCCTTTGAAAATTTTCGTATTATTGAAGGTTCCGTCTTGTTTACAATAGAAATAGTAAGGCGTAGGGTTATCACTCCAACTATATTCCATTAGTTTTAGCCTAATACCTGCGTCACTAACTTCTGTTTGCATTGGTTTCATCGTATTCTTGTCGATAACCTCCCCTTTCAATGTTTCTTGCGGTTCGTCATAATTATCGATATCAGTACTACACGAGTAACCGGCGAACAGCAGGATGCAACAAGATAAATAATATAGTATTTTTTTCATTTTATTGTGCTTTTTATCTGTTAAACTGCCTATACAAAACATGTCTTGATTGTAAAATGCAGCCATAAATATTTCACTTTACTTAATAGCCAGAATTCTGTACTATATTAGGACTCTTCGTAATTTCACCATCCGATATTTTTTGATAATACCATCTGGAATCCCAGTTATACACACTATTCAATTCATCGTAACGATCGTCAAAGAACCATTTTCCATTATTTTCTGCATAAAATGACATCAAAATTCGATAGGTAGTTGCGTTTTGTTCCTTGTCTAGCAATCTCCAGCGTTTCAAATCCCACCAGATTTTATTTTCAAATCCGAGTTCTTTTCTTCTTTCTTTGCGCACGATATCAATAGAATTCAATGCAGTTTTACTTGTCAGCATATCGGCTCCGGCTCTTTCTCTTATGTCATTGATACATTTATAAGCATCACCTTGATAATCTGCGTCACCTTTCCCTGCCAGATATAATTCGTAAGCAGCTTCTGCACGGTTTAGTAATATTTCGGCATAACGTAATTCTATCCATGTCTGATCCGATCTGTTTTCTACCACCTGTGCAGCAGGCATAGACGGATTCATCCATTTACGGATCGAGAAGCCGGAAAGTGCTTGCACTGTGTGACTATAAAAGCATCCGCTTCTTCCTGCTGCATTCATTTGTTTGCCGTTCGGCAATGTTCTTACAACTTGTGTTTCGGGAGTTGCAGATGTAACGAGCAGACTCTTGCTCGATGTGTTTTCATAGCGATCTTTCGTTCCGGGAGAAAGCAAAGGAGATATTCCACCATTTACTTCACCTATATATATTCCGCGCCAGATTTCAACAGTCTGATCTTTGAACACATCGCCTGGGAAGATAACAGTTGCTCTTAGGCGTGGTTCAGCATTGGCAAAGAAATCCATTTGTTTGTCGTACATCTTATATTTGCCATTTGTATCATATACATCGATCTTACCATCTGCTTTTTTAGGCAGACCATCAAACATTTCAACAAACTCGAGTGTCGGATTCACTTCCGATGAATATCCGCCTACCATATATTGATAAGGAATATTGTAAACATCATAACCATGTACCGATTCAGGATAAACATATTGTCTGACAAAAATATTCTCCTGACTTTTAGCAGAGAAAAATAATTCTGTATAATTTTGATATTGAGCTTCTTTGTCGTCAGCTTTCCAGCTATCCTTGTACAAAGAATAATGTCCTTCTACTAATTTAGCTGCATCGTAACTTAATTTGAAATAGTCGGCTGCTTTATCGGCCGATATGCCGCATAGACGGTTGTTACTTTTATCGAACAAGCTAACCTGATTATACTTTGCAATAGAGCCCGCAAAAAGCATTGCTCTCGATTTAAAACCTGCTGCTGCATATTTGTTAGCGCGACCAACCTGATTTGTTTCAGGTAGAATTGAATATGCCTTATCGAAATCTTCCGCAATCTTGTTGTATGTTGCTTCTTCTGAAGAACGAGGAACCTGAAGTTCTTCGATACTTTGCTCCGGATACTTCAATATATTGTCGACAAGAGGCACTCCGCCATAACGTTTTGCTAGGGCAAAATAAGTAGCTCCCCTTACAAAATAAGCTTCACCGATCCATGTATTAACTTGGTCTTCCGAGAAATTGGATGCGTATGTAGGTAAGGTTTCGATAAAATAATTGATATCTCGTATCAGCTTGTAAGCGTCGCCCCAATAGCCCTCTTCGGAACGGGCTGATGTCTGGTCACGACTTAAGGCCTCGCCTGTTATTGCGGGGAACGGATTTATTATCCAAAAGTGATTGAATCTTCGTTCGGGGCAATAGCGAAAGTCTTCAATCGGCATTTGTCCATACACACGGGCAAGGTAGCTTTTGATACCATTTTCGTTCGCAAAGATATCTTTATCTTGTACAACATTCATAGGTGGAATATCCAGGTCTGTACAGGCCGGAGCACCACATATTAATGCAAGCAATAAAATAAATTTTGATATTTTCATAATCTTAGATTTATTTAAAATTTAACATTTACACCAACCGAAAACGTTCTGTTAAGTGGATATAAGTTACCATAACTATCGTTAGGATGCTCGGGATCTAATTCTACACTTTTGAGAGTTACTATATTATAACCGTTTACATATACCCGTGCATTTTTAATTCCGGCTTTCATCGTAAGGTTTGTAGGAAGTGTATAGCCTAACTCTAAACTTTTTAAGCGTATATAGCTGGCATTATGCATGTTGAACTTCGAGTTCTCATCAGGATTGCTACCTGTATATGCATATTTCCCCGATACCCATGTCGTTGTGTGATCGTACGGATCTGCTTTGGGGTCAGTAGGATGCCATCTGTCCATAAAGAATTCTAATGCATTCGAATTGTCGTTACCCCACATCGGTTCGCGCAGTTGCTCTATATATTTAACGCTGGTCATAGCCGAGCCTTGCCATAGCATGTTGAAATCGAACCGTCTCCATGAGGCATCCATAATGAAACTAAAGTTGATAAATGGAGTTTTACTGTCTTCGTAAGCTATTGGCTGAACATCAAGATCGTTTATTCTTCCATCGCCATTCCAATCCAGATAGATATAGTCGCCAGGTAATGTCCCTCTTCCATAATACACATCACTATTAGCTATTTGTTGGTAAGAGTTGAAACGTCCGCCTTCGTCATATCCCCAATGTATATTTACATAGCGTTCATTGTTATTATTTCTCCAGTTTTCGTAAGAGTTTCCGGCTTTTGCGCGTTCATCATGGGTTCTTTTGATGCGGGTAAATGAAAAAATACCTCTTGTTTGATAATTAAAATCGCCAATTTTGTTTTTATGGCTCAACTCTAATTCTATACCTTGTGTGAAATCACCATTTAAGTTCTCTAATGGTAATTCTGCTCCTACTACACTCGGTAAGCTAAGATCTCTTTTTACCAATAAGCCCGTTCTGTTGCGGGTAAAATAGTCGAACGAAATACCTAAAAGACCATTCCATATATCAGCATCTACACCCAGATTTAATGTTTTAGCTATATACCATGTAATATTAGGATTGGTGATACCCTTACTGGCTGCCGAATTTACAAATACTCCGTCGAAGACATATCCTCCCGGTAATTGGTTAGCGTTTCCTGAAGCAGGATATGTGTAACCATTCACAAATTGATACATGGAGGCTGTGTCGTCTCCCATTTTACCGTAAGAACCACGAAGTTTCAGATTGTTTACAATTGCCAGAGGTGAATTTTTCCAGAAATTTTCTTCAGAAATTCTCCAACCTAGAGATGCTGATGGGAAAAATCCCCAACGACGGTCACTAGCGAATACGGAAGAACCATCTTGACGGAAGCTGAATTCTGCAAGGTATTTCGATTCGAAGTCATATCCGACCCTACCGACTATACCTAGATTGGCCGTTTCGTATAGATTCTTGGTTCCCGTGGGATCGTAAGTGGTACTCATGCTACCTTGTTGATTCTTACTGTTACCAGCAAATAGCTGATCCAGACCTAATGCCAGTTCGCGTTGAGCAAAAAAGTTATCACCCTTTTTTTTAGAGCCTTCAATCAATGCAAGTGCACTTACGTTATGAGATTTATTGAACGTACGAGCATAATTCAATGATAATTGATACAAGTCGGCTTGCTTGCTAAAATATTCTCGTCTAAATGTACTCGGGCTATTACGCCCTTTAGCGTTATACTTATCACTTGCGTCATCATATTCGTAAAGACTATGCTCACGTTTATAGAGGCGGTTGTCGGCTATCTGATAATCGAAACTATATGTGGCTTTAGCTACTAATCCGTCAATATAAGGCAGATCGTAAGAAGCTGTTACGGATGACTGAAACCATTTGTTGTTTAATTTCTTATAACCGACAACATCGCCATCCATCATCGCTACAGGGTTATCTCCTTCAATAAGTCCGTACATTAAATATTCAGGATTGTTATTCGCATATACAGGTTGTATAGCCGGAGCGCGTTGGAATGCACGAATAATCCAGTCTGAGTTTTCGTACGGCTGGTTTTTCTCATCCATTATTCCGGTTATGTTCAAATCGATCTTAAAGCGTTTATTTATTTGAGCAGTAACGTTAGAACGTACATTATATCGTTTATAATCCAAGCTGTTACTCTTTAAAAACGACTCTTGATTCAAATAACCGCCGCTTATAAAAAACTGCACTTGTTCGTTACCCCCTGTTGCACTTAGTGAGTGTTGTGTTAGCGGAGCAACGGTGCGCATACATTCGGCCCACCAATCTGTACCTATCATTGTTCCGTTGCGATATGCTTCGATTTCGTCCTGAGTATAAGCGCTTGTTCCTCCATTGACATTGTGCATCAGCTTTTCGTTTCTTAAAACCATCCAATCTGCTGCGGTGACACTTCTGGGCGATCCGGTCGGATTCTGCCAGCCGATGTTTCCGGCATATTCAAGATCCATCGATCCTGATTTTCCTTTTTTAGTTGTTATCAAAACAACCCCATTTGCAGCACGCACACCATAAATAGCAGCTGAGGCATCTTTCAGGATGGAGATATTATCAATGTCGTTAGCATCCATACGTGTAAAGTTTTCACGAGGTACTCCATCGATAATAACTAAAGGAGAACCCATACCACGTATGTCGAAAGTGTTATTGAAGGCTCCGGGTTCACTGCTTTTTTGTACAACACGCAACCCCGGCAATTTACCCGTCAACATATTTTGAATATTTTCATTTTTAGTTGTTACG
Source organism: Dysgonomonas sp. ZJ709 (assembly GCF_011039195.1). NCBI lineage: Bacteria > Pseudomonadati > Bacteroidota > Bacteroidia > Bacteroidales > Dysgonomonadaceae > Dysgonomonas > Dysgonomonas sp. ZJ709. The sequence goes on from NZ_JAAKEM010000013.1 coordinate 56,131, forward strand.
ATATCAGCATTGCCGATTGCAACAACAGCCCCCGTAAGGGTTGCTTTCTTTTGGGTACCATATCCAACGACGATTATCTCGTCTAAAGTCCTTGAATCTTCCTGTAATTTGATAGCCAGATTTGCGTTTGAACCGACCCTTATATCTTGTGAATTAAATCCGATATAAGAAACCTGCAGAAGTGCATTGTTATCTTTTACTTCGAGAGTGAATGTTCCATCAACATCTGTCATCGTTCCATTTGTAGTTCCTTTTTCAACAACATTGGCCCCGATAAGTGGTTCTCCATTTTCATCGGTAATCTTGCCTGTGATTTTCTTTTTCTCTTGTTGATTATCGGATACAATAAGAATCTGTTGACCCTGTATTCTGTACGTAGTTCCGGTTCCTTTGAGAATGTCGGTTATTGCATCGGATAGACTTTTATTCTTCACATCAACCGAAATACTCTTTTTTACATCAATGCTGGACTCATTGTATGCTACTGTAAGATTTGTTTGTTTTTCAACCTCTTCGAAGGCAGATAAAATAGTCATCTTTTGTTGAGGCAGGGTTATTTTCTGATTCTGCGCTTTAGCGTTGAAGGTGAATCCGAAAATAAAAACTAAGATAAAGCAGACTTGCTTGAGATAATTCCTGTGTCTGCAAGATGAGTGATTAGTTATTTTCATAAGTTAACTTTTTTCATTTAATACTAGATTAATTAGTGATTATTTCTCATTAGGTTAGCAATGTGATTTCGAACCGAGAAGAAAGCTTAAGAATACTTCTCCGATTCTTTTTTTCATAGTCGTATATTGATTTTAGGTGAATGGTTTCATAATATTGTTGTATCGATTTATGGTATTATTCAGTAAATGAATACTTTCTTTTTATCTTCTATTTTATAGCTGAAATTTGGTATTATCTGTTTCATTATCACGAGAATGTCATTTACATCTTCGCTGTGTATAAATTTGGCTGTGATTTTCTCATTTTGGTATTTGTTCGAATTCAGGTATACGGTAATGCCATATTTCCTTTCGAGTAATTCTGCAATTTGGTTGATAGAAAGGCTTTGGAATATAAGATGACCCTCTCTCCACGCCAGAGCATTTTTGGTATTGATGGTTCTCTTCTCTATTTTCCCTGATATTCTGTCGTATATAATCTGCTCGTTGGGTTGTAGAAACTCAGCACTATTTTGTTCATCGTTGAAGTGTACTGATACCCTGCCTTTTTCGAGTGTGGTCGATGAGAAAGTACTATTGGCATAAGACGATATGCCAAATACAGTACCCAATACCTTTATGTCCATGTCCATCGTTTTCACGATGAATGGCATTGTTTCATTTTTTGTTACAGAAAAGCAGGCTTCCCCATTCAGAAATATATTTCGGGTTTTCCCTTCGAATTTTTCAGGATATATAAGCACACTTCCGGAGTTTACCTGAACAGTAGAAGAGTCAGGGAGAACAATTGTTCGTATTTCTCCATGTGGGACGAAACACTCTACAAATTCGATTTCATTGCTTTCGGTATTGCTTTCAGTTTTAGTATCTTGCTGTATATAGATGTATGATATGGCAAATGATAGTAGAGGTATTAATACCACAGCTGCAATTTTGCGTAATGTGATAAATAGTGAATGTTTTTTTCGAGGAGTTTCCAGTTGCTTTATTCTCTCTTCTACACAGCGAAAAGAATCTTCGGTGGACGAATCGGCTTTTATATCCAGATTTTCCCATATTTCAAATAAAGTATTATCTTTTTCTTTCTCAAAAGCCCTATCATTGAGCCAATAGAAAAAGTTTTTCTTAACCATACCTGCATAGCTATGATTGAAGAAAAGATTAATAATACGATGTGTTTTCGACATAAGTTTTTCCTACCTGTTTATGATATGACAGGTAAGTATTGCCTTGCACCCAATGGAATTGTGATTTTCTTTACATAAAGAATACCAAGAAGAGAGAAATAGTCTTTCTTATCTCTTTTAAGGCTAGATTCAGGTGGTTTTCTACAGTCTTTTTCGAAAGGTTGAGTTGGTTGGCTATTTCCTCATTCGCCAAGCCATCTACACGGCTCATTTCGTACACTTTTTTGCGTTGAGGAGGCATATTGTTCACTGATAGCTGGATAAGAAGATTTATTTCTTTTGCATATAATTCTTCTTCGAATGGGAGTTCAACATGTTCTATATCCGATATATATTCGGCGTAATTTCTTTCTACTATTTGACTTTGACTATAATTAATGACCGCATTTTTGGCCATACGGTATATATAAGAATTAAAGGATTGGATTTTTAATACATCAGCTCTTCCCAACCAGATCTTTGTGAAAATATCTTGGGCAAAATCTTCAGCCAGTATATCTGATTTTATGAGGTGTGCAATAAAGTACTTAACTTTTGGAAAATATTTGACAAACAAAGCTTTAAATGCTTCATGATCGTTGGCAGCTAATCTTTTCAGATATTCCAGTTCTTTATCCTTTTCCATAGTAAGCCTAAAATTTAGGTGCGTAGCGCAAATTTATCACTTATTCCTTAATAACATTTAATAAAAGATAAAATTCCTTAGAGAATTATCTGTATGTTTTTAAGGAGCGATTATCAGCAAAAGTGTTTTTTCACATTTCTCTGTATTTATTCTCTTAGTATATCATTTAAAGCATCATCAATAGTTTCAAACCGAAACTTGTAGCCTAATTTTATCAAATGTTGAGGTACGACTCGCTGGCTGCCTAAAATCAAAGCCGAAGCTTCACCCATCAATAGAGATATAGCAAAGGACGGAATCCTGAAAAAGCAAGGGCGATTTAATTGTTTAGCCAAAACTTTCGAAAATTGTCTATTTGTAACAGGGTTTGGTGATGCTATATTAAAAACACCTTTTGTGTCATTGTGATTTAAAAGAAAGACAATGATATTTACCATATCCTCCAAATGAACCCATGAGAAATATTGCTTGCCTGTACCCATTACACTCCCAAGTCCCCACCTGAATGGTAAAAGAAGTTTTGGAAGCATTCCTCCGTTTAATGATAAAACAACACTTGTGCGTAATATACAGACTCTGGTCTGCTCACTTTGTGCCGCTAATGCATAATCTTCCCATTGCCTGCAAAGGTGATATGTAAATTCATCGTAAGGAACACTATCCTCTGTAATTATATTATCCGACTGAGCGCCATAGTAACCAATAGCTGAACCTGAAATGTATACTTCAGGAGGATTTTCACTAACTTTAATCAGTTGGGTTAACTTTTCTGTTATCTTCCAGCGGCTCTTACTCAAACATTCTTTTTGCTGATCCGTCCAACGTTTCCCGGCAATCGATTCTCCTGCAAGATTGATAATGGCATCATACTCATCCAATGATTGCAGAGTATTTAAGGATGCACAGTATTCTATCTTATTGCCCAGCTTTAATTTTGCCTTTTCTACATCACGGCTAAGAACCGTAATGTCGTGGCCTTGTAAGGCCAAAGTCTCTATCAATCGGCTTCCGACCAAGCCAGTGCCGCCCGTAATAAATATTCGCATAATCTTTATCTTTATATATAATGAACAGTTGAATGTCTTTTAATGTTTTATACCCAAAAGACATAGACTGATGAGAAATATTCTTATAATACTCATTCCAATAATAATCTGCTTTTTAGTGGGTTGTGCTTCCCAAAACTTTCAGGAGGATTCGATGGTTTCGTGGTATCCCTACCTCTGTAAGTCTCCACTAACTCCGCATAATATTGTATTTCCTGTTGCATGGAGTTTGTTATATCTTTTGATGGGTCTTTCTATCGGACTTTTTGTTACTTCTGATAAGCCACAAAAAAAGTATTTCATACTACTTTTCGCACTGCAATTATTTTTCAATTTTACGTGGAGCATTGCCTTTTTCTATATGGAAAATCCTCTGTTGGGACTAATCAACATTATTTTACTTGATTTCTTGATTATCTATTATGCCATTAAGATGTATCCCGTGTCGAAGATCAGCTCTATACTCTTTTTCCCTTATATCTTGTGGGTCGGTTTTGCAACTTATCTCAACCTCTATATTTTCTTATATAATTAAGCGGATTAATTTACATCCTTATTGAATGAATTCCTTTTCTTTGCAAAGATGTATTGTAAAGTTATGATATGGAATTGCAAAAACAAGATGTAGTTCGCTTACGAATGTTGAATTTATTAGCAATATGAAGAAATATTGGCAGATATTAAAAAAATACAAAGTAAATCTTATTGTTAGCCCCTTTCTGGTATTAATTTTTGTATTGTGCGAGACTATTCAGCCTTTATTCATGGCAAAAATTATAGATAAAGGTGTAATGGTTGGCGACTTGTCGGTTGTTACAACTACGGGTCTTTACATGATATTAATCTCATTAGCTGGTCTTGTTGTGAGTATTATTAATGTATTTATTTCTTCCCGAACAGCAATCGGTTTCGGTACCGATCTGCGGACTCTCTTATTTAATAAGATACAGCAACTCTCCTTTTTCGATATAGACCGCTTTAGTTCAGCATCATTAATCACCCGCTTGACGAACGATATATCGAAAATTCAGCAGGTAATACAAATGGCTATGCGTATACTTTTACGTTCGCCATTGATGATGGTATTGGCCGTTTTCTTTGTTGTCAGAATCAATTCCGATTTAGCAATGATTTTGGTTGCAGCCATTCCGATATTGTCTTTGGCTGTATATATAATACTTAAAAAAGCGTTTCCGTTTTTTATTAAAGTGCAACAAAAAGTCGATCGTTTGAACGGTGTTGTGAGAGAAAATCTCATAAATATACGGGTTGTGAAATCATTTGTAAGAGAAGATTTCGAAGCTAATAAATTTGTAAATAGTAGCGAAGACTTACGCGATATGGTAATCAGAGCATCTAACATAGTAGTTACAATATTTCCTGCTATGCAGCTGATAATGAATATATCTGTAACGGCTATTCTATGGTTTGGAGGGCGAAAAGTTATTTCAGGCGAATTGGAAGTAGGGCAACTTATTGCTTTTGTCAATTATTTGTCGCAAATACTGATTTCGTTGATGTTGCTTTCTATGATCATGATGTCTTTTTCGAGGGCATCGGCATCATCTGAACGTATTATTGAGGTTTTAGATACCGAGCCATCACTGAAAGATACGGCAGAAGGGTTATTAGATAAACATAAGATAAATGAAGGAAGTGTTGTTTTTCGCAATGTCTTTTTCAGATACGATGGTGGTGAAAATGATGTTCTGAAAGACATAAGTTTTCACGCCAAACAAGGTGAGACTATAGCCGTAGTTGGTGCGACGGGTTCGGCTAAAAGTTCGATGCTTCAACTGATACCCCGATTGTATGATGTTGCTTCGGGCGAAGTGTTGATAGATGGAGTAAATGTCAAAGATTATAATCTGGATGAATTGCATTCCCGTATCGGGATGGTGCTTCAAAACAATGAATTGTTTACAGGGACTATTATCGATAATCTGAAATGGGGAAAACCTGATGCCACGAACGAAGAAATTGAAGAAGCTGCGAAAGCTGCTCAGGCGCACGATTTTATAATGTCTTTTACCGATGGGTATGAAACATTGCTTGGTCGTGGAGGCATTAACGTATCGGGAGGGCAGAAACAGCGTATTTGTATTGCACGTGCTTTACTCCGAAAGCCCAAGATATTGATTCTTGATGATAGTACCAGCGCCGTAGATTCAGACACAGAGCAAAAAATACGAGCCAATCTGGATGCACTACTTCATGACACTACTGTTTTTATTATCACCCAACGGATTAATACGATGCAGTCGGCAGACAAAGTGATAGTTCTCGAAGACGGCGAAATTGACGCAATCGGTACTCCATCCGAATTGATAGAGAAATCGAAAGTGTATCAGGAAATATATTATTCACAACAAATCGCTTTTTGATATATGGGACATTCCAGCCATCTTAAGCAACACGAAAAACCGGTACATGCACGAAAAACTCTTTTCCGCTTGATGTCGTACCTGTCTTGTGACAAAAGCCTATTATTTGTTATCGGTTTCTTGATAATAGTAAGCATTATTTCTAATCTTTTAGGTTCGTATATGCTCCGTCCTATTATCAACGATTATATAATTCCACGCGATTTTGAAGGACTTGCTAAGATTCTTATTGTACTCGTTATAGTCTACTTAGTTGGTGTCGTAGCTGTCTATATTCAATACCGCCTGCTAAACAAAATAGGGCAACGGACAGTGACACGTATGAGAGTGGATCTGTTTAATAAAATGGAAAAGCTGCCCATAAAATATTTCGATAGGAATCAACATGGCGATTTAATGAGCCGATATACAAATGACATTGATCGGATAAGTGATGCGTTGACCGACAGCTTATCAGATATGTTATCGAGTGCATTAACCCTTATTGGTATCCTATGCCTGATGCTTTATATCAGTCCTATACTCACTTTAGTTGCCATGATTACAGTTCCACTGATGTTCTTGAGTGCTAAACTGATTGTGAAACGGAGCAGTAAATATTTCAAAGCACAGCAGGAAACATTGGGCGATGTGAATGGCTATATAGAAGAGATGATTAGTGGGCAGAAGGTTGTAAAAGTATTCGGACACGAAAAGAAAATAGAAGCTGATTTTGATAAACTGAACCAAGCCTTAAATGAAAAGTCTGAGAAAGCCCAGTTTTATTCGGGGATGATGATGCCTGTGATGCAGAATCTCAATACGCTAAATTTTGTCATAATTACGATTGCAGGTGCATTGCTTGCTATATTCAGAGGTTTCGATGTGGGTGGTTTGGCAGCCTTTTTACAATATTCCCGTCAATTTGGGCGTCCGATAAACGAACTTGCCAGCCTTTACAATAGTATACAAGCTGCAATTGCAGGAGCAGAGCGTATTTTTCAGGTAATAGATGAATCGCCCGAGAAGGTGGACGATTCAGATGCGATAATTCTCCGCGATGTAAAAGGTGAGGTTGTTATGAGAGATGTTTATTTCGGATATAAACCCGATAAGCTAATTCTGAAAGGAGTATCGATACACGCTTCTCCGGGTAGCAAGATAGCATTGGTCGGAGCTACGGGCGCAGGTAAAACAACAATACTGAATATGCTCCCCCGATTCTTTGATATCAAGTCGGGTGAGATTACAATAGACGGTCACCCCATTCAAAAAATAAAGCGGGAAAGCCTTCGCCGGTCTATGGCAATTGTTTTGCAGGACACACATCTTTTCACAGGGACAGTTTGCGAGAATATTCGCTTTGGGAGACTTGATGCAACCGACGATGAAGTTGTAGAGGCAGCAAAACTTACAGCGGCGAATTCTTTTATCAAAAGGTTACCCAAAGGTTACGATACTTTACTTGAGAATGATGGAGCTAATTTGAGTCAGGGGCAGCGTCAGCTACTCAATATTGCCAGAGCAGCAGTAGCCAATCCATCTATTTTGTTACTGGACGAAGCTACCAGTAATATTGATACCCGCAGTGAAATATTGATTCAGAAAGGTCTTGATCAATTAATGAAAGGTCGGACCAGCTTTGTTATAGCACATAGGCTATCTACGGTGAAAAATGCAGATAAAATATTGGTTCTCGATCATGGGCAAATTGTTGAACAGGGAAGTCATGAAGAACTCCTAAAAATGAGGGGGAAATATTACTCACTGTATCAGGAACAATTTAAATGAAGAAATAGATTTATCTCTCAAAATTTATTTCGGTCTATTCTTTGTTTTTTGTATTTTTGGGATTAATAAAAGTTTTCAAGAATACCGAAAAACACCAGTTATGAAAATCTTATTCCTTTCAATTGCTGTTCTATGCTCTAACCTTGCATTTTCTCAATCGAAAACCATTTATAAAAAAGGTTGGATTGATTTTAATAAAAACGGGAAGGTGGATATTTACGAGGATCCCACTGCCCATATAGATGCTCGTATAGACGATCTGCTGAAGCAAATGAGCACCGATGAGAAGACCGCTCAAATGGCTACCCTTTACGGTTCGGGGCGTGTACTGAAAGATTCATTACCAACTCCTGAGTGGAAGGTCGAAATCTGGAAAGATGGCATCGGTAATATAGATGAACAACATAACGGTTTAGGGAAATTTAAAGCTCAATTTGCATTTCCATTTTCTGCTCATGTCGATGCTAAACACAATGTTCAGAAATGGTTTGTAGAAGAAACCCGTTTGGGTATACCTGTTGATTTTACGAATGAGGGTATCCGTGGATTGTGTCATTATCAGGCAACGCTTTTCCCTGCGCAAAGTGGGCAAGGAGCAACATGGAATAAAAAACTTATCAGCCAGATAGCTGAAGTAACAGCTATCGAAGCAAAAGCATTGGGTTACACAAATATCTACTCGCCTATATTAGATATTGCACAAGATCCTCGTTGGGGTAGAGTTGTAGAATGCTATGGAGAAGATCCTTATCTAGTTAGTCAGTTGGGCAAAAGGATGATACGCGGTCTTCAAAAGCAAGGACTTGTATCTACGCCCAAACATTTTGCAGTATATAGTATTCCTGTTGGTGGAAGAGATGAGGAAACTCGCACAGACCCCCATGTGGCGCCAAGGGAAATGAGAACACTCTTTCTGGAACCTTTCCGTGTCGCTTTTCAAGAAGCGGGTGCATTGGGTGTGATGAGCTCTTATAACGATTATGATGGTATACCAATTACAGGCAATCGTCATTTCCTGACTGAAATACTTCGTCAGGAATGGGGATTCAAAGGGTATGTCGTTTCAGATAGCGAGGCGGTAGAATATTTATATAGTAAGCATAAGGTTTCTAAAGATGCTGTCGATGCGGCGGCAGAAACAGTCAATGCAGGATTAAATATAAGAACGAACTTCACACCTCCCGAAGATTTCATCCTTCCTTTACGCGAAGCTATAAAGCAAGGTAAGGTATCTATGAGCACAATCGACTCAAGAGTAAAAGATATACTCAGAGTGAAATTTATGCTCGGCTTATTCGATAATCCATACGTAGGCAATGGAAAAGAAGCTGACAAGATTGTGGCTAATCCCGAACATAAAATGATATCGCTTGATGCTGCCCGACAGTCAGTCGTGTTGTTGAAGAATCAAGATAATATTTTGCCGCTTGACAAAAATATCAAGAGAATTGCTTTAATCGGTCCTAATGCCGATGAACACAAAGATTTCGTATGCCGTTATGGTCCTGCAAACCCTCCTATTGTTACAGTGAAGGAAGGATTGCAAACGCTATTGCCTAATACAGAGATAATATATGAGAAGGGTTGTGATATCTTAGACAAGAATTTCCCTGAAAGTGAAGTAATTCCTTTCCCTTTATCTGCCGATGAGCAGGAAATGATAAACAAAGCAGTGAAAGCAGCACAGGAATCTGAAGTTGCTATTGTTGTATTAGGTGGGTCGGAAAAAACAGTAAGAGAATACTATTCCCGTTCTAATCTCGATTTACCGGGACGCCAATTCGATTTGTTGAAAGCTGTATATGAAACCGGTAAGCCAGTCATTCTCGTTCTGATAGACGGGCGAGCTGTATCAATCAACTGGGCAGATAAATTTATCCCGGGTATTATACAGGCATCCTTTCCCGGTGAGTTTACAGGAACTGCAATCGGTGAAGTATTATTTGGAGACTATAATCCGGGAGGAAAATTAGCTGTTACTTATCCCAAATCGGTAGGGCAGATTCCTTTTGCTTTTCCTTTCAAGCCGGGATCTGATACAGATGGTCCTGTTCGCGTATCAGGTGCGTTATATCCTTTCGGGTATGGACTTTCCTATACAACATTTGAATATTCAGATTTGAGAATAACACCGACTAATATGGGTCTTCTGTCAAATGTAGAAGTTTCATTTAAAGTAACTAACACTGGTAAACTAGCCGGTGACGAAGTGGTTCAACTATATTTGAATGACGAAGTAAGCAGTGTTACTACATATACTCAGGTATTGAGAGGTTTCGATCGCATTCACCTTAAACCGGGAGAAACAAAAGAAGTTAGCTATACATTAACTCCGCAAGATTTAGGCTTATGGAATAAGCACAACGAGTTTGTTGTAGAGCCTGGTTTTTTTGAAATCAGAATTGGTGCTTCATCTAAAGACATTCGATTAAAAGATCGTTTTGAAATTGTCAATAAATAATCGAATTATTAACTCTGAAATAGCAAAAAGTGCCTTTCGAATAAAGGTACTTTCTATTTACTAATGAGATGCCTGTATCTCAGTCTCAATAAGGGGTGATAGGCTCTCCGATAAATGAAAAATCTTATATTTCAGTGAGCAATAAACTATGTGTTAATTAATCTTAATCGCAAGGAAGTTATACATCTCTTGCATACTTTTGAATACAAATTTAATAAAGATGAAAACGAAAGATTTTGATACTCGTGATTTCTTACAAACAGGGGTAGAAGACCTTCTCCCCAGTGTTTCGGTTGATTGTGTTATCTTTGGTTTCCATGAAGGAACATTAAAAATTTTACTGAACAAATTCAAGTTCCACGGTACATGGATGCTTCCCGGAGGATTTGTATACAAGAAGGAAGATGTCGATGATGCAGCATACCGCATATTGAAAAGCAGAACCGGACTAGATAAAGTTTATTTGGAACAGTTCCACCTATTTGGAAATCACAACCGAACTAATATTCAAGAAAACGAAAAGATACTCAACCAAATTGATATGGGATCCGAAAAGCCTGAACACCATTGGTTCCTCAACCGATTTGTGAGTGTCGGATATTATGCTTTTGTCGAATACTCTAAAGTTGAAGTCTATACTGCTGATGGCGAAGATTTAAGATGGCATCATATTGACGAAATTCCGCAACTATATTCAGACCATAATAAAATTATAGAAAAAGCAATATTGACTATACGTTCCCAAATTGGAAATATACCGATTGGCTACGAGCTACTTCCTGAAAAATTTGCAATGACAGAACTTCGTATTATTTATGAAACCATATTTAATAAAAAGCTCGATAGACGAAATTTTCAACGTAAGATGCTTTCCACTGGTCTAATAAATAAGCTGGATGAAACAAGCAAAAAATGGGGTATAAAGTCCGCTACACTTTTCTCTTTCAATAAAGAAAAATACGAGCACGCAAAAGATAGTGAAAATGCTCTTTTCGATTAATAACGTTGCTTTTTACGGATAATTACTGACATAATCATCTTTTCATTCATGTATATACCATATCTATGGTATGAAAATACCGTATAAGAGGGATTTCATAGCATATGCTATACTTGTTACTTTGTAAATATTTTTTCATAGTAATTAAGTTTAATTATAGTATTATGCACCACCGACTAAAATTTAGAAAAGTTTATTTATTACTGCTGGTTAATATTTTCGCCGTATTAGCCCATTCGCAGACAGGCGAAGTGTTCACAATAAAAGGAAAAGTAACAGATGTTGCAGGTATAGAATTATCGGGTGTTACAGTATATCCAAAAGGTACGCCCAATGTAGGTACAATGACAGATGCTGATGGCAATTACTCAATATCAGCAAAAAAGAATGATTATTTAGTATTCTCCTTTATCGGATTCAAAACCGATGAAGTACAAGTTTTATCAAATAAAGCAATTAATGTAACTTTAGAAGAAGCTACTACCGAATTGAATGAGATTGTGGTAACTTCCTTAAATATACCAAGAGAACGGAAAGCATTGGGCTATTCAGTACAAGCTGTTCCGGGACAGGTATTAGAAACCCGTCCGGCAAATGCATTAAGTGCGTTGTCTGGTAGAATATCGGGTCTACAGGTAATCTCTAGTGGTGGTAATATGGGTGGATCATCCCGTCTTACACTCCGTGGTATTACCTCTATTACAGGAAACAATCAACCCCTATATGTTATCGATGGTATTCCATTAGACAATACCGATATGAACACAGCACTTACCATTGGTGGTAGTGCAGGTAAGGATGTGGGTAATACTATTCAGGATATCAACCCTGATGATATTGCAGACATTAGTGTTCTTAAAGGTCCTTCGGCCGCCGCGTTATATGGTAGCCGTGCCGCAAATGGGGTAATACTCATTACAACTAAAAAGGGTGATGGTGTAAACGATCGCATAGATATACAGGTAAATACAGGTATAGAATTAGAAAATGTAGTGCGCTTACCCAAACGTCAAAAATTATATGGCGGTGGCTATAATTCAACATTCGAGACTGCTAACATAAATGGTAAAGACTATAAAATAGTTGATTATGCAGCAGATGAAAGCTGGGGGCCGAGATTAGATGGAACTCCTGTGCTTCATTGGTATAATCTTGATCCTGAATTTGCCGGTGACTTCTTAAATCCTCAACCATGGGTATATCCCGAGAACGATGTAACAAGTTTCTTCAGAACAGGTATATCGAATACAAATAATATATCGTTGTCTAAGACTTCGGCAAAAGGTACGTTTCGTGTTTCTGTTACAAATAGAAATGTGACGGGTACAGTTCCCAATTCATCGTTAAGCCGTAACTCTGTGAACCTGTCAGGAAGTACTAAAGGTACAGTAGTATCATTCTTTGGTAACGTAAACTATATTAATAATAAGACCACAGGACGTCCCTGGACAGGTGCTTCGAATCGTAATATAATTCTCGAAGCATATCAATGGGGACAAGTGCAGGTAGATTATGAAAAACTGAGAGACTATAAAAGAGCCGATGGTACTCCTCGTCCATGGAACAGAACAAGCTGGGAAAATACACCTGCAGGAGAGAAAACAAAATATATTGATAATCCTTATTGGTCGGCTTACGAAAGTTATTTGAAAGAAAACAGAGATCGTGTTTATGGAAATGTGGGTCTTACGATAACTCCGGTTTCATGGTTAAATCTTTTGGGGCGTGTTAATGGTGACATTTACCAATACAATTCTCAAGACCGTATTGCTTATTATTCCCGTTCGCAATCGATGTATCAGGAATATTCTCAGAACTTCAGCGAGTTCAACTATGAATTTCTAGCAACAGCTAACAACCGTTGGGGCGAACACTCTTTAGTTACCAATGTTGGAGCAAACTATATGAGACGCAATAGAAGGATAAGTGATATTCAAACATCGGGCGGTCTGATCGTTCCACAGTTTTATAGTTTGAAAAATGCTACATCTGTTGTTATAAATCCGACAACAGGGCTGTATAAGAAAGCCATATCATCTATTTACGGAAGCTTCTCTTATGGTTGGAAAAGTATGGTTTATGTAGATGGTACATTACGTAACGACTGGTCGTCTACTTTACCAACTGATAATAATTCATTCCTTTATCCATCCCTTACGTCTTCTGTTGTATTGAGCGAGCTTGCTGCATTGAAGAATCAAAGCTGGTTGTCATTCGCTAAAGTTCGTTTAGGTTGGGCACAAGTAGGTAATGATACCGATCCGTATCAATTGTACAAAACCTACAAAGCAATGACTGCCGTTAATGGAAATGCGGCTTACGTCTTACCTGATCAGCTAAACAATCTGAATCTAAAACCGGAGATAACATCATCGTGGGAAACTGGTTTCGAATTGCAGCTCTTTAATAATCTGATTGGACTCGATTTTACTTATTATGATAATATGAGCCGTAACCAGATTATCTCGTTGCCTACATCGGATGCTTTCGGTTATAGCAGTAAGCTGATAAATGCGGGTAAGATAAATAATAAAGGTATTGAGGTTACACTTACTGCCAATATTATCAGACAAAAAGATTTGGACTGGACATCAGTAGTCAATTTTTCAAAGAATACGAATAAAATTATAAAACTATCCGATGCCGTTAATACATTGCAGTTAGACAATACACTTGTTTCTTTAGTGGCTAAAGAAGGTGATAGCTACGGACAAATAATGGGTTATGATTTTGTATATGCACCGGACGGGCAAAAAGTCGTAAATAGTGATGGAGTATATATGCGCACAGAACAATTAGTACCCCTAGGCAGTGTTATGCCCGATTTCTTATGGAGTATACATAATCAATTCCGCTATAAAGATTTTACATTTGGTTTCCTTGTCGATTCACGCATAGGTGGCAACTTCTTTTCACAAACATATAAAGTGGGGATGTACTCGGGTATATTAGAATCTACAGCTGCTAATAATATTCGTGAGACAGGTATTGTTGTAGATGGAGTAAGAGGAGATGTTGCGTTTAATCCCAATGGAACATATACAGTTACTAATACCTCGCCTAATGATAAGAATGTTAGTGCACAAGATTGGGCTCGCAATCAATATAATGGCCCTACGGCGCATACTGTTTTCGATGCAACATTCATCAAGCTAAGAGAATTGACACTAGGCTATACTTTCAATCTTCCTAAATATAAAATACAAAGTGTTTCGGTGACCGCTTATGCCCGTAACCTTTGGAATATTTATACCAAGAGTAAAGATATAGACCCTGAACTAACCAACAGTAGTGGTAATATACAAGGCGTAGAGGGTGGTAATATCCCCGTTCCTATTACCTATGGTCTCAATTTAGGTCTTAAATTTTAAAACAAGTAAAAGCATTTGATATGAAACTAAATAATAAATATATAATTGGGGCCGCTATTATTTCTCTACTGATATCTACTTCGTGTGTAGATGATATGAACGTAGACCCCAACCGCCCGTCTTCGGTGCCGACAACAACTTTGATTACATCGTCAGAGAAACTATTAATCGATAATATCCGTAACGAAAATATTTCGTTAAGAGGTTCGATGCTTTTTGTTCAATATTTTGCTCAGAATTCATATACTTCTCAGTCCCGATACGATATACCGTTCAGTTATTCTGATGATTACTGGCAAGACACATATTCGGTTCTGAATAATCTTCAGGATGTTATAAAACTGAACACGAATCCCGACACGAGAGATATAGCTGCAGCTAATGGAGTGGGGCGTAATACTACTCAGATTGCTATTAGCCGTATCTTGAAAACGTATGCATTCTATTCGTTAACAGATGTCTTTGGTAATATCCCCTATCAGTCGTACGGAAGCAATGATCCTGATTTTCAAGCATTGCAACAAGATCCCGATAATATTACTCCCAAGTATGCTTCGCAAGAAAAAATATATACAGATATGCTGAACGAACTGAAAGCTGCGGGCGATACTCTTTTAAGATACAACACTGAGAAAACCTTTGGTGCGGCGGATATTATTTACAAAGGAAGCAATGATAAATGGGCGAAATTTGCAAATTCACTTCGCTTACGCTTAGCAACGCGCCTGAAAGCTAAGAATCCTGCATTATATAAAGAGCATTTCGACGATGCTATAAACAAAGGAGTTTTCACCGGTAATTCGGACAATGCAGTATTTGCTTACTCCACAGCATCGCCTAACGAGGCTCCACTGTATAGAGCAACTATACCTGTCAATAGAACAGATTTTGCGGTGTCTGACGTATTTATGAGATTATTGAAAGGTGAGAATTCTGCATTGCCCATTGTCGATCCTCGTTTACCAATATATGCATCAGCATCGTCTGCAACAAAAGAGTATACAGGACTTCCTTATGGATTGACCGAAGCTGAAGCGGGTAAATTTGCGGTTACTAATGTTAGCTTGCCCGGTGCGGTAATTAATGCGGCAAACTACGCAGAAGTATTATTGGAATATTCAGAAGTTCAATTCTTGATTTCCGAGTATAAAGGCTGGTCGCAAGCCGAATATGAGGCAGGGGTTCAGGCATCACTCGATAAATGGGGTGTCTCGGCAGCTGATGCGGCTACTTATATAGCTGCACTTCCTGTCGCAAACCAAGAGAATGTGTTGAATCAAAAATATATTGCATTATACACACAAGGGTTAGAGGCATGGAGCGATTATCGCCGTACAGGCTATCCTAACTTCCTTTTGAACAAAGGTGATGTGAATTTTCAAGGAAAAATAGGAAATGTAGAGATAACTTACATTTTTAGTCCGCTATTTGGAGACGGAGGTGTGCCAAGTCGTCTTTATTATCCTATTAAAGAACAGAATGTAAATAAAGCTAACTATCAACAAGCTATTGCTGATCAAGGAAATGACAGGATAGAAACAACATTGTGGGTATTTAGGAAATAAGTAGAATAATATAGTCGGTGCTATATTTTAGTCATAACATTTTATTCTTGCTATACTTAAGCAAAGGATAACTTGTTATGACTTTTGTTCGTAGATTTGTATAAAACTGAAATAAAAAGAAACATGAAAAAGTATTTATTTATTATTGTCGCAGCACTGCTCATTTTTGTGTCATGTGACGGACAAAAAAACAATAAGCTGAAAAATGGTAAATGGCGCGGAGAGTTTTCGGCTTCCGATCAAAAAATCCCTTTTATACTCGATGTTGCAAATGCTGAAACAGATTCGGTAAAAGTATATCTGATCAATGGCGCAGAACGTGTCGCTTTAGATAGTATTACATATTCGGGAGATACAGTGACTATTCCTATTAAGGCGTATGATACACAACTTGTAGGGATTGTATACGATGGTAAAATAGATGGCTTCTTTAAAAAATTATATGTAGAGAATGACCCCGGTGTTCCTTTCACTGCAATATGGGGTGGTGCTCCACGCTTTGAAGTTGCTTCGGCTCCTTCTCCCGTGTCTTTAGTAGGTAAATGGGATATTAACTTTGTGAACCAAGAAGGCGATACGACTAAGAATGTCGGTGTATTCAGTCAGGAAAAAGATATCCTTACAGGATCTATTTTGACGAACTCGGGAGATTTACGTTATCTTGAAGGTGCATTAACGAATGATGGATTCCAGTTCTCTGCATTTGCCGGATTGAGTCCTTATCTGATCAAAGCGAAGTTTGAAGGTAATGACGCATTTACCGGTGAGTTTTATACCACAAGAGGAGTGACCAGGTTGATAGGAAAACGTAATTCGGAAGCTGCATTAGCTGACCCTTACAGTTTGACTTATCTCAAAAAAGGGTACGACCGCATCGATTTCACATTCCCGAATATAGAGGGAGAAAAAGTGTCTTTATCTGATCCTCGTTATAAAGGGAAAGTAGTTATTGTTTCTATTCTTGGTAGCTGGTGTCCCAACTGTTTAGACGAAATGGAATATCTTGCACCATGGTACAGAGAGAACAAGGAAAGAGGAGTCGAAATTATAGGGCTGGCTTTCGAGCGCAAAGATGATCCCGAATATGTGAAAACGGTCTTGTCCCGCCTTGTGAAACGATATGATGTTGATTATGAAATCTTATTTGCAGGTAAATTAGGTAATGATTCTGCTGAAAAAGCATTGCCGGCACTTAGTAAGATAGCAAGTTATCCCACAACTATCTTTATTGATAAAAAAGGTGTTGTTCGTAAAATACATACAGGATTTAATGGTCCTGCAACAGGGTTGTTTTACGATGAATTCAAGAAAGATTTCAACAAAATTGTTGACGATTTGCTTGCTGAGTAATCTATCATAATATAGTTAGTCCCGAAATATATCTGCTCTAGACAGTATATTTCGGGACTAATTGTATATATAGTATAACTATTATTGTTTCACCTCAACCCATTGTCCGGTGCTTCTGCTTTGCTCATCGGGATTGTACATTGCCTCGCAAGTGACTGCCGGCAGATAAAATCGTCCGCAGTAAGCTGCTTGCAATTTCACCTTGAATCCCATTGAATAGCCCGATCCGATATTGAAATAGGTCAACACTCTGTCATCACGTATGTCCTGATAATTGAATGATTGAGAATTCGAGTCTGCGGCTTCGTTGAACAGCCTATTATTAAATATCTCCCATCCCGAAGCGAATACCTGACTCAACGCCATATCGGTAAGAGCTTGTCCCGATATATTTTGAACAATCACATTGGCATAGAATTCTGTTCCTTGACGAAGCGATGTTACATCGATCTCTTTTCCATTATCATCCACATATTTTACATACAAATTAACACCGCCTTGTTGAGGAGGAATGTTGCCACCTAATGGTTGAGTTCTACCAAGCAAACGAACAAACAGTTCTCCTTGTCCTGTATTCTTGAAGTTAACATTAACCATCTCTTGTGGTTTGATTGTAATTTCTTGGAATACACTACCCGAGTTACCACTTTGTTGTTTCACGCCGTTCAGATGCCATTCGTAAGAAATAACACCCTTACCCATTTTTTCGGCTAGTTTAGACATAGCGATCAATCCGTAAGAAGCTGTTTGAGTAGAAATATAATTTGCACTCAAATCTTGCGATACCTTACGGGATAGTTTCAAGGCTTTATCTGTCTTATCCAATAATAGATATGTTTCCATAATCATAGCCATGTCACGACCGGGACTACCATAGGTATTATTATTGAACGAATAATTCTCAACCTCATCGCTTACGTTCGATATCAATTGGTTGGCAGCATCTTTCTTGCCTGCCACAGCATAGGCGGCAGCCAATCGCCAACGGGCTTGTATAGATAATCCACTCATTTCTTTTAAGCGATTCATTGCTCCCAATTCAGGATCTCCTGCTAAGGCAAGCGTATAGAGACGATATGCTTGTTGCAGATCGGTCATCGAATAATCGTAATACGAATTGTATATATCCTTTCTATCCCAATTTTGAGCAGTTTTCTTCTGGAATTTCTTCCATTTGTCAATCACTGAGTTCGGAACATCACGCCCTGCACGTTGAGCTTCTATAAGGAAATGTCCGGCATAACTTGTAACCCATTCGGTAGGATAGCGATTGCCCGGCCAGTAAGCAATACCACCATCGCCTAATTGGCGGGATGAAATAATCTTTATAGCCTCTTTTATGTTAGAATCAATCTTTTCTTTTTCCTTATCTGTAAATTGGCGGAAGGTTGCGACATACAGTAGAGGGAACGCCTTAGATGTTACTTGTTCGGTACATCCATGAGGATATTCAAGCAGGTAAGACAGATTCTTGTTCAGGTTGATCCCCGGCATACGCGACACCTCTAATTTTACCCAATCGCTGCTTTGTATAGCATCGAGCGTCAGTTTCAATTGAGCTGTATCACCTGCCGAAACAAGAGCTTGTTCACTTAACAATATGGCAGGGTTAGGATTGCGTACCTCTATATCGATAGTCTCGGTTGCGGTTTCTCCACCACCTGTTGCTTTGATGATAACCTTTTCTTGTCCTGTGCGTTTGGCTACTTTCACTTTGAAGTAAACCATCTTATCTCCGACATCGGAGAATGAAACTGTTTTGGTCGTTCCATCAGTGAACTGGAATAGCCCTGTTGACTGAACGGTGACAGTTACACTCTTCACTTTTTTATCCATCGCAAATACATTTACGGGAACTAATATTTCCTCATCAGGACCTGCAACACGTGGAAGTGTAGATAATATCATTAAAGGATTTTTCACCTGTACCGTTTTTTCGGCATTACCATACGCTCCCTTTGCATTACCTGCTACGATCATTGTACGTACCGAGCCAAAGTAAGATGGAAGGGTAATTTTATGAGTGTCGGTTTTGCCCCCTTTCAGCGTAAATGGTCCCATGTATTTAACCACAGGTTTGAAGCGGTTCATTGTATTATTAGATGGTTTTAGAGCCTCATCACCACCAATACTCAATAGTGGGCCGAGTTTACCCGCGTTAGCACCAACAACAAGGTCGTACATATCCCAAGTGCGGACACCCAGTGCTTGACGTGCGTAGAAATCAGACCATGCATTTGGCGTTTTGAATGCAGTGAGGTCGAGTAAACCGTCATCTACAATAGCCAAAGTATAAGTCATATCCTTTTTATTCTTTTCGGATACTGAAACTGTGAATTCTTTTTCAGGACGCAGTTCATCAGGCATAGAAATAACCGGAGTTAATTCTGTGTCTTTATTCTCTACACTGATATTTAGCACTCCATACATACGTATAGGCAGATCATTATCTGTTTGGGCATGCGGTTGTAGTAGCGTAGCGAAGATATAGAAGTTCGGATTCATTTCTTCCGTTACCGTAAAGGTGTGTTTGGTATCTTCCGCTGCACTGGTTTCTACCCATTCGCGAGATATAACTTTCGATCCGTTTTCAATACTTATTAAAGCCCTGCCTTTCGAACTCTTCGGTAATATGACAGTCGCTTTTTCACCTACCTGATATGTTTGTTTATCGGTTGTGAACGAAAGCATAGTTAATCCGCTTGGGTCTTGTTTTTCGGAACGACCTCTCCACGATGGCCAATCTACATATAGAACCCTACCCGCAGTATGTCCGCTTTGCTCGTCTTTAACCATCACGAGATAACGTCCCCATTCAGGATAATTTATTCGGAAGTTGACTTTCGCTTTTCCACCCACTGTTGAAATATTCTGATCCAGTACAACTTCGGTCGATGTGTTATTTACATAAGACGATAGATTGTCGCTATTCTCGTTCCACCACCACGACCAACGTACCTTATAAACCTTCACATTAATGTTGGAACGGTTTACAGGTTTACCATCAGCAGTAAGCGTTATAATATCAAGGGCATTATCTTTATCGGTTTCCAACCATTCATACTCGCTTTCAGCAGGCGTTTTTACTCCTACATATGTTGAAAATGGAGAATATGGCATACTTTGCGCATAGATACTGGCATCACCACCCGATTCGAATACGCGTGATACAATATTCGCTTTCAGCATACCCGGCGCACTGGCTGCTTGCGGTAAATTAGCTCTTACCGTAGCGTTACCCGAGGCATCCAGACGCCCTTCGAATATAGTATATGTATCTGATGTGAAATTGGTAGCCGGATTGTTGAATGAATATTTTGTATATCCTTCGAATGGATTTGCAGCAGGAGTAAGTGTCATTTCTACTTTTGCAGCAAGGTTAGAAGCAGGAGAGCCGTGCAGCCATTGGGACGATAACGATCCTGTAAGTATGCCATGGCTTGCATCTATCATCTTGCCCGCATCGAGTCTTATTTTCAAGCGGTTGGGTTTTACTGTTTCAACCTTTATTCTCTTGCTGAATGTTGCACCTCCTACTTTTATCAGGGCTTGCCAGTTTCCTGTTATAGCATCCGGGTCGGTAGCCATACGGAAAGCATAAAATCCGTCTTTGCCCGAAGTAGACATGTAACGTTGGTATAGCTGTCCGCGAGGAGTGTAAAATTCGAGTGATACAGGATGATCTTTCGGAAGGGTTTTATCCTTGTCTTCAAGAATAAAGGTAAGATAAATAGAATCACCCGGGCGCCAAACACCACGTTCGCCATAAATATAGCCCTTCAATCCTTTTTGTATCTCTTTACCACTGACATCGAAGTTGCTAAGCGATAATGATAAGTTAGAACTGACTTTTAGGTATCCTTTTTCTTTACCTTTTGTAGCTATTACGACAAATGGAACACCACCTTTATAGTCGACAGAAGCGAACCCGTCGCCATCAGTCTTAGCTGTTCCGATACGTTGCATCTGATAATTGTAGACGTCTATAGTAACACCCGATAGTGGTTTTGTAGTTAATACATCATTGATAGCAACAAATAATTTCTTGTCAGAACCCAGTTTGGCTGTCATTCCTATATTTGAAGCGAGAACAACACAACTTTCGGTTTTATTCATATAGTATGTAGGTTTGCAAGGGTCTTCCCTTTCATTCCATACATACTGGTCCCAATCGGTATTTTCGTAATAGTAATAACCCGGTACATCCCACTGAGCTTCATCTTCTTCGCTCATCTTGTTGTCGAATCGTTCTAATGAAGCATCTTGAGGAACTTGAGGAATTATGCCATCACACGGATAAAGAGAATATTCTTTTCTGATACTAAACTCTATTTTATAGACTGCTCCCGGGTCTTGTTTTATCATTTTCGATAAATCGAGAGGAAAGTCGTTCCATTCGCTCAGATTCTTGGTCGGGTCAGCATCAAGGCGGATACGTTCTTTTAGAATAAGTCTGCCAAAGCGCTTCAATTCGTCACTGCCTCCGAAATTATTGGCTTGTAAGTATCCCAATATATTATTTTCAAATATCTTGATTACTTTTACATCGACAGCCCATAGATTTACGGCTTGGAAAGGAATAACGAGATTTTCAGAGTTGGGAAGTATATTTCCCGCATTAATCATTTTCACAGCCGGCTTGTTTTTCTCAAAGTTGAGGCTGTAAGTATAGCTTTTATCTAGTGGTTTGTTTTCAAAACTTTTTAATTCCTTAAATATCTGGAGGTCGATACTCGAACTTCCATTATAATTATCAAGATAAAGTTTCAGAACATTCTTTTGGATATCATACGAGAAATTCTCTATACCATTCGGATTTATCAGGCCTTGAATATTCTGATTGAGTGATAAAGGGTCGCTGAATGTGATGCGGATACACTCTTGTGGTTCGTAGGCTGTACGAACATCAATCACTTGGAAAGTGCTGCCTCCGATTTGGGGCAACGATATAGCTAAATCTTCGGTTCGTTTGGCCGATATAGGTGAGCCGTCTATGTGTAAAGTGTATTCTATAGGTTTGCTTTCGCGGCGAAGGCTATCGATCAATAGATTATATTTACCTTTTATTTCGGTGGGAGTAATTTTTACTTTAGCATCTTTCGAACCATCGCCCGATAATGAAAACATATTTTTCACATTGTCGATGTTTGCATCATCGGCCAGCGTGACTGTTCCTTGCACAGCATTCCATTTAAGGTCATTATCTTTAATCGGAGAATAAGGCAGGATATCTACTCTGAAATTTTGTTCAGGCACATGAAAGTAGAAGTAGAATTCTTTAAAGTCGCTCTCTACTTGTAATACCTTATCGAGTTTGAACCAGGCTTCGTATTCTTGTCCCGGTTTCAATTCTCCCGGTTCAGGTACAAATTTTATAGTACGTGTGCTTGTCCAATACGCCTTTCCGGCTATAGATGGCGAGAATTCGAATAGTTCCTGATCTATTTCCTTGTCAAGTTCTACACTAGGAATATCTTGTGTCAACTCAATTTGGATATCGGAGGTGGAAGACACTTTTCCGTACGAAAAGGCAGCGATATAACGGGCGAATTCAGGATTGATTTCGTGATTGCCACTCCTTTTACATGAACTGCACATTAGAAGCAGTATCATACTGAACAGACTGAAAATGGTTAGCTTTTTGCTCATGCTGTGTATTGTTGTTTGTTGTATTAATGTATTGAAGCTATTTATTCCTTTTGTAGTTTAAGATCATAAACGGTTGCTATGCAAATATATGACTAAAAATACAATACGTTACTTAATAGTAATTTACAAATATAAATAATATTTCAGGGCTTATAATAATGTATACTGTTTATTATTCGACTAATGTTTATAGAATTGGGTACTTTATGATGTTGGTAAATAGTTTTGAACCATGTGAATAAACTATAATATTGTTGTGATCAACCCTTTGTTCTTGTTACGAAAAACCGCTATCTTTGAATGTCTTATAGTTTTCATCAAATATTCGATAAAATGAACCGTCGTGTACATTACATACAGCATGTTGCTTTCGAAGGATTAGGTTATTTGGAAACATATGTAATAGAAAAGGGATATAGTTTGTCTGTATCCAGAATGTACGAAGATTATAAATTTCCGAATCCGGACTCTTTCGATCTGTTAATTATAATGGGTGGCCCGATGGGGGCATATGAAGATGATAAATATGCTTGGCTAAAAGAAGAAAAAGCTTTTATTCGTTCAACTATAGATGCTGGAAAAGTTGTTTTAGGCATTTGTTTAGGTTCACAGATTCTGGCTAGTGTGTTGGGTGCAGAAGTTTACCCGAATAAAGAAAAAGAAATAGGCTGGTTGCCGGTAACATTTACAAATCAGTCTTGTCAGAATTTTTTCGATAGCAGAGAGAAATCTCAGACAGTATTTCAATATCATGGTGATACATTCGATCTGCCCGAAAATGCCAAATTATTAGCTACGAGCGAAGTGTGTGCGAATCAGGCTTTTCTCTATAAAGACAAAGTGCTTGGCTTACAATTTCATTTGGAGGTGACAGAGCCAAGTTGTATTGAAATGTTGGATAACGGATCTGATGATTGGGAAGAGGGGGAATATATTCAATCCCAAGATTTGATCCGAACAAATATGCATAATATTCCGTTGTGTAACCAAATGATAAAATCGGTATTAGAGAAACTGACAGATAAAATATGACACATACCGCTTCGAAAACAAATACAGGTGCCCTGTTATTTATTATCTGTCTGGCTGCATCCTTAGTTCCCTTTATGGGTTCGGCATTGAACTTAGCTTTGCCCTATATTAACGAAGATTTATCGTTGAGTGCTGTTATGTCGGGGTGGGTTCCTACATCGTATATGCTGTCTACGGCGATACTCCAAATACCTTTCGCTCGAATGGCGGATATGGTAGGGCGTAGGAAAGTTTTTCTGGCTGGTGTAACTATACTTACGATATTCTCTGTATTAAGCGGTTTTGCAACAACGGGTGTGAGCCTTATTATATACCGTTTTCTGGCAGGAATCGGAAGTGCTATGATGTTTGGTACAAGTACCGCAATTCTTACTGCTTCTGTCCCTAACGAGAAAAGAGGGCAAGCATTGGGAGTAATAGCTGCAACCGTTTATTTTTCGCTTGCGGCAGGTCCTTTTGTTGGGGGGATATTAACGCAATATTTCAACTGGCATAGTATTTTTTTCGTTTCGGCCGCCCTTAGCCTTATTGTTGCTGTGGGAGGTTATGTTATAATAAAAGATGATTGGAAAGAAGAGACTAAGACAAAATTTGATTTTGTTGGTTCCCTTCTCTTTGTCGCAGGTCTTTCATCTCTCATATACGGATTCTCAAGACTTCCTCACACGCAGGGTTTTATATTGATTGGATTAGGCGTGATCGTATTATTATATTTCTCTCATTATGAGAAGAAACAAGAATATCCGGTATTCAATATCCGGATCTTTTTAGGGAACAGGGTATTCAGATTGTCGTCGTTATCGGCATTAATAAATTATTCGGCTACCTTTGCCATTTCTTTTATGTTAAGCTTGTATTTGCAATATGTTCGGGGACTATCTCCACGTGATGCAGGGCTTATACTTATCACTCAGTCGGTAATACAGGCTGTTGTATCGCTTAAATCGGGAAGGTTGTCTGATAAAATGTCCGCTACATTCTTAGCATCATTGGGTATGGCTATTATTGCTTTAGGATTGTTTGGCTTATGTTTTATTTCCGAAACAACCAATCTATATTACATTGGGGCAATACTCTTATTGTTGGGGTTGGGCTTTGGCATATTCTCATCACCCAATACAAATATCATAATGAGTTCGGTAGAGCGAGAGTATTATGGTTTTGCGTCGGCAACAATGGGAACAATGCGTCTTGTAGGACAAGCATTTAGTATGGGTATTGCTATTATGGCAATTTCTATATTTATAGGTAATGTGAAAATTACGCCTGCTGTACATACCGAATTGATAGGCAGTATGCGGATAACATTTATAATATGTCTGGCATTATGCCTTTTCGGGGTTTATGCTTCGCTAGTTAGGGAAAAAAGAAAAGAGGTAGAATAAAGTAAGTACAATGATAAATTATTTCAAGAAATTAAAGAAAGATTATAGGACTCGCAATCCAAAACTTAAATCAAGTGCATTTGAGTTGTTGAAATATATTGGTCCCGGACTATTGGTTACCGTTGGCTTTATCGACCCGGGCAACTGGGCTTCGAATTTTGCAGCCGGATCGGAATTTGGTTATGCCTTGTTGTGGGTAGTAACCCTATCTACAGTTATGCTGATTATTCTTCAACATAATGTAGCCCATCTCGGAATTGTTACAGGACTTTGTTTGTCGGAAGCTGCTAATAAATATCTGCCACGCGCCGGATCACGTTTTATTCTGTGGTCTGCAATCGGGGCATCCATATCAACATCTTTAGCCGAAATATTGGGAGGTGCAATTGCCTTGCAAATGCTTTTCGATATACCGATCAAGCTGGGTGCGGTTCTTGTGACAATATTTGTTTTTATAATGATGTTCTCCAACTCGTATAAAAAGATTGAGCGCTATATTATTGCCTTTGTGTCTTTGATCGGATTGTCATTTATTTACGAATTGTTTCTGGTCGAAATAGATTGGCCTGTAGCTATAGAATCGTGGGTGAAACCATCTATTCCGGAGGGCAGTATGCTTATTATTATGAGTGTATTGGGAGCAGTGGTTATGCCGCATAACTTGTTCTTACATTCCGAAGTTATACAAAGCCGCCAATGGAATCTTGAGGACGATAAGGTAATAGAGAAACAATTGAAATATGAGTTTTTCGATACTTTCCTTTCCATGGTTATTGGTTGGGCTATCAATAGTGCTATGATTTTACTTGCTGCTGCTACGTTTTTCAGAGAAGGTATGATTGTAGACGATCTCGGACAAGCACATTCTTTGCTTCAGCCACTTTTGGGAAACAATGCAGTTATTGTCTTTGCTATAGCATTGTTGTTTGCAGGTATCTCTTCTTCTATGACATCGGGTATTGCAGCCGGTTCTATTTTTGCAGGGATGTACGATGAGCCATATAATATAAAGGATATACATTCACGAACAGGGGTTGTTATCTCACTGGGAGTTGCGTTGCTGATTATATTTCTGATAAGTAATCCTTTTATGGGTCTGATCATTTCGCAAGCTATTTTAAGTATGCAGTTACCTATAACAGTCTTTTTGCAAGTGAGGCTGACTTCGTCGGAACAGGTTATGGGAAAATATGCAAATAAGTCTTTTACGAAGTGGATGCTCTATACTATTGCAGGGATAGTAACTATCTTAAATATTCTCCTACTTATAAGCTTTTTCGTAGATTTTAATTTTCAATAACACTCTATCCTTTTTATCTCCTTAATAAGCTGTATCTTTGCAACTATTTTTTAAAAGGATAACAGAAATGGGAAATACGAAACAAACAGGAACAGCTTTTGCAATGCTTACATTGCTCGGTATATCACACATGTTGAACGATACCTTGCAGTCGCTTATCTCTGCTATTTATCCATTGCTGAAAGATTCTTTATTGCTCAATTTTACTCAAATAGGGCTTATTACACTCGTCTTCCAGATGGCATCTTCTGTTTTTCAGCCGGTGATTGGGTGGATTACCGATAAGCGGCCTCAGCCCTATTCGTTACCTGTTGGGATGTCATTTACGATGGGCGGGATACTATTTCTTGCTTTCGCATCCGGCTTTGCTCAAGTCCTGATTGCTGTATTCTTTGTGGGTTTTGGCTCTTCTATTTTCCATCCCGAAGCATCTAGGCTGGCGTATCTGGCATCTGGAGGAAAACACGGATTGGCACAATCAATATTTCAGGTAGGAGGGAACTTCGGTTCTTCATTGGGCCCTCTCCTTGCACTTTGGGTAATTACTCCTTACGGACAACAAAATATAGCATGGTTTTCTATCGTAGCCTTTATCTGTATTGGTGTAATGCTTGTTATCAGCCGATGGTATAAAGCCAATCTTTACAGAATAAAACCCAAGGCGAAGGATGGTGATGTCCTTTCTGTTTCGCCTTATCCGCGTAAAACGATAATTATGGCAATATCTATATTGCTTGTTCTTATCTTTTCGAAATACATCTATATGGCTAGTCTTAGCAACTTCTATATGTTTTATCTGATCGATAAATTTGGAGTCGATGTACATGATGCCCAGTTATATCTTTTTGCTTTCTTGTTTGCTGTGGCAGTAGGTACAGTTGCCGGAGGGCCTATTGGTGACCGCATTGGGCGCAAGTATGTTATCTGGGGATCGATCTTAGGTACTGCACCTTTTGCTCTGGCTATGCCTCATGTCGGCTTGGTGGGAACATGTGTATTGAGTATTATTATCGGTTTGGTACTATCATCTGCTTTCTCAGCTATCTTGGTGTATGCACAAGAGTTGTTGCCGGGCAAAGTCGGCTTAATCGGAGGTCTATTCTTTGGGTTGGCTTTCGGTGTCGCGGGGATTGCGTCAGCGGCACTCGGCAAAGTTGCCGATGAAACGAGTATTCAGCACGTGTATAATATATGTGCTTATCTCCCTCTTATAGGTTTGGTGGCTGCTTTTCTTCCGAACACGAAGAAGCATAAGGCTGCTTAATTACGTTACATTATCATTTGAGGTGGTATATTGATAAGTTTTAACGTGAAGGGCAGGCCAGACTTTATTACTTTTGTTTCTCACAAAAAAAAGTATCAATGAGAAAAATATCCACTCTGTTTCTTCTTTTTACATCAATTATAGGGGCTCTTTATGCTCAGGAAACGATAATCACAAAATCACAAACTGCGAAAAAAATGCAGGAATCAGGTATTGTTCTACCCCATGCTCCTGCGCCTGTAGGTAGCTATGTTCCATATAAGAGAGTTGGCAATCTGATTTTTATCAATCAGGTTTCACTGGTAGATGGCAAAATACTAACTCCCGGCGTTATTGGAGAAGGTGTAACGGAGGAGCAAGCGAAGCAGGCTACCCGTCAAGCAATGTTGAATGTTGTTGCAATACTCAATCAGGCAGTAGGTGGAGATTTAGACAGAGTGAAACAAGCTGTGCAAATGACAGGCATATTCAATACGAGCAAAGGCTATACACAACATGCTGTTTTGATGAACGAAGGTTCATCCTTACTCATCGACATCTTCGGAGAAAGAGGAGTGCATACACGTGCTACTTTCGGTGCATCTTCATTGCCGATCAATTCGCCGGTGGAGATACAAGCCATATTTGAAGTGGAGTGATTATTCGGTATTCTATATAACAAAAAGAGAGAAGCTCCGAAAAGCTTCTCTCTTAATTTATTTCATCAGGAAATTGAAGTCATCTTTATTGCTTAATTCCTTAGGCTCTTCTCCATATTTAAATATACGGGCTGTCCGGTCTCCTATCAGTTCTAATTTGCCATCTTCGTAATGTAGCATTGTAGCTTCACGCAGTCCTACCACATACGTATCTTGATTTTGAGTTGTAAATTCATTGATACGAACCTCGCGCGTCTCTCCTCCATGGTTTGATGGATGGTCGTCCAAGTAGTGAGGATTAAGCTGAAAAGGTACAAGGTTAATTGTTTCAAACCCTTTTGGGTCTATAATTGGCATGTCGTTTGTCGTGCGTAGAGTGGGACAAGCTACATTCGATCCGGCGCTCCATCCTATATAAGGTATTCCTGCTTTTACCTTTTCGCCGATAAGCTCTATCAATCCATTATCGCGCATGGTGCGTACCAGTTTCCACGTATTTCCCCCACCGATAACGATTGCTTCCGCATCTTTTATCGCTTGTTTCGGATCATCGAAATGATGTATTCCTGTCACACTATGTCCTATTTCGGCCAATGCATCATTCACTCTTCGCTCGTACTCATCATACGAAAAAGTAACAACAGCATAGGGTATAAATACAGCTTTAACGGGCTTATCTCCTAAGAACTGTTTGATGTTATTTTTAGGATAACCCAGATAGGCTTCTCCGGGATTAGTCGAATTGCTTAGTAGTAATAGTCTCATGGTTTATGATATATTTATATTGTTTCGATTATTAGTATCAATAGTTTCTAAATTGTTCATTCGCTTTAACATCGATAACCTATTATTAGTAAGGGCGTCAAGTTGTTTAAATAACTGAAAATAGCCATCTTCTGTATAGAAAAACAAATCGATTTTTTTTGTTCCGTATGTATCATATCCAATTGAAATATCATTAAAGAAATCTTTAAAATACATATGGTCAGTCTCTCCTAATGAATGCCCAAATATTATAATACGAGAAGCTTTCTTTAAGATAGGATCAAAGTTTATGGTTTTAAAGTTACTATTATATGCTTTTTTTAAGAAAACATATTCTGATTTTATCCTAGCATTATCTTCAACTCCAAATATAATCTGACCTTCATCGATTGATCCATGTACTTTTATATGATTATTCATCAAAATATTTGATGGTTTTTGAAGTCTCTCCATAATGACTTTTATAGTATTGGTATAATTAAAGTCAATTATTAAAAGATTATCAAGTCCTATAGATTTGAGGATGTCAAAAGGGATTGATTTTTCAGGTATATTTGAGTAGTCAATGGTTGATAAATAATTTATTAGAGATTTAGATAGCAAAGTGAAATCGGATTTAAACGTATTTGGAGATTCATTTTTGCTAGAATAAATTTTCAGTTCATTTTCTATATCAATCCAATTCTTCAGTTCATGTTGACTTTGCAAATATTGGCATAGGTGATTTTCTTTTATTAAATCAGTAAAAAACACACTTTGAATAAAATCTGTATATCCTGTTTTTAATCCCAAATTTAGATCAAATCCATTTCCTAAAATAAGGATGGTGTCATATTCTTTAGACTTGTTCATTAATTAATCTTTAATATTAGTTATTGCAAATATACTGAAAATACAGATACATTCTTAAGTGATAATTTCATCATCTTTTACAAAAAGGAGACATAGGTAACAAAAGTGACACTTTTTAGTTGGTTTTCGAATGTAACCTTTTCCGCTTTCTTGTATTTCATCAATCAAGCCACTATGCACTAATATTAATAAATTTAGTTATATTTTTTCATAAAAAAAGCCGATACCCTTTCGAGCATCGGCTTTTATATGTTAAAGAAATTAATTTCTTATTTCTTTTGAACTCTTGTGTAACCATAAACAGCTTTGTCACCCAATTCTTCTTCGATACGAAGTAGTTGGTTGTATTTAGCCATACGGTCTGAACGGCTAAGAGAACCTGTTTTGATTTGACCTGAATTAGTTGCAACTGCTATGTCAGCAATTGTAGAATCTTCAGTTTCACCCGAGCGGTGAGAAGTTACGCTGGTGTAGCCTGCACGGTGAGCCATTTCGATAGCATCTAAAGTCTCAGTAAGAGAACCGATTTGGTTTACTTTGATTAGGATTGAATTAGCGCAACCTGTTTCGATGCCTTTTTTCAAGAAATCTACGTTAGTTACGAATAAATCGTCACCTACTAGTTGAATTTTGCTTCCGATTTCGTCAGTAAGCAATTTCCATCCATCCCAGTCAGCTTCGTGCATACCATCTTCGATTGAATCGATAGGGTATTTTTCAGAAAGGCTTTTCAAGAATTTCACTTGGTCAGCAGAAGTGCGTTTAGCACCGTCTTTTCCTTCAAATTTGCTATAGTCATAAACTTTAGCTTTTTTGTCGTAAAATTCAGAAGCAGCACAGTCAAGAGCGATAGTGATATCTTTTCCTGCTTTGTAACCTGCATCTTTGATAGCTTTAAGAATTGAATCAAGAGCATCTTCTGTTCCTTTCAATGTAGGAGCAAAACCACCTTCATCACCAACAGCAGTACTAAGACCTCTGCTTTTGAATTCTTTAGCAAGAGCATGGAATACTTCAGCACCCATTCTCAAACCTTCTTTGAATGATTTAGCACCTACCGGGCGGATCATAAACTCTTGGAATGCAATAGGAGCATCAGAGTGAGAGCCTCCGTTGATGATATTCATCATCGGTACAGGAAGAGTATAAGTGTTTGTTCCGCCGATATAGCGATACAAAGGAATATCAAGATAGTTAGCAGCAGCTTTAGCAACAGCTAGAGAAACACCCAAAATAGCGTTAGCTCCTAGTTTCGATTTAGTTTTAGTTCCGTCAAGAGCGATCATTTGTTGATCGATGCCTCTTTGGTTCAATGCCGATTCTCCAAGTAGAGCAGGTGCGATAACATTGTTTACGTTATCTACAGCTTTGATTACACCTTTACCGCCATATCTTTTTTTGTCGCCATCACGAAGTTCTAATGCTTCGTTTTCACCTGTAGAAGCTCCCGATGGAACAGCAGCACGACCAAATGCACCACATTCAAGGGTAACATCAACTTCGATTGTTGGATTACCTCTTGAGTCCAAAATCTCACGTGCGAAAATTTTTTCGATTCTCATGTTTTATTGATTTTTAAAAATTGAATAATATATTCTAATTGTTGTTGTTAAATTTAGCTGAACAAAAATACATTTTTTTCTTTTAATACAGAAGAGTAAGTAAATGAATTTATGCTTTTTTAGACCATTATTGTAAACTATTCAGCAATGCGTTGATATTTGATGTGAATAATTTTACGGCAATAGCCATTAATATGATTCCAAAGAATTTACGCATCACATATACGCCACCAATGCCTACGACTTTTTGTATTAGTTTTAAATTTTTCAGAACAAAAAATACGATAATCATATTTGCGAATAGGGCTATGAGAATATTCAATACCGAAAATTCGGCACGCATTGATAATAAGGCGGTAAACGTTCCCGGACCTGCAATTAACGGAAATACAATTGGTACAAATGTCGAAGCCCCATTGGGAGCATCGTTCCTGAATACCTCAATTCCAAATATCATTTCTATCGAAATAATAAAAATAACCAATGCTCCTGCTACAGCAAAAGAAGAGACATCCACATTGAATAAATTCAACAATCCTTCGCCGACGAAAAGGAATGCAGCCATAATGATAAATGCATATAATGCTGTTTGAAATGGATTTACATCCTTTTTGTCTTTTGTGAAACCGAGAAATATAGGCACAGACCCTAATACATCTATCAGTGCGAATAATACAACGAATGTGCTTAATATTTGCTTGAAACTAATCGCTAAGTCCATAATCAATAGATGCTTTAATGGGTTTATTGTGCAAATTTAATGTTTTTTCGATTATAAACTTTATATATAATACTAAATCATTACTTTACTGAAGTCCGATTATAAATGTTTTTGTCTTTAATGAAAAGCATAAAGCAAAAACTTTTGTAAGTTTGTATAAATATATCGACCCTTATGGCTAACTACGGATTTGTACGAGTGGCGGCAGCAACACCAAGTGTGAAAGTCGCAGACTGTGATTATAATACAGAAGAAATAATAAAATTGATCGCTGAGGCTGAAAAGCAGCAGGTGTCGATTATCGTTTTTCCGGAGCTAAGTATTACAGCTTATACTTGTGCCGATCTTTTCCATCAACGTTTGTTGTTGGATGGTGTAGCCCGGTCTATTGTGAAAATAAATCAATTGCTCGAAAATAAAACCGTTACTGCTATTGTAGGGATGCCTTTGTTTATAAATGGCAGCCTGTATAATGTAGCGGCAGTGTTGTCTGGTGGCAAAATTCAAGGTTTTGTACCCAAAACGTATTTGCCCAATTATAGTGAGTTCTACGAAAAACGTTGGTTTGCTTCATCAAGCGAGCTATCTGTAAAAACAGTCAGCTATTTAGGGCAGGAAATCCCTGTCGGAATTGATCTGATATTTGAGACTCCAACTCTCAAATTCGGTATCGAAATATGTGAAGATTTATGGACTCCTGTTCCTCCTTCCAGCCTCTTGGCATTGAATGGTGCTGAGATAATATTTAATCTTTCGGCAAGTAACGAAACAGTAGGGAAGAATGTCTATCGTAAATCTCTTATCAGCCAACAGTCGGCTCGTTGTATTGCGGGTTACGTATATGCCGCAGCGGGAAGTGGCGAATCTACGACCGATATTGTTTTTTCGGGAAGTAGCTTGATTGCTGAAAACGGTTCATTCTTAGCGGAGTCGAAACGTTTCGAACTGTCGAGCCAACTCATAACCGCAGATATCGATATCGAGCGTTTACAGAAAGATCGTATTTCCAATTCTTCATTCACAACAGACGAACAAGGTCTTTCATCCAAAGAATATCGTATTATTGAACTTGCGACAGAAATTTATCAATTAAATAAATTGGATCGTTATGTTTCACCAACTCCTTTTGTTCCGGTGAATGATGAAACATTAGATGAGCGTTGCGGTGAGATATTCTCCATTCAAGTAGGGGGATTGGCAAAGCGCTTGCTTCATACTAATTGTAAGACTGCCGTAATCGGTGTTTCAGGAGGTCTTGATTCTACATTGGCATTACTTGTTTTGGTAAGAGCTTTTGATAAACTGGATATTCTCCGCAAAAATATATATGGTATTACCATGCCTGGTTTTGGTACTACCGATCGCACCTATACCAATGCTATCGAGTTGATGAAGTCATTGGGGGTAACTACTAAAGAGATATCTATCAATAAATCTGTCCTTCAGCATTTCGAAGATATAGATCATGATATTAATCTACATGATGTGACTTACGAAAATTCGCAAGCACGTGAACGCACGCAGATATTAATGGACTATGCTAATAAAGTAAACGGTCTTGTGATTGGTACAGGTGACTTGTCGGAGTTGGCGTTAGGCTGGTGTACATATAATGGAGATCATATGTCTATGTATGCTGTGAATACAGGCGTACCTAAAACCCTTGTTCGTACTCTTGTTAAATGGGTATCTGATACCCAAATGGATTCTCAGTCTAAGGCAATTTTGAATGATGTTATCGATACTCCTGTAAGTCCCGAATTATTACCTGCGGGTGCAGATGGTGAGATTGCACAGATAACGGAGCATGTGGTAGGTCCGTATATTCTCCACGACTTTTTTCTTTATTATGTACTTCGGTTTGGTTTTAGTCCTGTCAAAATATACTTCTTGGCACAGCATGCTTTCGATGGTGAATATTCAAAAGATGAAGTGTTAAAATGGCTAAAAGTGTTTTTCCATCGTTTCTTTTCTCAGCAATTTAAGCGCTCGTGTTTGCCTGATGGACCCAAAGTGGGTTCGGTGAATCTTTCTCCGCGAGGGGCTTGGCGTATGCCTAGCGATGCGTCGTCCGCTTTGTGGATGAAAGAGTTAGATACTTTGTCTTAATCTTTACTTTGTTTCGCTTCGAAAACAGGACGCAATGCAATAGTTGCTCAAACAACAAATGAATGATTATCAATATGATAGATCATAAAATTTAAGTTAGTTTCTTTTGTAACTAACTATTTAGTCCTATCTTTGCCACCGATTTTTAACCAAGTTTAAATATAATGAATAAGAAAAGATTGGCGGTAGGTATCATCGCAATGTGTTCTGTCCCTTTTATGTTTGCCGGAGGCATATTGACAAATACAAACCAAAGTGCTCGTTTTGCGAGACTAATGGCATTGGAGGCTTCTACAAGTGTAGACGCCGCCTATTATAATCCTGCCGGATTAGTAAAATTGCAAGATGGTTTTCATTTTTCATTCTCTAATCAGAGTGTATATCAAACCAGAGTAATTAATTCTACTTACGCTCCTTTTGCTCAGTCGGGAGGAGATCCAACTAAAACATATAAAGGAACAGCTTCGGCTCCTATTGTACCAAGTCTTCAGGCTGCATACAAAAAAGGTAAATGGGTTCTTTCGGGAAGTCTGGCTGTTGTGGGTGGTGGTGGAAAAGCTACCTTTAGCAACGGTCTACCAATGTTTGAAGCAGGCGCATCCGCTTTGCCCGGTATTTTCAGTCAGGTAGCAGCAGGCCTGAATAATAAACTAGGTACATCGGGAACCATAAGCTCCAACCGTTACTCAGTCGATCAATATATGTCAGGCTCATCATTCATCTATGGAGCACAAATGGGTGGAACATATCAGATAAATGAAATCTTCTCAGCTTATGCAGGCTTCCGTCTTAATATTGTAAACAATCACTACGAAGGATACCTAAGAAGTCTGAGAGCAAACATTAACGCCGAAGGCTTCCCTCCCGGACTCATGGACTATGATGGCAGTTCGATGGTTAGCCCAGCTGCTATTCTGGGAATGGCAATGCAAGGTCAGACAGATCAAAGCACAATCAACTCATTGAATCTTCTACAACAAGCATCGCTTGATGGTGCATACCTTGACTCAAAACAGTCGGGATGGGGTGTTGCACCTATTATTGGATTCAATATTAACTATCAGAAACTCAATGTCGGAATGAAATATGAATTCAAGACAAGCCTTAACGTAGAAAATAAAACCAAAGTAGACGATACCGGTCTTGATGGAACCGGTATGTTTGCTGATGGAGTCAATACGGCTCACGATATTCCCGCTTTGTTTACAATCGGTGCTTCTTATGCAATATTACCTCAATTGACAGCCAGTGTTGGTTACCATCACTTTTTCGATAAGAGTGCAAGAATGGAAGGTGACAAACAAAAACTTCTTGAAGGAGGTACTAACGAATATCTAGGTGGACTAGAATATCAGATAGATAAAATGTTCTTAGTGAGTGCCGGAGGGCAAATTACTCGCTACGGAGTGACAGATGAATATCAAAGAGATCTTAGCTTCTCTCTTAATTCTTACTCGTTAGGGTTTGGTGGTGCTGTGAATGTGTCGGAAAAGGTTCAAATTAATATTGGCTACTTCTGGACAACATATTCAGACTGGACTAAAAAGACAGGTAATGATAATCCTGCTTTGATACGAACCGATGTCTATTCTCGCACAAATAAAGTATTTGCCGCAGGTGTAGACTTTTCGTTCTAAATTAGGGATAACTTATATAAAAACGGGTCGGATTTGATTTCAAATCCGACCCGTTTCTGTTTGGAGAATATTTCAATAAATTAAATTTGAACGAATCGGCAACATGATCAAATTTGATTTAAGAGATTATAATTAATCTTGAGCGGTATACTATTCCCTTGTCTGTAAGCGCTTAATTGCTCAAAAAATATTATAAAAACTTGCGTATTTAGTTGATTATGTATACATTTGCAACCCAATAATGATTAGGACGAGACTTGTTTCGATGATAATAATTTGATTATCACTGAGATAGTTTCGGATTCTTTGTATTATTGGTAGATAAAAATGTATAACAAAAAATTGAATTTAAAGTTCTAAAGATTAAAACAAGATGCCTACAATTCAACAATTAGTAAGAAAAGGACGTACTGTTTTGGTTGAGAAGAGTAAATCTCGTGCCCTCGATTCATGTCCTCAACGTAGAGGTGTGTGTATTCGTGTGTATACGACTACTCCTAAAAAACCAAACTCAGCAATGCGTAAAGTAGCACGTGTGCGTTTAACAAACTCAAAAGAGGTAAATGCTTATATTCCTGGAGAAGGACATAACTTGCAAGAGCACTCGATTGTACTTGTTAGAGGTGGTCGTGTAAAAGACCTTCCAGGGGTTCGTTATCACATTGTTCGTGGAACATTGGATACAGCCGGAGTTGGTGGTCGTACGCAACGCCGCTCTAAATACGGAGCAAAACGTCCTAAACCGGGAGCAGCTACGGCAGCGAAAGGCGCGCCAGCTAAAGGTAAAAAGAAATAATTACCGCCTCCTTTAACCGAGATTTTTAATTAAGTATTAAAACGGTTTAAGTTTATTGGATAGGCAATATACAGGTTGAGTAAATAGTTCAGCGGAGCTATTGAAGACATCTAAAATCATTGGCAACCAAAAACAAAAACAAAATTTTTAAGTAAAAAATGAGAAAAGCAAAACCAAAGAAAAGACAGATCCTCCCGGATCCGATTTTCGGTGATGTAAAGGTTACAAAGTTTGTTAACCACCTGATGTATGATGGTAAAAAATCTACATCGTTCAGCATCTTCTATTCGGCACTGGAAACTGTGAAAGCTAAATTGCCTAATGAAGAAAAGTCTGCTTTGGAAATTTGGAAAGCAGCATTAGATAACGTAACTCCACAAGTAGAAGTGAAGTCTCGCCGTGTAGGTGGTGCAACATTTCAAGTTCCTACAGAAATACGTCCTGATCGCAAAGAATCAATTTGTATGAAAAATCTTATCCTATATGCTCGCAAGAGAGGTGGAAAGACAATGGCTGACAAATTAGCAGCCGAAATTACAGATGCATTCAACGGTCAAGGTGGTGCATATAAAAGAAAAGAGGACATGCATAAGATGGCAGAAGCCAACCGTGCATTTGCTCACTTCAGATTTTAATATATAAGCAAGGAGTATAAAATACAATGGCAAAAGTTTTAGATAGTTTAAGAAATACAAGAAATATCGGTATCATGGCCCACATTGATGCTGGTAAAACTACAACTTCCGAACGTATCCTGTTTTATACTGGGTTAACTCATAAAATTGGAGAAACTCATGACGGTACAGCCACTATGGACTGGATGGCGCAAGAGCAAGAGCGTGGTATCACGATCACTTCTGCTGCTACTACAACTCAGTGGAAATACAATAACGAGTTATATAAAATTAATTTGATTGACACTCCG
The DNA here is from genome assembly GCF_011039195.1 of Dysgonomonas sp. ZJ709. Taxonomy (NCBI): domain Bacteria; kingdom Pseudomonadati; phylum Bacteroidota; class Bacteroidia; order Bacteroidales; family Dysgonomonadaceae; genus Dysgonomonas; species Dysgonomonas sp. ZJ709. Next base: position 94,196 of record NZ_JAAKEM010000013.1, read on the forward strand.
GGACACGTTGACTTTACTGTAGAAGTAGAGCGTTCACTACGCGTACTTGATGGTGCCATTGCAACATTTTGTGCTGTAGGTGGTGTTGAACCGCAATCAGAAACAGTTTGGCGTCAAGCTGATAAATATAGCGTTCCACGTATTTGTTATGTTAACAAAATGGACCGTTCAGGAGCTAACTTTTTTGAAGTAGTTCGTCAAGTGAAAGAAGTATTAGGTGCAAACCCTTGTCCTATTCAAATTCCTATCGGAGCCGAAGAAAGCTTCAAAGGTATTGTGGATTTGGTAACAATGAAAGCGCTATACTGGCACGATGAAACAATGGGTGCTGACTATGACGTTGCTGAAATTCCGGCTGACGTTTTAGAAGAAGCTCAAGAGTGGAGAGAAAAAATGCTTGAAAAAGCAGCAGAATGCGATGAAGCACTAATGGAAAAGTTCTTTGATGATCCATCTACTATTACAGAAGATGAAATTATGACGGCTCTTCGTATTGGTACTCTTGCTATGCAAATCAATCCGATGCTTCTAGGTTCTTCTTTCAAAAACAAAGGAGTACAACCACTATTGGATGCGGTATCTAAATATTTACCAAGTCCACTAGATACATTGGCTATCGAAGGTATCGACCCTAGAACAGATGCTCAGATTGTACGTCATCCAAGCCCGGATGAGCCTATGTGTGCTTTAGCATTTAAAATTGCTACTGACCCATTCGTAGGTCGTCTGTGTTTCTTCCGTGTTTACTCGGGAGAATTACCTGCTGGATCGTATGTTTACAATCCTCGTTCTGAGAAAAAAGAACGTATTTCTCGTTTGTTCCAAATGCACTCAAACAAACAAAATCCAAAAGATGTGATTGGTTGTGGTGATATCGGAGCAGGAGTAGGATTTAAAGATATTCGTACAGGTGATACATTATGTGACGAAAATAATCCGATCATACTTGAGTCTATGGACTTCCCTGAACCGGTTATTGGAATCTCAATCGAGCCAATCACTCAAAAAGATATAGATAAACTTTCTACTGGATTAGCTAAGCTATCAGAAGAAGATCCAACATTCCGTGTACATACAGACGAGGATTCTGGTCAAACAATTATCGAAGGTATGGGTGAGCTTCACCTTGAAATTATCATCGACCGTTTGAAACGTGAATTCAAAGTTGAATGTAACCAAGGTCGTCCTCAAGTTTCATATAAGGAAGCGTTGACTCAAATGGTTGAGCTTCGCGAAGTTTATAAGAAACAATCAGGTGGTCGCGGTAAATTTGCGGATATCATTGTTAAAGTTGGTCCGACTGATGCAGATTTCGAAGGTGGTCTTCAATTCGTAGATGAAGTAAAAGGTGGTAACATTCCAAAAGAATTTATCCCTTCAATTCAAAAAGGATTTTTGGCTGCAATGAAAAATGGTGTATTGGCTGGTCATGCTCTAGACAAATTGAAAGTAGTAGTTGTGGACGGTTCATTCCATCCGGTTGACTCTGACCAATTGTCGTTTGAGCTTTGTGCTAAGTTTGCGTTTAAATCGGCTTCTGAAAAAGCAAGTCCGGTATTACTGGAACCTATCATGAAATTAGAAGTTGTAACTCCAGAGGAAAGTATGGGAGATGTGATTTCTGACTTGAACAAACGTCGTGGACAAGTAGAAGGTATGGAATCTAGTCGTTCGGGTGCACGTATCGTGAAAGCGAAAGTGCCTTTGGCTGAGATGTTCGGTTATGTAACATCGTTACGTACGATCACTTCGGGTAGAGCAACATCAGCAATGACGTTCTCTCACTACGAAAACGTATCACCGTCTATCGCACGTCAAGTACTTACAGAATGTAAAGGTCGCGTAGACTTGATCAAATAATAAAAAAAGAGATTACGGGTTACAGTTAGTAAATGACTCTTAACTGTAATCTGTTTCCTCAAGTAATAATTTTTATAACAAACAGATTCAATATGAGTCAAAAAATTAGAATTAAACTAAAATCGTACGACTACAACTTGGTTGATAAATCAGCTGAGAAGATCGTTAAAACAGTAAAAGCGACAGGTGCAGTAGTAAGCGGTCCAATTCCGTTACCAACACACAAACGTATCTTTACTGTAAACCGTTCTACTTTCGTAAACAAGAAATCTCGTGAGCAATTCGAGCTTTGTTCTTACAAAAGACTAATCGATATCTACAGCTCAACAGCTAAAACAGTAGATGCGCTTATGAAACTTGAGTTACCAAGTGGAGTAGAAGTTGAAATTAAAGTTTGATAGATTTATACTAGTTTAAATAAATAATTTAGAGAAATGCCAGGATTATTAGGAAAAAAAATCGGAATGACATCCGTTTTCAGTGCCGAGGGAAAAAATATTCCATGCACTGTTATCGAAGTGGGTCCTTGTGTTGTTACTCAAGTAAAAACAGCAGCAACTGACGGCTACGAGGCTATACAGTTAGGGTTTGTCGAAAAGAAAGACAAGCACACAACTAAGCCAGAAGCAGGTCACTTTAAGAAAGCTGGAGTAGCACCTCAAAGACACTTGGCCGAGTTCAAAGGATTTTCAGATCGCAAGTTAGGCGATGTAGTTACAGTTGATCTTTTCGAAGATGCTATCTATGTAGATGTAATCGGAACGTCAAAAGGTAAGGGATTCCAAGGGGTTGTGAAACGTCATGGTTTTGCCGGAGTAGGACAAGCTACGCTTGGACAACATAACCGTTTACGTGCTCCAGGTTCTATCGGTGCTTGTTCTTACCCTGCTAAAGTATTCAAGGGAACGAAAATGGGTGGACAAATGGGTAATACCCGTACAACAGTTCAAAACCTTGAAGTAATTAAAGTAATTCCAGAACATAATCTTTTGTTGATCAAAGGATCTGTTCCAGGAAGTAGAGGTTCAATCGTATTAATTGAAAAGTAATGGAACTAAGTGTATTAGATAGAAACGGGAAAGACACCGGTAAAAAAGTAGCTTTAAATGAAGCTATTTATGGAATTGAGCCTAACGAGCATGTTCTTTGGTTGGATGTGAAACAATATCTTGCAAATCAACGCCAAGGTACTCACAAAACTAAAGAAAGAAGTGAGTTGTCGGGTAGTACACGTAAATTGATCCGTCAAAAAGGTGGAGGTGGAGCCCGTCGTGGTGACATCAAATCTCCGCTTCTAGTTGGTGGTGCTCGTGTATTCGGACCTCAACCAAGAGACTACGGCTTCAAATTAAATAAAAAAGTAAAAGTATTGGCTCGTAAGTCAGCACTTTCTGCTAAAGCAAAAGGAAATCAAATCGTATTAGTTGAAGATTTTTCATTCGAAACACCTAAAACAAAAGATTTCATTGCGCTAACTAAAAACTTGCAAGTAGCTGATAAAAAGATACTTTTAGTTTTGCCTGACCAAAATAAAAATGTATATTTGTCGGCTCGCAATTTGCAAAGAGTAAATGTTATAAGTGCTTCTGATTTAAACACTTATGCCATCCTTAATTGTTCAAGTTTGGTAATAGTAGAGTCTTCAGTTGCAATTATTGATAATCTTTTAAAAGCATAAGGAGGTAAATTATGGGAATTATAATAAAACCAGTACTAACAGAAAAACAAACAGCGATAACAGAAAAATTCTCGAATCGTTATGGTTTTCGTGTTGCTCCAAGTGCAAATAAAGTGGAGATAAAGAAAGCAATAGAAGAGCTTTACGGAGTAACAGTTGAGTCTGTGAACACAATGAACTACTCGGGAAAGCGCAAAAGCCGCTACACTAAAGCTGGTGTAGTAAACGGAAAAACTTCTGCTTTCAAAAAAGCGATAATCACTTTGAAAGAAGGTGAAAGTATAGACTTTTTTAGTAATATCTAAATAGAAAATGGCAGTACGTAAATTAAAGCCCACAACACCGGGGCAGAGACACAAAGTTATTGGTACATTTGAGGAAATCACTGCAAGTGCACCAGAGAAATCTCTAGTAGTCGGCAAAAATACATCTGGTGGTCGTAACAACACAGGTAAGATGACAATGCGTTATCTTGGTGGCGGTCACAAGAGAAAATACAGGTTGATTGACTTCAAGAGAACTAAAGATGCTATTCCTGCAACAGTAAAATCAATCGAATACGACCCGAATCGTTCGGCTCGTATCGCTTTGTTATATTATGCAGATGGAGCAAAAGCTTACATGCTAGCCCCAGAAGGCTTGGTAGTAGGCCAAACAGTGATATCAGGAGCTGATGCTGCTCCTGAGGTAGGAAATGCATTGCCATTGGCAAAGATTCCTGTAGGTACAGTTATTCATAATATCGAATTACGTCCTGGTCAAGGAGCTAAAATGGTTCGTTCGGCAGGTGTATTCGCACAGTTGACTTCTCGCGAAGGAAACTATGTGATCATCAAAATGCCTTCAGGCGAAACACGTAAAATCCTATCGAGCTGTAAAGCTACTATCGGTAGCGTAGGTAATTCGGATCATGGACTTGAAAAATCAGGTAAAGCTGGACGCTCTAGATGGCTTGGACGCCGTCCTCGTAACCGAGGAGTAGTGATGAACCCTGTCGATCACCCAATGGGTGGTGGTGAAGGTCGCGCTTCAGGAGGTCACCCAAGATCACGTAACGGATTGTATGCTAAGGGACTTAAAACAAGAGCTCCTAAGAAACATTCTTCTAAGTACATAATCGAAAGAAGAAAGAAATAATAACCTGATTTAATAAAAAGAAATTATGAGTCGTTCATTAAAAAAAGGCCCGTATATTAATGTTAAGCTTGAGAAAAAAGTCTTGGCTATGAATGAGTCAGGGAAAAAGGCTGTGGTTAAAACATGGGCAAGAGCTTCAATGATATCGCCTGACTTTGTAGGTCACACTATTGCTGTTCATAACGGGAATAAATTTATCCCTGTATATGTAACAGAAAATATGGTAGGACATAAACTAGGAGAATTTTCACTTACCCGTACATTCCGTGGACACGGTGGTAAGAAGAAATAACCAAGCAGAGCTTAAAAATTAATAAAAGAAAACAGTATAATAATGGGTGCTAGAAAAAGAATAACAGCTGAAAAAAGAAAGGAAGCTAAACAGTCCGTCTCTTTTGCCAAGTTGAACAATGTGCCAACCTCACCTCGTAAAATGCGCCTTGTGGTAGACATGATTCGTGGTATGGAGGCTTTCAAAGCGCTTGGCGTTTTGAAATTTTCAAACAAAGAGGCCGCTGCTAGAGTTGAAAAATTATTACGTTCAGCTATCGCAAACTGGGAAGCTAAAAACGAACGTAAAGCAGAAGGTGGCGAACTATATGTGTCGTTAATCAACGTAGATGGAGGAACAATGCTTAAGAGAATGCGTCCTGCTCCGCAAGGAAGAGGATATAGAATTCGCAAGCGTTCTAATCATGTTACTCTTCACGTAGATACACTTAAAAATGAAAATCAAAATTAATTAGCAGATGGGACAAAAAGTAAATCCAATAGCAAATCGTTTAGGAATCATCCGTGGATGGGATTCTAATTGGTATGGAGGCAAAAATTACGGAGCTACGCTATTAGAAGATAGCAAAATCCGTAAATATTTGAATGCCCGTCTAGCTAAAGCTAGTGTATCGCGTATCGTAATTGAAAGAACTTTGAAACTTGTAACTATTACAGTTTGTACAGCTCGTCCGGGTATCATTATTGGTAAAGGTGGACAAGAAGTAGACAAACTTAAAGAAGAGTTGAAAAAGATCACAGATAAAGATATTCAAATCAACATTTTTGAGATCAAGAAACCAGAGTTAGATGCAGTTATTGTAGCTAACAATATTGCTCGTCAGGTAGAGGGTAAAATCGCTTACCGTCGTGCAATTAAAATGTCTATTGCCTCAACAATGAGAATGGGTGCCGAAGGTATCAAAGTTCAAATATCAGGACGTTTGAACGGAGCTGAAATGGCTCGTTCAGAAATGTATAAAGAAGGAAGAACTCCACTTCATACATTCCGTGCAGATATTGACTATGCACACGCAGAAGCGCTTACCAAAGTTGGTTTGATAGGAATAAAAGTGTGGATTTGCCGTGGAGAAGTTTACGGTAAGAAAGACCTTGCTCCATCATTTGTAGTGTCGAAAGAAGCAGGAAACTCTGCTAATCGTCGCCCAGATGCAGGAAAGGGAGGTTTCAAGAGAAATAAGAGAAAGTAATTAAAACGTTTTAAGTAAAATGTTACAACCGAAGAAAACAAAATTCAGAAGACAGCAAAAAGGTCGTATGAAAGGCAATGCTCAAAGAGGGCATGAATTGGCATTCGGTTCATTTGGAATCAAGACTCTTGATTGCAAATGGATAACAGGACGCCAGATTGAAGCGGCTCGTATTGCAGTAACTCGTTACATGCAACGTCAAGGGCAAGTTTGGGTAAGAATTTTCCCAGACAAACCGATCACAAAGAAACCAGCCGAAGTCCGCATGGGTAAAGGTAAAGGTTCTCCGGAAGGATTCGTTGCACCAGTAACACCAGGAAGAATACTATTCGAAATCGAAGGTGTTTCTTATGAAGTTGCAAAAGAAGCATTGCGCTTAGCTGCACAAAAGCTTCCCGTAACTACAAAATTTGTAGTACGTAGAGATTATGACTTAACTCAAATTGTTTAAAAGTTATGAAAATTGCAGAAGTAAGAGAATTATCTGACAAAGAATTAGTAGAAAGATTAGATGCTGAAAGAAAAGCATTAGATCAAATGGTGTTAAACCACAGTGTATCTCCATTGGATGCTCCGTCTAAGATTAAAGTAAAACGTCGCGATATCGCACGCTTCTTAACAGAGTTACGTCAAAGAGAATTAAACAAATAATTAAGAGCTGATGGAAACGAGAAATTTAAGAAAAGAAAGAATCGGGGTCGTTTTCAGTAACAAGATGGAGAAAACTATCACAGTTGCTGTAAAATGGAAAGAAAAACACCCTATTTACGGAAAATTCGTTAACAAAACGAAGAAATATCATGCTCACGACGACAAAAACGAGTGCAACATAGGCGACACAGTTCGCATCATGGAAACTCGTCCGACGAGCAAAACAAAGAGATGGAGATTAATTGAAATAATCGAGAGGGCTAAATAATTATGATACAACAAGAATCGAGACTAGTCGTAACTGATAACAGTGGAGCTAGAGAAGCATTATGTATCCGCGTTTTAGGCGGAACAAGAAGACGCTATGCGTCGGTAGGGGATGTGATTGTAGTTGCTATCAAGAATGTGATCCCTTCGAGTGACATCAAGAAAGGTGCTGTAACAAAAGCAATAGTTGTACGCACGAAAAAAGAAGTACGCCGTGCAGACGGGTCTTACATTCGTTTCGACGACAACGCATGTGTATTGTTAAACGCCGGTGGTGATATTAGAGGAAGCCGTATTTTCGGACCTGTTGCCAGAGAACTTCGCGCAACTAACATGAAGATAGTTTCGTTGGCACCAGAGGTACTTTAATTCAAAAAACTAAAAAGCAATGAGTAAATTACATATCAAAAAAGGCGATATAGTTTATGTGAATACAGGTATCGACAAAGGTAAAACTGGACGCGTGCAAAAAGTGTTAATAGACAAAAGTCGCGCAATAGTTGAAGGCCTTAACATGGTATCGAAACATACTAAGCCTAATGCAAAAAGTCCTCAAGGAGGAATAGAGAAAATAGAAGCTCCGATACACATCTCTAACCTAAATGTTGTGGATCCTAAAACAGGAAAACCAACAAGAATAGGTCGTAAGAAAGATGAAGTAACTGGTAAGCTAGTACGTTATTCTAAAAAATCAGGGGAGGAAATTAAATAATGAGCAATACAACGAATCTTAAAACAGAATATAAAGACCGTATTGTTTCTTCGTTGATGAAAGAATTCGGATACAAATCAACAATGCAAGTACCGGTACTTAAAAAGGTTGTTCTCAACCAAGGTCTTGGAATAGCAGTTGCTGATAAGAAAATTATAGAAACTGCAATTAACGAGATGACTACTATTACAGGTCAAAAAGCTGTTGCAACATTCTCTAAGAAAGATATTTCAAACTTCAAATTACGTAAGAAAATGCCTATCGGTGTGATGGTTACATTACGTGGTGACAAAATGTATGAGTTTTTAGAAAGACTTATCCGTGTAGCACTACCTCGTATCCGTGACTTCAAGGGTATCGAAAGTAAGCTTGATGGAAGAGGAAACTATACACTAGGAATCGAAGAGCAAATCATGTTCCCGGAAATTAATATTGATAATATTAGTAAAATTTTGGGAATGAATATTACCTTTGTAACTTCTGCTCAAACAGATGAAGAAGGTTATGCACTTTTGAAAGAGTTTGGGTTACCATTTAAGAACGCAAAAAAAGAATTGATATAAGATGGCAAAAGAATCAATGAAAGCTCGTGAAGTGAAAAGAGCAAAATTAGTTGCAAAATATGCAGCTAAAAGAACGCAACTTAAAGCCGATGGCGATTACGAAGCGTTACAAGCTCTTCCAAAAAATGCTTCACCAGTTCGTTTGCACAATCGCTGTAGCATAACCGGTCGTCCAAAAGGGTATTTACGCCAGTTTGGAATTTCTCGTATCCAATTTAGAGAAATGGCATCGAAAGGTTTGATACCGGGTGTGAAAAAAGCAAGTTGGTAAGAAATTATTTTTTAGTATAGAATTAAATATTGTTCCGGTAGTCGGAATTAATTTAAATCAATTTAATTATGACAGATCCAATAGCAGATTATTTGACGCGCTTGAGAAACGCTATTCAAGCTAAACACAGAGTGGTAGAAATGCCAGCGTCAAATTTGAAAAAAGAGATTACTAAAATTCTCTTAGAAAAAGGCTACATACTTAACTATAAGTTTGTAGACGAAGGACCTCAAGGTTCAATTAAAATTGCCTTGAAGTACGATCCTGTAAACAAAGTGAATGCAATTAAGAAATTAATTCGTATTTCAACACCAGGTCTTCGTAAATATGTAGGGTATAAAGAAATGCCTCGTGTCCTTAACGGACTAGGTATAGCTGTATTATCTACCTCTAAAGGAGTGATGACAGACAAAGAAGCTCGTAACTTGAAAGTTGGCGGCGAAGTATTATGTTATGTTTATTAATTAATAGAGAAGAAGATAATAAGTTATGTCAAGAATAGGAAAATTACCCATAAATATCCCTGCCGGAGTAACAGTTACTGTTGGCAGTGATAACGTAGTTACTGTAAAAGGACCCAAAGGAGAACTATCGCAAGAAGTAAATCCTGATATCAAAGTCTCTGTAGATGGTGCAGTATTAACTGTAACACGTCCAACTGACGGAAAAGAACACCGTTCTCTGCATGGTCTGTACAGATCATTGTTGAGCAACATGGTTGTTGGAGTTTCTGAAGGTTATCGCAAAGAACTAGAACTAGTAGGGGTTGGTTATCGTGCTTCTAACAATGGTCAAATCATTGAGCTATCTTTAGGTTATACACACAATATCTTTTTGATGTTGCCTAAAGAAGTGATTGTAGAGACTAAATCGGAGAGAAACAAGAACCCTCTAATCATTCTAGAATCTTGTGATAAACAACTGATCGGTCAAGTTTGTGCTAAAATTCGCTCATTCCGTAAACCTGAGCCGTACAAAGGAAAAGGTATACGTTTCGTAGGCGAAGTAATACGTCGCAAATCTGGTAAAACCGCAGGTAAATAATTCATAAACTGTAATAATCATGGTAACAAAGACAGATAGAAGAAAAAAGATAAAATTGCGTGTACGCGGTAAGATCGAAGGTACTACCGAGCGTCCACGTCTGACAGTGTTCAGAAGCAATAAGCAAATTTATGCACAAGTTATCGACGATTTGACAGGTAAAACTTTGGCAGCCGCTTCATCTCTTAAATTAACAGATAAAGCGCCTAAAAAAGAAATAGCTGCAAAAGTTGGAGAGCTAATTGCTAAAACTGCTCAAGAAGCTGGAGTAACAACTGTGGTGTTTGACCGTAACGGTTATTTATTCCACGGTAGAATTAAAGAATTGGCAGATGCTGCCCGTAAAGGTGGACTTAAATTTTAATAGAAATGGCAGGAGTTAATAATAAAATAAAATCGACCAACGATATCGAATTAAAAGATAGACTAGTGGCCATAAACCGTGTTACGAAAGTAACAAAAGGGGGTCGTACTTTCAGCTTTGCTGCTATCGTCGTTGTAGGTAATGAGGATGGTATAGTAGGCTGGGGACTAGGAAAAGCTGGTGAAGTAACAACAGCCATTGCTAAAGGAGTTGAAGCTGCTAAGAAAAATCTTATCAAAGTTCCTTTGCTTAGAGGTACAATCCCTCACGAGCAAATTGCTCGTTTCAGTGGATCAGAAGTATTCATCAAACCGGCTGCTCCCGGTACAGGGGTTAAAGCAGGGGGTGCGATGCGTGCCGTACTAGAGAGTGTTGGTGTAACAGACGTATTGGCGAAATCGAAAGGTTCGTCTAATCCACATAACTTGGTGAAAGCTACTATCGAAGCTTTAGACCAATTACGTGATGCATATACTGTTGCTCAAAACAGAGGAGTATCTTTAGAAAAAGTGTTTAAAGGTTAATTTAGGAAGGAGATTCAATTATGGCAAAAATTAAAATTAAGCAAGTAAAAAGCAGAATCAAAAGCCCTATAGATCAAAAAAGAACACTTGATGCTCTTGGTCTAAAGAAGTTGAACCGTGTAGTAGAACACGAAGATACACCTGCTATCAGAGGAATGATCAACAAAGTGAAACATTTAGTTTCAATTGAAGATTAATTAGTTTAAAAGATAAGAAAATATAGAAAATATGAATTTATCAAATTTGAGACCAGCAGAAGGAGCTACTAAAACTAGAAAAAGAATCGGTCGTGGTACAGGTTCTGGTTTAGGTGGTACTTCTACAAAAGGTCATAAAGGGCAAAAATCTAGATCAGGCTATTCTCGCAAGGTCGGTTTTGAAGGAGGGCAAATGCCTATTCAACGCCGTCTGCCTAAATTCGGTTTCAAAAACATTAACCGTATTGAGTACAGACCGATTAATCTAGACGTGTTACAACGTTTGGCAGAAGCTAGAAATCTAACGAAGATTGATATTCAAACATTGATCGATGCTGGATTTGTATCTGCAAAACATTTAGTGAAAATTTTAGGAAATGGAGCATTAACAGCTAAAATTGATGTTGAAGCTCATGCATTTTCGAAATCAGCGGAAGCTGCTATCGAAGCTTTAGGTGGAACTATAACAAAACTAAAGTAAGATGGGATTCATTAAAACGATAGAAAATATATGGAAGATTGAGGATCTCAGAAAGAGACTCCTCATTACTTTCTTTTTTGTAGTGATCTATCGATTTGGGTCATTTGTCGTACTTCCCGGAGTTGATCCTGCTGCACTTGCTGCATTAGAATCAAAAGCATCGGGCGGGCTGCTCGGACTACTTAATATGTTTTCCGGAGGAGCGTTCGCTAATGCCTCTATCTTTGCATTAGGTATCATGCCTTATATCTCAGCGTCTATTGTTATACAATTGCTGGGTATGGCTGTGCCATATTTTCAAAAACTGCAAAGAGAAGGAGAAAGTGGTCGTACTAAAATGAACCAATATACCCGCTATCTTACAGTTGCGATTCTTTTATTCCAAGGACCTGCTTATTTATTAGGAGCTTTAGGTAACGCTGCTCCCGGTGGATTTTGGGACTTTCTAGTACCTTCTACCATTATTTTGGCTGGAGGTAGTATGTTTGTACTATGGTTAGGAGAGCGTATTACTGATAAAGGTGTAGGTAATGGTATTTCATTTATCATCCTAGTAGGTATTATTGCCCGTCTTCCGCATGCATTAATTGGTGAGTTTACATCTCGCTTAACTAATCAGGCCGGAGGTTTGGTAATGTTCTTAGCCGAAATCGTTCTATTACTATTGATCATAGCTGGAGCCATTCTTCTTGTACAAGGTACACGTAGAATACCGGTTCAGTATGCTAAACGAGTAGTTGGTAACAAACAATATGGTGGTGCACGTCAGTATATTCCTTTGAAAGTGAATGCGGCTAACGTGATGCCTATCATCTTTGCTCAGGCAATTATGTTTATTCCAATTACTATCGCAGGATTCTCTGCTAAAGAAAGTGGCTTTTGGGCTGCATTTATGGATCATACCAGTGTTTGGTATAATCTTGTATTTGCACTTCTTATCATTCTCTTTACATGGTTTTATACTGCTATGACAATAAATCCGGTTCAGATGGCTGACGAATTGAAACGTAATAATGGATTCATTCCTGGTATCAAGCCCGGTAAGAAGACAGCAGACTATATTGACCAAGTTATGTCTCGCATCACATTGCCGGGCTCACTATTCTTGGCTTTAGTTGCTATACTTCCTGCCTTCGCAAGTTATTTTGGCGTGAGCCGTGAATTCGCTCAATTCTTTGGTGGAACATCATTGCTGATTCTTGTTGGTGTTGTGTTAGACACACTACAACAAATAGAGAGTCACTTATTGATGAGACACTATGATGGCTTGTTGAAAACAGGTAGAATTAAAGGTCGTTCAGGTTCAATCGCTGCATATTAAGAAGCTATAATGATATTTCTGAAAACAGACGAAGAAATCGAATTGATGCGTGAGAGCAACCGACTGGTGGGTATGACCCTCGGAGAGGTTGCCAAACACGTTCAACCAGGAGTAACAACCCTGCATTTAAATAAAATAGCAGAAGAGTTTATTCGTAGTCATGGTGCTGTCCCATCTTTTTTGGGTTATAATGGTTTTCCATTTTCGCTGTGTATCTCGGTAAATGAAAATGTTGTTCATGGTTTCCCTTCCGAATATGTAATGAAAGAAGGAGATATAATATCCGTTGACTGTGGTACTGAGAAGAATGGTTTTTGTGGCGACTCAGCCTATACTTTTTGTGTAGGAGAAGTAGCCGAAGATGTGAAAGCATTACTAAGAACAACCAAAGAGTCTCTTTATCTGGGGATAGGAAAAGCAGTAGAAGGTAATCGTATTGGAGATATTGGAAATGAGATCCAAACATATTGCGAAAAACATCGCTACTCGGTTGTTCGCGAACTTGTAGGGCACGGCATTGGTCGAAAGATGCATGAATCGCCCGAAGTTCCTAACTATGGAAAACGAGGCACAGGTCCTTTGCTTAAAAAGGGAATGTGTATTGCCATAGAGCCAATGATCAACATGGGAAGTAAAAATGTTGTTTTCGAAAGTGATGGCTGGACAGTAAGAACCAAAGATCACAAACCTTCGGCACATTTTGAGCATACTGTGGCTATCCGCGAAGGAAAAGCTGATATTCTTTCGACATTTGAGTTTATAGAATCTGTTTTAGGAGATAGAGCAATTTAATTTTTTAATATATTTATGGCTAAGCAATCAGCAATAGAACAAGACGGAGTAATCATAGAAGCACTCTCTAATGCAATGTTTCGTGTAGAGTTGGAAAACGGACACGAAATAACCGCACATATTTCGGGAAAAATGCGTATGCATTATATAAAAATACTTCCCGGAGATAGAGTACGTGTAGAGATGTCTCCCTATGATCTGACCAAAGGACGAATTTCATTTAGATACAAATAAAAAACGAAGATATGAAAGTAAGAGCATCATTAAAGAAGCGTACTGCAGACTGCAAGATTGTCAGAAGAAACGGACGCTTATACGTAATAAACAAAAAAAATCCTAAGTTCAAGCAACGTCAAGGATAATTTATTAATTTTGCAAATTAATCTAAAGAATATATGGCAATAAGAATAGTTGGGGTCGATTTACCACAAAATAAGAGAGGCGAGATCGCTTTGACATACATTTTTGGTATCGGACGTAGTTCTGCTAACAAAATTCTTGCTGAAGCAGGGATTGATAGAGATATCAAAGTTAAAGACTGGAACGATGACCAAGCAGGTCAAATCCGTGAAATTATTTCTACAAGATTCAAAGTAGAGGGAGATTTACGTTCTGAAGTGCAATTGAACATCAAGCGATTGATGGATATCGGTTGCTATAGAGGTATCCGTCACCGTATTGGTTTACCATTAAGAGGACAAGGTACTAAAAACAACGCCCGTACACGTAAGGGAAGAAAGAAAACTGTTGCTAACAAGAAAAAAGCTACAAAATAATTAAGTTGATATGGCAAAGAAAACAGTCGCAGCGAAAAAAAGAAATGTTAAGATCGATGCAAACGGAGAAGTTCATGTGCATTCTTCTTTCAATAACATTATTATATCGATTACAAACAGCGAAGGCCAAGTTATAAGTTGGTCGTCAGCTGGAAAGATGGGTTTTAGAAGTTCTAAAAAAAATACCCCTTATGCAGCACAAATGGCAGCACAGGATTGTGCTAAAGTTGCATTTGATCTTGGTTTAAGAAAAGTGAAAGTGTTTGTGAAAGGTCCTGGTAACGGACGTGAATCTGCTATTCGTACAGTTCACGCTACAGGAATAGAAGTAACAGAAATTGTTGACGTTACTCCGCTTCCTCACAATGGATGTCGCCCTCCAAAACACAGAAGAGTTTAATCAAATTTAAGAAGTTGAAAACTTCAATTGTGATTTTGATTACAAATGACCCTCTCTGTAATCGCGGCTGCACAATTTTAGCTTTCGTTTAATTATTAATTAAGAAAGAAAATGGCAAGGTATACTGGACCAAAATCAAGAATCGCCCGTAAATTCGGTGAGCCAATATTCGGACCTGATAAAGTTCTATCAAGAAAGAACTATCCTCCGGGACAACATGGTAACGGAAGAAAGAAAAAATCTTCTGAGTACGGAATCCAATTACGTGAAAAGCAAAAAGCTAAATATACTTATGGAGTTCTTGAAAAACAATTCCGTAATTTATTTGAAAAAGCATTGAGCTCACGTGGTATTACCGGTGAGTTATTACTCCAATTCCTAGAATCTAGGTTGGATAACCTCGTTTATCGTTTAGGTTTGGCTCCAACAAGAGCAGCTGCACGTCAGCTTGTTTCTCATCGTCACATTGTGGTAGATGGTAAAGTTGTGAACATCCCTTCATATTCGGTAAAACCGGGACAGCAAATTGGAGTTCGTGAGAAATCTAAATCTCTAGAGGTTGTTAATGATGCATTATCAGGATTCAATCATAGTAAATATCCTTGGATCGAGTGGGATCAAGCATCTATGACAGGTAAATATCTGCATATTCCAGAGAGAGCAGATATTCCAGAAAACATAAAAGAACAGTTGATCGTAGAATTGTATTCTAAATAATAAATTTTCATGGCTATATTGGCATTTCAGAAACCGGATAAAGTATTGATGTTAGAAGCGGATGATTTCTTCGGAAAATTCGAGTTTCGTCCCTTAGAACCAGGCTATGGTATTACTGTTGGTAATGCTCTACGTCGTATTCTGCTTTCGTCTCTTGAAGGTTTTGCAATCACATCTATAAAAATCGATGGTGTTGAGCATGAGTTTGCTACAGTACCGGGAGTTATAGAAGATGTTACAAACATCATTCTAAACTTAAAACAAGTTAGATTTAAGCAAATCGTAGAAGAGATCGAAAATGAGAAAGTAAGTATTACTATCTCAGGTACAGAAGTATTCAAAGCTGGAGATATTGGAAAACATCTATCAGGATTTGAAGTTTTAAACCCTGATCTCGAAATTTGTCGTTTAGATAAGAGTGCAAACTTTCAAATCGAGTTGAATATTAACAAAGGACGTGGATATGTGCCTGCTGACGAGAATCGTAATCTATCCGACGATGTTAATGTTATAGCTGTTGATTCTATTTATACTCCTATTCGTAACGTAAAATATTCTATCGAGAACTATCGTGTAGAACAAAAAACGGATTACGAGAAACTAGTAATAGAAATAGCGACCGATGGATCTATTCATCCCAAAGATGCTTTGAAAGAAGCAGCTAAAATTCTTATTCATCACTTTATGTTGTTCTCGGACGAGAAGATCCTTCTTGAACAAAGTGAGGCTGATGGTAACGAAGAGTTTGACGAAGAGATACTTCACATGCGTCAGTTACTTAAAACTAAGTTGGCAGATATGAACCTTTCGGTTCGTGCTCTTAACTGTTTGAAGTCGGCAGAAGTAGAAACTTTAGGAGAACTTGTTCAATTCAATAAGAATGATCTTCTTAAATTCAGAAACTTTGGTAAGAAATCTCTTACTGAGCTTGATGAATTATTAGATAGCCTGAATCTTTCTTTTGGAATGGATATTTCTAAATATAAATTAGACAAAGAGTAATAAGCTATATGAGACATAATAAGAAATTTAATCATTTAGGACGTACTAGCTCGCATAGAAATGCTATGTTATCTAATATGTGCGTATCCTTGATTATGCATAAGCGCATCTTTACAACTGTTGCTAAAGCGAAAGCTTTAAGAAAAGTTGTTGAACCTATTATCAATAAATCAAAAGAAGATACTACTCACTCAAGACGTTTAGTATTTCAAGACCTTCAAAGCAAAGCTGCTGTAACTGAGTTATTCCAAAATGTATCTCAGAAAGTAGCTGATCGTCCGGGAGGATACACACGTATTATCAAAACAGGCGCACGTCTGGGAGATAATGCTTCAATGTGTTTTATTGAGCTAGTTGATTACAACGAAAATATGTTGAAAGAGAAGAAAGCTGCTGCTAAGGGTAAAACTCGTAGATCTTCTGCTAAGAAGAAAGATGAAGTTGTTGCAACAGAAGCAAAAGCATCTACTAAAAAAGCTGAAGTAGCTCCTGAAGCTCCTGTGGTTAGTGAGGAAACTCCTAAAACAGAAGAATAAGAAGTTACGCTATGCGTATAAAAACAAAAAAGTATCCTAATTTTAGGATACTTTTTTGTTTTTGTAAGTTTAGCGATCTTATAATTAAGGCGAGAGCCTTAACGAATGTAGCATTCAGTTCTGTTTAGTAAGGTTGGAAAGTCTTCGCAAGCAATAGTTACATAACGTTTATGATTACTTGTCTAAATAGAAGACGCATTCCAATCCCAAACGCTGCATTTGTATTTGTAATTTTTTCATCTTTTTTCAATTTATTTTACGAAAACAATGTAAGTATCTGTTTAGAAGTGTATTACTCTTTGTCTATTTTACTGAAAATTTTATTGAAAGGCTCGCCCCTGTTTCATCAACTACGGTTAATCTATGTTCACCTTTCGACGGAGTATATTCCTTTTTATGAAAATCTTTTGTTTCACCAATGAATTCGTTATCCAAATGCCAGAATACACGATTGTGGGGAGAACGATGAGCCAACTCGAATACAATTTGTCCTTCAGACCCATCCAGCTGTTTAGGTAAATTTACAGTTGTATTCGGAAACGGATAAATGAATTCCATTAATTTCACGTTCGAGTCTTTTCTGCACTCGGGCGAATAGGGTGGAAGTGCACGATAGACGGGGTGCTGTTCTTTATAATACCATTCCCACGATGGGGGAAGAATAAACCACGATGTATGCACAATGCCCCTACTGCCGGCACAGTCCTCATATACTTGGTATTGCATATCTTCTGACAGATGTACTAATTTGTGATAAGCACATACCGCCGCATCTAATCCTTTTTTAGGTATCCATGTCGTATCTGCCGATGATTCGGGACAATTAATACTTTTTAAACAACCACTTTCGCGACAAGTCTCAGCTTGTACCAAATCGTCTGTTGGCTGTGCAAACCATCTGCTCTGAGGCAGAGAATTAAATATATCGAACAATACCATTCCGGCAGTGCGTGCTCCGGTTAGCCCCGGGCGACCCTCGCCATCGGAATTACCTACCCAGACACCCACTACATATTTAGGGTTGACTCCTACTGCCCAACCATCTCTAAATCCAAAGCTGGTGCCGGTTTTCCATGCTATTTTTTGCATAGAGGGGATTGATCGCCAGTCTATCTCTTCGGGTCGGTTGACATTCGTTAATGCCTCAAGCGTGAGCCATGATGCTCCTGCAGTGAATATAGGTTGTCTGTTGCGGTCTCCTTTTTCATTATTGTCGTCCTTCAATATGTAGGCAAGAGGCTTGTGCTGGTAATATCTGCCATCGTCGTTAAAATCATTTACCGATTGAGCCATCTGCAAGTACATGCAGCTGATATCCCACAGTTTGCCTTCTGCACCACCGAGAATGAGAGATAAGCCGTAATTATCGGCAGATCGGCTTAAAGTAGTCATTCCTGCCTCTTTAAGTAAATTGTAAAATTTAGGAACACTATAGTTGCGGAGCGAAACGACAAATGGGACGTTTAGGGAGCGAGCCAGAGCCTCGGAAGCAGGAGCGGCTCCATCGTATTGCAAGCTGAAATTTTTAGGTGCGAATCCGTTTAGATTGATCGGTACATCGGCTAGCAATTGGTTGGGCAATAGTTGACCTTCCTGTAGCATGGCACAATAAAGAAATGGTTTTAGTATACTGCCTGTACTCCGGGGTGCTTGTATCACATCAACTTGATTGGCTGATATACTTTTCTCGAAATGTACATTTCCGCAATAGGCAATAACTTCATTCTTTTCAATATCAATCACTAGAGCTGCTATGTTATTAACCCCATTCTGAGCAAATTCGGCATTCCAACGTGTTAAGATAGATTCTGTACGTTCTTGTTGGTATTTGTCTATTGTAGATATAATATGTTTTCCTCCCTCTTCTTTATATAACTTGGTTACTAAATGAGGAGCTGTCTGTGGAAGCGCTAGCGGATGGGGTGGGAGTAACTCTGATGTGGCGAGTTCATAATCTATTTTATCTATGATGCCTTTACTATATAGTTGCTCCAGAAGTTTATTTCTTTTAGTCAACAGTTTATCTCGGTTTTTTCCGAAGTGCATCAATGAAGGTGAATTGGGTAAAACAGCCAGTGTTGCTGCTTCTGCCCACGACAGATATTTTATATCGTGCCCGAAATACCGCCACGAGGCAGCCTCTATGCCTACTACATTTCCGCCCATAGGTGCGTGTGAGGCATATAGGTTGAGTATTTCGTCTTTAGAGCAAGAAAATTCCAGACGTGTGGCCAATATTACTTCAATTAGTTTTTCGCCAAAAGTTCGGCTCTCTTTGCGCGAAAGACGAATCGTTTGCATGGTGATCGTGCTTGCTCCGCTTACAATTCTTCCTTTTGCAACATTCTGTTTCGCGGCACGTGCTACTGAAAGTAAATTGACTCCCCAATGGTAGCGGAAATGCTGATCTTCGAATTCTATAAGGCATGTTTTATATTTATCTGGAATAGAGTCTGACGGGGGAAAACGCCATTGCTGATCGTCGGCAATACGGGCTCCCAATAATTCGTTATCTCTGTCTGAAACGACTGTACTGTATGGAACATCGAATAAGGGAGAGGGTAGGGATAATATATACCAAATAAGCAGAATAAAACAAGAAGGGATCATTATCTGATACCTTCTTTTACTGTTTTTATATTTGGTAAGAAGGTGTTTTATATATGATGTTATTATATCCTTATATTTTTTTATCATCTATTTTTAGTTTGCAGTAAGCTTATTAGCATGTAAATGTACGAAAGAAAAGAAAATGACGAAATGTTTTGTTATTTTTGTCTGAATTGAATCGTAATAAATGGAAAAGTCGTCGCAAAGCCTTAATATATGGAAGATTCTTCTGCCCACTTTTATTGGGGTAGGGGTTATTCTGTATATGTTTGGCAAGGAGTTTAATATTGAAGACCTGAAGCAGATATCAATAACCGGGCATACTGTCTTTTGGATTTTTATCGCTTTTTGTTTCATGTTGGGTAGAGATATCGGTTTCACTATTCGTTACCGCTATCTTACTGAGAAGCAACTGTCTTGGAAACAGTGTTTAAAGGTGACCTTCTTAGCCGAATTTGGTACAGCTATAACCCCGTCGTCTGTCGGTGGGTCGAGTATGGCTGTAATCTTCTTATCTAAAGAAAACATTCCCGTAGGTAAAAGTACTGCTATGGTATTTGTTACCTTATTGTTGGACGAACTATTTTTTGTAGTCACTTTTCCCGTTTTATTGTTATTTATTCCTGTTAGCGAGTTATTTGGCGATGCCTCGACTGTAGGAACCAGTGTGTTTATCTTTTTCATTGTAGCCTATATAATGAAAGCCCTATTGTGCACATTATTGATAATCGGTCTTTTCTTTAAACCGCAGGTTATACGGTGGCTTATTATAAAAATATTCAGATTACCGTTTTTAAATCGTTGGCATCGAAGTGCAGTTAAGGCGGGAGACGATTTGATAATCAGTTCGCGCGAAATACGAGGAAAGACGCTATCTTATTGGTTCCCTTTGATCGTTGCTACAATCCTCTCATGGTTCTCCCGATATCTGGTGGTGAATTCGCTGTTTATTGCGTTTTTTCCGGTATACGATAACCTGTTGATTTTTGCTCGGCAGTTTGTAATGTGGGTGTTGATGATGATAAGCCCTACCCCTGGAGCGAGTGGAATTAGCGAAGTCGTTTTCAAACAGTACTTAGGTGAGTTTATACCATTTGTTGGTGTTGTGCCTATAATTGCTTTGCTGTGGCGATTGCTCACCTATTACAATTATTTATTTGTGGGAGCTATAATTGTTCCCCGATGGGCAAAAAAAGCTTTTAGCAAGAAGAAAGAAGAATAAATAAAAAAGTGCAAGTATATGAAAAAGCAATTAAATATTTTATATCTATTCTGTTTTGTTCTCCTGTTGGGGACACCGTCATGTGCGTATGCAGTTCAGCCTACTGAATCTATTGCTTTTGTCGATACGGTAGAAGTATATAGTAACAAAATGGGACGGAGTATAAAGAACGTAGTAATACTCCCGGATGGTTATGATAAAACTAAGGATGTAAAATATCCTGTGCTATATCTTTTGCATGGTCATGGCGGTCGTTACGATACATGGGTGAATGGTACAAAGAAAACACTTCCGCAGGATGCAACCAAGTGGGGGATGATTGTTGTTTGTCCTGACGGACAGAACAGTTGGTATTGGGATAGCCCTATAAATCCTAAGTTGCAATTTGAAACGTATTTAAGTAAGGAGTTAGTTGATTACATTGACAAACAATATAATACTTTGGCTACGCCAAAAGGTCGGGCGATCACTGGATTCAGTATGGGAGGACATGGCGGTTTATGGCTGGGTATCAATCATCCCGATGTATTTGGTGCTTGTGGTTCGATGAGTGGTGGTGTCGATATCCGTCCTTTTCCAAATAATTGGGAGATGAGTAAATCACTGGGTACATATAAGCAAAATCCTAAAGTTTGGGATGAGCATACAGTAATTACACAGTTGGATAAAATAAAACCCGGTGCATTGGCTATCATTTTTGATTGCGGGAAGGATGATTTTTTTTATGATGTAAACGAAAAATTACATAAAGAAATGCTTTCTAGAAATATTCTTCATGACTATATTGTTCGTCCCGGAGATCATAGCCATGGATATTGGAATAATGCAATAGATTATCAAATGCAGTTTTTTAGTAAGTTTTTCTTGAAAAAATGATTACTTTTGAAATTAACCAATTGTGAAATTGATGAAAAATGTTATTGTAGTAGATAGGCAGGATATTACACGCATAGGCATAGAGTCATTACTGCGTGATTCGAAAAATGCATCATCTGTTATTAAGGCTGATGATAAAAAGGAGTTGATAAAACTATTATCGTCTCAGCCCGATTCTGTGGTTATTTTGGATTATTCTCTTTCCGATTTTGTAAGTGTAGATGATCTCTTAAATGTGAGTTCCCGATTTGCAGATAGCCGATGGCTTCTGTTTTCTGACGAATTGAGTGGCGAATTCTTGAGGCGATTGCTATTTAGCTGTGAGGCTTTTAGTGTTGTACTTAAATCTTGCGATCTGGACGAAATAAATGCAGGATTGGTTCATCTTCTTCGAAACGAACGTTTTATTTGCGGAAGAGTTACCAATCAATTATTGTCTGCACAAAAGCCTAATGTCGAAAAAAATGATCATACACTAACTGCCACAGAAAAGGAAATATTAAAAGAGATAGCTCTAGGGAAAACAACTAAAGAGATTGCTGCTACCCGAAATCTCAGTTTTCATACAATTATAACTCACCGTAAGAATATATTTCGCAAATTGGAAGTTAACAATGTACACGAAGCTACTAAGTATGCAATGCGTGCAGGTATAATAGATGTTGCAGAGTATTATATTTAATCGAAGCTGATATAGTCTTTCAGTCGATTAATATCGTTCTCCGTAAACTCTTCAAGTAAAGTAAGCCGATTGATCGATTCGATATTGCCTTTTCTATCGCGTATATCTAAAATAACCTTGGCTTGTTTGTAGCTAATATACGGATGCTTATTTAACTGCCCGAAGTCAGCTTTATTGATCGCTATCTGATTGGGCTTTCCTTGTAATACTATATATGGTGTGATCTTATCAAACAGATCGTCATCTACTCCCCATACTTCCTTTAGCTGATTAATAGAAGCGTAACCCCCTAATAAATTTCGATATTTTACAATACGGTTGGCAAAACCAGTGCCTATTCCCGGTATTTTCTTTAGATCCGTAGTATCGGCTTTATTAAGCTCGATTATTTCTCCACTGTTTAGTTTTTCTTGACGGGCATATTCGGGATAAGATTGTGTGTAAGTTTTATCCGAATGTGTCTGATTTTCTTCTGCTTCTATCGTTTTTAACCTGGATTGGAATGTATCGAATTCAGTTATATAGTCTTCATTCAAGGCTGGTATATTTTTATCTTTTACCAGCTTTGTAATGATAAATCCTCCTCCGCATAAAACGATAAGGAATAATAATAAAATGATGGCATTTCTATCCTGTTTCTGAAAATATAAGTAGTCTTTCCAGCTCATGTATCAGTTTTGTATTTTGGTTTAAAGTTAAAAATTAAACTGTAAATAAAGAAGGGCGGCTCAATTAATGAACCGCCCTTCCTGTTATTTTATTGAATCTAATTACAATCCTTTTTCGCTCAGATATCTTTCAGCTTCGATAGCTGCCTGGCAACCGGTACCCGCAGCAGTAATAGCCTGACGATATATAGAGTCTGCAACGTCACCTGCAGCAAATACACCTTCTACACATGTTGTCGGTCTTCCCGGTTCAGTTATAATGTAGCCAACTGAATCAAGATTTAATTGTCCTTTGAAAATTTCGGTGTTAGGTGTATGACCAATAGCTAGGAAGAAACCATCAACAGCTATGTCGAATTTTTCTTCATTAGCTTCACCCATATGTCTTACTACATGTACGCCTTCTACTCCGTTTTCTCCGAATAAGCCAACAGCATTACATTCAAAAAGAACTTCTATCTTTTCGTTTGCCATTACTCTGTCTTGCATTACTTTAGATGCACGAAGGAATGATTTACGCACAATCAGAAAAACTTTGCTCGCCAATCCGGCCAAGTAGATTGCTTCTTCGCAAGCGGTATCTCCACCACCTACAACAGCTACTACTTTTTTGCGATAGAAGAATCCGTCGCAGGTAGCACATGCAGATACACCCATTCCGGCATATTTGGCTTCATCGGGTAGACCAAGATATTTGGCACTAGCTCCTGTTGAAATGATAACTGTATCGGCTTCTATTACCTTTTCACCATCAATGGTTACTTTTTTAGGATAGCAATTGAAATCGACAGATGTTGCAATACCATTACGGATATCTGCACCAAATCGTGTCGCTTGTTTTTTTAGGTCTTCCATTAGTTCCGGACCGGTTATACCTTCCGGGTAGCCGGGAAAATTTTCAACCTCTGTAGTTGTAGTTAATTGTCCGCCCGGTTGAATTCCTTCATACAGTATCGGAGCAAGGTTTGCTCTGGATGCGTATATTGCAGCGGTATATCCCGCAGGTCCCGAACCAATAATTAAACAGCGTACTTTTTCGTTCATAATGTTGTTGGTTTATATGTTTTGTTTATAATTATCACAAAGATATAGAATTTATTTATGAATAAAAAATTTATCCATTTCATATTTTTTATGGATTAATAAACAAAATCTATCTTATCTCAAATCTACGATTTCGGCTCTTGGATAGTCTTTCTTATCGAAAGAGAACATTGTGTCGGCTAGATTTACGCCGGTCTGATAATTTTTGATAGACAAAATATTTTGCATACCTGACTTATCGATGATCGTTATTTTTGAGAATATACTAGTTGCTTTATCTATCTGAACGATTATTTTAGTTACATCGCTACCTTTCTTTGTAGGAGTCATCTCTACTTCCAGCACGCTTTTAGCATTCGCTTTTTTCTCACCTTTATACACAAGATTAAATCCGGTCTTGTAGATATTAAATAGTGCCGATGGGCTGATCCCTTGTAGTTCATCGCCCGAAGGGTTACTAATATTTACCTCTTCGGTATCTTTGACATACACCCATTGGGTTTTTCCGTCAAACCAAGTGATGCCGTCAGGAATCTCTATTTTGAATTTATTACCTTTCATATACGCTTTGCCATCGTAGCTATATGTTGCACTTGCTTTTGCATCTTTCGTATCGAAAGTGAAATTGGCAGTAACTCCTCCCGCTTTGTTATATGCGTCAGATGCTTTGTCGAGTATAGCACGGGCATCTTGTGCACTCAGGTTGTTTATTGACGCAGCAAATAGGAAGAGTAGGAGTAATTTGAATTTCATATTTTGTAAGTTTTTATTCTATATTGATCGATTTACACTCAAAAGGTTTAAAACACACCTTGCGTATATATTGTTTTATTCCGATTCTTATTGAAAAGAATTTAGTTTTTGTTCCAAGCTATATTCGTCACTGATTAAAACATCACGGGCTTTACTTCCTTGTGTTGGTCCGACAATTCCGGCAGCTTCGAGTTGATCCATCAATCTTCCTGCACGATTATATCCTATCGAGAATTTTCGTTGTATTAGCGATGTCGAACCTTGTTGATGCACAACAATCAAACGGGCGGCTTCGTCAAATAGCGAGTCGCGGTCGTTGAGGTCGACTCCTCCTATTTTGTCCTCGCTCGATTCACCTACATATTCAGGCAGATCGAAAGCTGTTGGATAGCCATGCTGATCGCCGATGTATCGGGCGATATCTTCTACCTCAGGTGTATCTACAAATGCACATTGAATACGTACCAGATCGCTGCCTTGCGAGAAAAGTAAGTCTCCACGCCCTATCAGTTGGTTTGCGCCCGACATGTCGAGGATTGTGCGCGAATCGATTTGCGATGTCACACGGAATGCCATACGGGCAGGGAAATTGGCTTTAATAGTACCGGTGATGATATTTGTGGTCGGACGCTGTGTCGCAATAACCATATGGATACCTACGGCACGGGCTTTTTGCGCAATACGGGCGATAGGCATTTCTATCTCTTTGCCGGCAGTCATGATCAGGTCTCCAAACTCATCTATGATAACTACTATATAAGGCAAGAACTTATGTCCTTTCAGTGGGTTAAGACGGCGTTTCTTGAACTTCTCGTTGTATTCTTTTATATTGCGGACACCTGCATTCATCAATAGCTCATAGCGGTCGTCCATCTCTCTGGTTAACGAATTGAGCGTTTGTGTCACTTTCGTTACATCGGTTATAATGGCTTTTTCCGAATCGGGCAGTTTTGCCAGATAATGTTTTTCTATTCTCGAATAGATATTGAATTCCACCATCTTAGGGTCTACAAGCACCATCTTCATTTCGGCAGGATGCTTTTTGTAGAGCAATGATGTAATAATTGCGTTCAGTCCGACGGATTTTCCTTGTCCTGTCGCTCCTGCAACAAGCAGATGGGGCATCTTACAGAGGTCGAACATGAAAATTTCATTTGTGATAGTTTTCCCTAATGCAACAGGAAGATCGTATGTGCACTCTTGGAATTTCTTTGATCCTATAACCGTTTGCATCGATACTATTTGTGGATCCTTGTTCGGCACTTCTATTCCGATAGTGCCTTTACCTGGCATAGGAGCAATAATACGAATGCCAAGAGCCGATAAACTAAGAGCAATATCGTCTTCCAGATTTCTGATTTTAGATATACGCACTCCTGCTTTTGGTACTATTTCATATAATGTGATGGTCGGTCCTACGGTCGCTTTTATCGAAGTGATCTCAATACCGTAATTTTGCAAGGTTGTAATAATCTTGCTTTTATTGGCATTTTGCTCTTCCATATCTACACCCTTGCTCCCATTATCATAGACTCTCAATAGGTCGCTCGATGGAAATGCAAAATGTGAAAGATCGAGTGTCGGATCATAATCCTCAAGTTCTTCACCTTCGGGAATCGAATCTTCCAAATCATCATTTTTTGCTATCGAAGTTATTGGCCTGCTAGGTTTGATAGGAATAAATTCCTCGTCTTTAGGAACAATAATCTCAAAGTCTTTATCAGCCTGCAATACAACCGGGGCTTCGAAAGGTATATTGCTCACCAGAGCAGCTTCATCGGGGATTAATTCTTCTTTCTCTTCAGCTAATACACTAGTACTTCTCTTTCTTACGAAAGGAAGCCAGCTAAACCATTTTTTCTTTTCTTTGTCGGTTTCGGGTTCTTCCTCTTCTTCATACTCCTCTTCCGGTTCAGGCTCATACGAATCATCGGTTTTACTTTTCAGCGGATTACGGAATAAGCCACGATAAAATTCTACGGATGTCTTTTTCGTGATAACAAGGAAAATAATCAATAAAAGAAGAATCGCCATCATCACTCCGGGAATACCGATTGTATTTTCTAACAACTGTTCTATGTATTGACCATGTGCTCCACCCCAAACTATATGGCTGTCGCCGAGAAAACGCGAAAGGATAAATGAACTTGTGATCGAGCCCCATATAAGAGCAAAAGTGGATAGTATAAATGCTTTGACAAGGGAAATGCGAATCACTCTCATCCATTGAAGTCCTACAATGATAAGGAATACGGCAATTAGAAGAGAAAATATTCCGAACCACTCGTTAATGAGTCTTTGCGAAATAAATGCTCCGGCAACACCCGTCCAGTTGCTTATCTCTTGTTTTTCGCTAATAAGAGAAAAGAACGATCGATTGACTACTTTACTTTGGTCGGCAGCTCCGGTAACAAAGAATGAAATTTGCCCCAGAAAAATGAATGCTCCAATAAATGTCGAGCATACGCCAAATAAGAAACGAGAACGCTCTTTTCTTATAAATTCGATAAACGAAGTTGCTTTATTTTGAGTTTTCTTTTTCTGAATAGGTTTTTTTGCCATATAGTGCTTGTGTACTCTTTTTATTCTAACTGATAATAAGCACAAATATAACTCTTTTTCACGAAGGTATATCTATGCGGTTTTTATCTTTTGAGATATTTAATGTTAATTGATTGGAGAGGTGTTTTGATGTTTATCTATTAGATATAGGAATCGGGTTAAATTCTGAAATAAATGTAAAAAATACTGCATGGCGGTCACATGTGGCTTAATGATCATAGAAAAGTAACAGTCGAAAACTAAGTGAAAAGTGTCACTTTTAACATCTTTACAGTTGCGTTAATTGCCTGATATATAAATATTAATAGCTTTTCATTTCCCTTTTCACTGCATAGTACCCTACATGAGCTAAGATTTTGAATATAATTTTTCGGTGACAAATTTATACAGATTATATCAGAATAATGTGCATAATATGAATAATATACCGGATATAATTATTTACAGCTAT
Organism: Dysgonomonas sp. ZJ709; assembly: GCF_011039195.1. Lineage (NCBI taxonomy): Bacteria > Pseudomonadati > Bacteroidota > Bacteroidia > Bacteroidales > Dysgonomonadaceae > Dysgonomonas > Dysgonomonas sp. ZJ709. The sequence goes on from NZ_JAAKEM010000013.1 coordinate 121,838, forward strand.
TTATTGCAATATGTAGTATACAAAACATAATACACATTGCAATAAATAGCTGTAAATAAAATTGGATAAAATGATAGATGCTGATTTGAAGTCGTTGTAAATGAAATACTGTCGAAGATATTACAGGCAGCTCATTTTCTTATTTTACAAGAGTAGGCTTATCAGCTTTACTTATCTTCTGCGGCATTGTGGATTTGAATTTGATAACCCTTTTAGATGGTATAATTTTATATACTTCATCTCTGGGATTCCATGCATTTTTTTCTTTAAATACTTTTATCTGGAAAGTTCCAAAATGTTGGATTGTAATTTTTTCCCCCATGCTTATTGAGTCTTTTATCACTTGAATAATTGATTCAAACGCCGACTGCACATTTGCTTGCGAAAGACCTGTTTCTTGTGATACCTGAATGATAATGTCTCTTTTATTCATAAATTGCCAAATAAAGAATTTTTAATTTGATTTTCAGACAAGCCGGCAAAAATAAGCAAGATTCACCTATAAAGTAAACAAATGTGTCAAATTAACCTATTGCTATCTGTAATTCTTTTCAATAGGTTTTATATGTAACTGTATAATATAATTGAAAAGTAGTCCACTAAAATAATTGAAAAGTATACCACCGGTTAAGTAAAATCCGCTAGAGCTTCTAATAAAGCCCTGCATTTTACTAACAAATATTAACATTATAAATTCCT
>NZ_JAAKEM010000014.1:0-109930 GCF_011039195.1 Dysgonomonas sp. ZJ709
CTCTTACTTTCGTTAGTGGCATGCTCATGCAGCAATAGGACTGCAACTAATACGAATGCGGTTCAGGCATACGAGAAGATATCGCCCGATTTTAGTGGCGATAGTGCATATCACTTTGTTGATAGACAAGTAGCTTTCGGACCCCGCGTTCCCAATACAAAAGAACACGTGGCATGTGGAGATTACCTTGTCGGCGAATTGAAACGTTTTGGAGCAGATGTAAAGGAACAAAAGATGGTTGTTACCGCTTTTGATGGAACTAAGCTGAATGCACGAAACATAATAGGTTCATACGGATTGGATAAAAAGACCAGAGTTCTTTTATTTGCTCATTGGGATACCCGCCCTTTTTCGGATCATGATCCGGATTCAAATAATCATCATAAACCTGTACTTGGAGCAAACGATGCAGGTAGCGGAGTAGGAATATTACTCGAAGTTGCACGTGTTATACAGCAGAAAACACCTGAAATAGGTATAGATATTATCTTTTTTGATGCAGAGGACTATGGTACACCTGCTTTTGCGGAAGAAAAACCCGGTGATTGGTGGTGTCTGGGTTCTCAATATTGGGGGGCTAATCCCCATGTGCCAAATTATAAAGCGAAATATGGTATATTGTTAGATATGGTCGGGGCGGCTGACGCTACTTTTTACAGAGAAGAGTATTCGAGGTATTATGCGAACGATATAGTTGAGAAGGTATGGAGTACAGCCCGACAGCTAGATTACGGTGCATATTTTGTCAGTAAAAATGGCATGGGAGTGACTGATGATCATGTATATGTGAATCAAAAAAGGAATATACCTAGTATAGACATTATTCATACGAATGCAGATTCATCATTTGTTTCGCATTGGCATACTCAAAAAGATGATATGAGTAATATTAGCAAAGAAACGCTGAAAGCTGTGGGGCAAACAATATTAGAAGTAATATATAAAGAGAAAGAAAAAAAGTAAATAGGCTTTTGTTGCTTTATAAGCAAAAATAGAGAGCTGCTTATAGTGAAGTCGTCTCGACTTTTACTTTAATCACAGGGTATATGGCTTTTCTTTTTATTATTAAGATATAAATAATAAGATGTCATTTCTTATCTTTACAGCCGAATTTTAAGTGTTATCAAGCATTTAGACTCTTTTCAAGTATTGAATTATTGTGTTTTTATATTGTAAAAAAAATAGGTTGAAGACCTTAATTATACGAAAAATGACAATTAAGAATATTTCTTTTATTACGCTCTTACTTTCGTTAGTGGCATGCTCATGCAGCAATAGGACTGCAACTAATACGAATGCGGTTCAGGCATACGAGAAGATATCGCCCGATTTTAGTGGCGATAGTGCATATCACTTTGTTGATAGACAAGTAGCTTTCGGACCCCGCGTTCCCAATACAAAAGAACACGTGGCATGTGGAGATTACCTTGTCGGCGAATTGAAACGTTTTGGAGCAGATGTAAAGGAACAAAAGATGGTTGTTACCGCTTTTGATGGAACTAAGCTGAATGCACGAAACATAATAGGTTCATACGGATTGGATAAAAAGACCAGAGTTCTTTTATTTGCTCATTGGGATACCCGCCCTTTTTCGGATCATGATCCGGATTCAAATAATCATCATAAACCTGTACTTGGAGCAAACGATGCAGGTAGCGGAGTAGGAATATTACTCGAAGTTGCACGTGTTATACAGCAGAAAACACCTGAAATAGGTATAGATATTATCTTTTTTGATGCAGAGGACTATGGTACACCTGCTTTTGCGGAAGAAAAACCCGGTGATTGGTGGTGTCTGGGTTCTCAATATTGGGGGGCTAATCCCCATGTGCCAAATTATAAAGCGAAATATGGTATATTGTTAGATATGGTCGGGGCGGCTGACGCTACTTTTTACAGAGAAGAGTATTCGAGGTATTATGCGAACGATATAGTTGAGAAGGTATGGAGTACAGCCCGACAGCTAGATTACGGTGCATATTTTGTCAGTAAAAATGGCATGGGAGTGACTGATGATCATGTATATGTGAATCAAAAAAGGAATATACCTAGTATAGACATTATTCATACGAATGCAGATTCATCATTTGTTTCGCATTGGCATACTCAAAAAGATGATATGAGTAATATCAGTAAAGAAACACTGAAAGCTGTTGGTCAAACAGTATTGGAAATAATATATAAGGAGAAAGAAAAATAAGTTTATAAATTTTTATTGATTTTATAAACGAAAAATACGGCTACTCGCTAAATGTTAATGTAGTGGTATATAAACTATAATAGAAATGGCTACGATAAACGAAATACAAGACGAAATAATAGAGGAGTTTTCTATGTTTGACGATTGGATGGACCGTTATGGTCTATTGATCGAATTGGGAAATTCGCTTGAAAAATTAGATGAGAAATATAAGGTTGAAAACAATCTGATAGAAGGTTGTCAGAGCCGCGTTTGGCTGCATGCTGAATACGTGGATGGTAAGGTTGTATTCAATGCCGAAAGTGATGCTGTTATTGTAAAAGGAATAATAGCCTTGTTGATAAAAGTATTATCAGATAAAACGCCCGACGAGATTATCAATACAGACCTCTACTTTGTAGAACGGATAGGATTGAAAGAACACTTATCACCAACACGTTCGAATGGTTTGGTTTCAATGATTAAACAAATGCGTTTCTACGCAATGGCATTTAAAGCTAAAAATAGCTGATTTTTATAAGAAAGCCCTGTAAATAATCATTCTTCCATTTGTTTCTATACAAAATTCTTTGTCAGTCGCTTCATTGAGGGTTGCCTGCCACCAGTTTGTGAATTCATGATTTGTAACAGGGTAAAGTAAGTTATGTGTTGTGACTTTGCAGCGATCGATACTAAATAAGGATACCTGTTGTTTGAGAGAGCTCTCGAATGCTGAATTTGTTTCTATTCCTACAAATACCCCATAGTCTGTAATCATTTCTACATCGCCACACTTCATGTATTCGCAAAGAAGACTTATATTGCCTATCGTATGATCTTCACGTTTGCCGGTTGCCCCCAATATTGTAATTTTCTTACGACTTTGTTCAATACAAAAGTGAACGGCTTTGGTCAAATCATTTGTATCTTGTTCGGATATGCGATGAATGATATTTGAAAATCGGAGTTGGTTTTCTTTGGACAATGAATCGCAATCTCCAACTATGGCATCGGGTATTTTATTCGTATGAGACAGATTATTGATAGCACCGTCACAGCAAACCAGATATTTACTATTCTCGAGTATCGATAGCGTGATAGGGTGGGTTGGGAATTCTCCGTTAGCCAGTATAACGGTTTCGATTTGTTGATTTATAACAGGAAGGGTATATTTTTTCATTTTAAGTATCAATGTCGATAGAATATCTTTATAAGATGTAAATATATAAACTATACTTTTTTAATTAGGTAAAACAAATAAATACTTTCACTTGTTCTTATACCTAGGCAAGCATATTTGTTTTAATTGATTGGATAACAGTTGGTATGCTGATTGTTGTAATTTGAAAAAATATATCAAATGAAGAAGTACGTTATTTTATTAATGAGTATTTTGTTTACTTCTGTATTAGCTGTCAATGCTCAGGATTCTACTCGTGTGAGTAAAAAGAAAGTAAACAAAACCGAGACTAGAGATTCTAAAGAAGAAGGCAGATCTGGTCGTAAAGGGAAAAAATCGGATTCTAAGACTTCAAAAGAAGGCAAAGAAGAAAGAAGTACTGAAAAACGCGAAAGATCTGAATCAAGATCATCTCGTAAAGAAGGTAAAAGGGGAGATAAGACCCGTACAGAAAAGACAACAAATGCAGAGGGTGTAGAGGTTGAACCAGAAGGTGTAGAGTAAATAATTAAGTAATTTGATTGTCGAAATATGAAAGAGCCTGTTTGTCTTCGAGATAAGCAGACTCTTTCATATTTATTAATGTCTATATATAAGAAAGGAAAACCGTTTATTATTCTATTCGACAAAAAATTCCGACCTTTGCATAATCTTTGAAATAAGCATAATTTCGACTAAACTTAAAAAAAGAGAATATCTGATGATAGAAATAAATAAAGTACCATCTCCATGCTTTGTAATGGAAGAAGAATTGTTAAGAAAAAATCTTTCTCTTATCAAATCTGTAAAGGATAGGGCAGGAGTGGATATTATTTTGGCATTCAAAGCGTTCGCTATGTGGAAATCATTTCCGATCATACGCGAATATATTCCCCATTCCACAGCTAGTTCCGTTTTTGAGGCACAATTGGCATACGAAGAAATGGGAAGTCGTGCACACACATTTTCACCGGCATATACTCATGAGAATTTTCCGATTTTCATGAAATACAGTAGCCATATAACGTTTAACTCTCTATCGCAGTTTAATCGTTTCTATCCGGAAGCTGAAAAGTACGATGAGAAAGTATCATTTGGCTTGCGTATCAATCCCGAATATTCGGAAGTCGAAACAGATCTTTATAATCCTTGTGCACCCGGTTCGCGTTTGGGTATCGTAGCCGATTTATTAGGCGACCAATTGCCCGAGGGAGTAGAAGGTTTGCATTTTCATACACTTTGTGAGTCTTCATCTTACGATCTGGAGAAAACATTAGAACAAATTGAACTGAAATTTGGACACTTACTGTCTCAGGCTAAATGGTTCAATATGGGTGGTGGTCACCTCATGACCCGTAGCGATTATGATATAGAGCATTTGATCAAGGTTCTGAAGCGTTTCAACGAAAAATATCCGAATCTCCATGTTATTATGGAACCGGGTAGCGCTTTTGCATGGCAAACAGGTATTTTAGTATCTACTGTAGTTGATGTTGTAGAGAACAAAGGTATAAAAACAGCTATATTAGATGTTTCTTTTGCTTGTCATATGCCAGACTGCTTGGAGATGCCTTACAAACCACAGATCAGAGGTGCATATCATGAACCTGTGGCAGGATTACCAACTTATAGAATGGGAGGAAGCAGTTGCTTAAGTGGCGATTTCATCGGTGAGTGGTCGTTCGATGAACCATTGCTTGTGGGTGATAAAATTATTTTTGAAGATATGATTCATTACACTATTGTGAAAACAACGATGTTTAATGGTATTTCTCATCCGGCAATCGCATTGTGGACAAAAGATAATCAATTGAATATTTATCGTGAATTCGATTATCAGGATTATAAAAGCAGAATGAGTTGAGTCTGGAACTCTGTTTATTGTTTTTAAGCGGGGGGACTATATTAAAAATACTAAATAGTTAAAAATGAGATTGGAGGCAATAAGCTTTTTTAATTTGCGTTTCAATTAAGTACGAAACATAAATAATAATTGGCCTATGAAAAAAAACATTACTCCTAAACTCAGTAATATATTTACTAAAAAAGAAAAGATGGTTGTCGCACCTTCTATTAAAATATTAGATTTTTTGAAACTGTTTTCACGCACTTATTATGTTGAAAAATCATTGCCAAATTCGCTGAATGAGGTTTGTGTAAATTGACTTCATAATATGCAGCAAGTAAAAATATAAGGTACAAAGGCATTATGCTTTTTGTACCTTTTTGTTTTTGTGCTGATTGTCTTTTTAGTACTTTTGTTTATATCAATATAAAATTCAATCGTATGAGCCATAAAATAGCACCATCTTTGCTTTCCGCAGATTTTTTGAACTTACAGTCAGATGTAGAAATGATTAATAACAGTGAAGCAGATTGGTTTCATTGCGATGTAATGGATGGGAGTTTTGTCCCTAATATATCTTTTGGATTCCCTATCATTAAACAAATTAGTAAGATAGCAAAGAAGCCTTTGGATGTACATCTTATGATTGTTAACCCCGATAAGTATATTAAAGAGGTAAAAGATTGTGGCGCATATATGATGAATGTGCATTACGAAGCCTGTATTCATTTACACCGTACGATAGGAGCTATTCACGATGCAGGAATGAAAGCCGGTGTAACTTTAAATCCTCATACCCCTGTATCTCTGCTCGAAGATATTTTGCAGGATGTAGATATGGTTCTATTAATGTCTGTAAATCCCGGATTTGGGGGGCAGAAATTTATAGAACGCTCTGTAGAAAAAGTTGCTCGTTTGAAGGAAATGATTCTGAAGCGAAATCTGTCGACACTGATACAAGTAGATGGAGGTGTAAATCTCGAAACAGGTAAACGTTTAGTTGATGCCGGAGCAGATGTGCTTGTGGCTGGGAATGCAGTATTTGCAGATCCTAATCCAACAGAAATGATACATAGGTTGAAGAGTATTGTATGATGCAGGGAGAATGAGTTGAGATGCAAAACGCTTTGTCTAAAACTCCTTTTCTAGCATTGCTAATACCTTTGATTAGCGGTATTGTACTTCAATACTATTTCAATATACAAAATTGGAGCATAGCATTCTTCCTCTTGGGAGCGATTGTTATGCTCTTTTCATATTTAATACCCAAGGATAAAGAGTTTAGATTACGTTGGCTGTTTGGTGCAGGTTTAAGCCTTTTCCTTATTGGCATTGGGATTACGACTAGCGGTTATCGTCAGCAGGAATCGTCTTTTATATTTTCCGATCAACCGCAAACTTACCGAGCCATCGTAACAGATACACCGCAAGAGAAACCTCGTTCTGTGGCATATAAAGTCCGGTTGCCAGATGTAGATAAGCAAATAGTTTGCTATTTTCAACGTGATACATTATATAATACCTATTTGCTGCCGGGTGATGAGTTCCTGTTTAAAGGCAAGATACAGGCTTTTAAGAATCAAGGAAACCCTGATGACTTCGACTATGTGAGCTTTATGCATAATAAAGGTTTTGCAGGTTCTGTTTACATACCATCCGATTCGTGGCAAGCAACGGGAAGATCTTCTTCGTCGTTGATAACACAAGCATTAAGATGTCGTCAGCATATATTGATATTTTATCAATCGTTAGGTTTCAATAATACTGAATATGCTATTCTTTCAGCATTGACACTCGGGTATCAGGATGCCTTATCTGACGATCTGAAACAATCGTTCAGAACAACAGGTACAGTTCATGTCCTTTCTGTCAGTGGTCTACATGTGGGAATAATCTATGTGATGATAAGTTTTTTGTTGAGTTTTATTCGTCGTAATTCAAAATACTATTGGTTGAAACCCACCATTATTATTGTCTTACTTTGGGTATATGCTTTCATAACGGGGTTACCGCCTTCAGTTATTCGTGCAAGCGCTATGTTGTCTGTTTTCTGCGTGTCGGAGGTTTTCAACCGGAAAAGTTTCTCTGTGAATGCACTTTATATCACAGCCTTTTTTATGCTGCTGATAAGTCCTTTTTCCCTTTTTGATATAGGATTTCAATTGAGTTTTATGTCTGTTCTGGCTATCGTCTATTTACAACCTCGGACATCCGATTTATTAGCTGTCAAAAACAAGTATTTACGTGCATTCTGGCAGATGTTTACTTTATCTTTAGTTGCTCAATTGGGAACTTTCCCTTTATGTCTCTACTATTTTGGGACATTCCCAACTTATTTCTTTATAAGTAATCTGCTGATTGTGCCACTGGTATCACTTATCACTTATTCGGTAGCAGGAATATTTCTGGCAAAGTTATTAAGCTATATTATGCCAAGCTTGAGTGTTTACTTATTCTATCTGCCGGTCAATATATTGAAACTGTTGGTTGGGATAATGACTTCGGTTATTGAGTTTTTTGAAAAGCTGCCTTTTGCTCTGATTGAAAATGCTTATGTTTCATTGTTCGATCTGTTTTTAATAGCCATCACTATAATAAGTTTTTTACTTGTTGTCATCTATAAGAAGCCAAGATCGTTACTTGTTGGTTTATCTTCTATTCTCATATTCTTTAGTATTCATCTATATGATAATCTCTGTAGTAAACCCGATTCAATTACGGTTTATAATAGACGAAATACAACTGAAATTAAATGGAATATCGGGCATCAAAATTATATGATAGAAAACGAAGATCGAGCAAGAGGGTATAAGTTGGTAGAGATAGATGCAGTTAAATTACTGATTATATCTAAAAATATTTGGAGAGATAAACAGAGTGACGAAAAATTTGTAGTTGATTGCTTGGTGCTAACAGGAGATAATTCCCTGTCTTTATATTCTTTAACTCAATTGTTTTCTATGCAGGAGGTTGTTGTAGATGCCTCATTATCAGCAAAAACAGTGAGTCGATTGAAGGGTGAATGCCTAAAACTGAATATTCCTTGTTATGATGTGGCACAAAATGGTGCATATAGTTTGATTTTTTAGTATTTTTGCACTGAATAGACATACTAGCTATTTATCACTGTATAATTGACTGATGGTATGTTTTACTTACAATACCGATAAACTTAAGGATAGGTCTGAGACCTTAATATAGACTCAAAGGAGAGAGAATAAATAAATGATTTCAAAGATAATAGACAGTCGTAAAATATCGCAAGTTGAAGATTTACTAGATAAGCATGACAAAATTGTAATTGTAACACATGTTTCACCTGATGGAGATGCTATCGGTTCATCATTGGGTTTGTATCACTATCTAAATGATTTAGGTAACGAAGTTACAGTAATAGTTCCGAATGTTTTCCCTGACTTTTTACGCTGGATAAAAGGAGCAAAAGATATATTGGTTTATGAAAAATATCCCGAATATGCTCAAAAACTTATTGAAGAAGCTCAGTTGATATTTTGTCTTGATTTTAATATACCTAAGCGTACTAATAATGTAGGCCCTCTTATTGAGGCAGCTAAAGCTAAGAAGGTAATGGTGGATCATCATCCCGAGCCTTCCGATTTTTGTGATGTTACGATTTCGTATCCGCAAATATCATCTACAAGCGAACTTGTTTTCCGTCTGATTTGTCGTATGGGAGATTTCGAAGCTATGAGTAAAGAGTGTGCCGAAGCTATTTATACAGGTATGATGACTGATACAGGAGCATTTACCTATAATTCAAATAATGCCGAAATTTATTATATTATTGGCGAATTACTTAAAAAAGGAATAGATAAAGACCAAATATATTCTAATGTCTATCATAATTATTCAGAAGATCGTTATCGTATGCTTGGGTATACATTATCTGAAAAGATGAAGATATATCCTGAATATAATGCTGCTCTTATTTGGCTGACAAAAGAAGAACAGGCTAAATATCATGCAAAGAAAGGCGATACGGAAGGATTTGCTAATTTGCCGCTGAATATTTCGAAAATAATTTTTTCAGTTTTCCTTCGGGAAGACAATGAAATGATAAAAATTTCGTTACGTTCACAGGGGGATTTCCCAACGAATAAATTCTCGGCCCAATGTTTTAACGGAGGAGGGCATCTGAATGCATCCGGTGGTGAATTTTATGGAACTTTGGAAGAGGCTATCGCTATTTTTGAGAAGACGCTTCCCGAATATAAAGATTTATTGATAAAATAATAACGTACATAATATTAGAAATTTAGATGAGAAAAATTATAGGATGTATATTTGCTTTTATAGGATTAGCTATTGTAATTTCTGCTTGTAGCGGAGATACTTATGCTAAGAAATTGGACAAAGAAAAGAAAGCCATTGAGCGATTTATAAAAGAAGAAGGTATCACTGTTATTGACTATTACCCCGTAAATAGAGCGTTTAAAGATAAAGAGTTTTTTAAAGACCCTAAAACAGGTATCTATCTTCATGTGATAGATTCGGGTGTTGGTGAAAAAGCTAAAAAATTTGTAGCAGGAGGAAGCCAAGGTGGAACTTCTGTTGATATGAGATATGCTGATACGCGTTTTTTAGGAGATACAGTAGTCTGGACGAATAATGGACCTGATGATGGTCATTATGGCTTGTCTTTAACTTATGGAAATACAGGAAGTTATACTTTTGCGTATACTACTTCACATAAAGACATATTGTTCTATGCATTTTTGTCACCTGGCTGTGCTTTCCCTTTGCAATATGTGCGTGATGGAGCAGTTGTTAGTATGATTGTACCTTTTTCACAAGGATCGAGCCAGCAAACTGGCGACTATTCTACCCTTTATTACGGATATTTGAAATATACATTTGCAGATTAATATAAAAATAATACTTTGAAATGGCACTTATAAAATCGATTTCTGGTATCAGAGGTACAATCGGAGGTAAAGTAGGTGAAGGCTTGAATCCTTTAGATACAGTTAAATTTGTATCGGCTTATGCCTCTTTTATTCAACGGAACAAACAAACGGATTCGAACAAAATTGTTGTTGGTCGTGATGCCCGTATTTCAGGTAAAATGATGGAACAGTTGGTTGTAGGTGCTCTTATGGGTGCTGGTTTTGATGTGGTGAATATCGGCCTAGCGACAACCCCTACTACCGAACTGGCTGTAACAATGGAGAATGCCAGTGGTGGAATTATTCTTACTGCTAGTCATAACCCACGCCAATGGAATGCGTTGAAACTTTTGAATGCAAACGGCGAATTTCTTAATGCAAAAGAAGGCGAAGAGATACTTCGTATGGCCGAAGCCGAAGATTTTGATTTTGCGAATGTAGACCATTTAGGCAAAGTTGTAGAAAAAGATTATACAGACAAACATATACAGGCTGTACTCGATCTAGAGTTAGTTGATGTAGAAGCTATAAAAGCTGCTGATTTTGAGGTGGCTATCGATTGTGTGAATTCAGTTGGAGGAATCGTTCTCCCTCGTTTGCTAAATGCTTTAGGCGTGACAAAAATAAATGAATTATATTGCACGCCAAATGGAGATTTTCCTCACAATCCGGAACCGCTACCTGAGCATCTGGAAGATATTTCGGTAATGATGAAGACAACAGATTCTAATGTTGGTTTCGTTGTCGACCCGGATGTTGACCGCTTGGCGATCATCTGTGAAAATGGAGAAATGTTTGGTGAAGAATATACACTTGTGGCAGTGGCCGATTATGTATTGAAACATACACCGGGTAATACTGTGTCTAATCTAAGTTCGAGCCGTGCTTTACGTGATGTAACACGTAAGTATGGATGTGAATACAGCCCGTCGGCAGTAGGAGAAGTAAATGTTACTGCTAAGATGAAAGCGACAAACGCAGTAATCGGAGGAGAAGGCAATGGAGGTATTATTTACCCGTCGAGCCATTATGGCCGTGATTCTTTAGTTGGCATCGCATTGTTTTTAAGTCATTTGGCTAAAGAGAAAAAGACTGTAAGCGAAATACGTGCAAGTTATCCGCAATATTATATAGCAAAACAAAAGGTAGAACTAACGCCCGAGATAGATGTAGATGCTATTTTGGCGGCAGTGAAAGAGAAATTTTCATCGGAAGAGGTTACTGATATCGATGGTGTGAAGATCGATTTTCCTGATAAATGGGTGCATTTGCGTAAGTCGAATACAGAACCTATTATTCGTGTTTATTCTGAAGCTCATACAATGAAAGAGGCTGAAGAAATAGGAGGTGAAATAATGGCTGTAATCAAACAGCTGGCAAAATAACAGGGTAAAACCAGATATGAAAACAGTAGGATAACAATCATTTTATTTATAGATTTGTTATCCTATTTTTTTGTTTTATATAAATCACAGACGATTATGGCAGATTTAGCAGCATTCAACGGTTTTACACATGCGACAATTCAGTTCCTCCAGGGTTTGAAAGAAAATAATTATAAAGAGTGGTTTGAAGAGCATCGTGATGTTTATGAACGAGAGCTGTTGAACCCATTCAAAAGTCTTGTGGTGAGCCTATCCCCTGCTATGCATAATATCGATCCGCAATTCGAACTGCGTCCTCATCGGGTAGTATCCCGTATTTATAGGGACGTGCGTTTTTCAAAAAATAAAGATCCATACAAAACGTGTCTTTGGATGACGTTTCAGATACCGGTAGCCGCAGGCGACTGGCAGAATTATCCCGGATATTTTATGGAACTTAGCGACGAAGGCTATCTCTGCGGTATGGGGCTATATATGGCTAAGAAGAAAATTATGGACGACTTTAAAGATAATATAAAATATAATGCTGCTGAATTTAAGGAGGTCACTCAAAAGACCGTTCTGGACAGAGGCTTTAGTATAATGGGCGAAGACTATAAAAGGCAAATACCAAACGATCTGTCAGAATATTATCAGCCATGGATGCAAAAGAAAAGTGTTTGGGTTGCAAAACAAAGACCGATAGGAAACGAGGTATTTTCTGCTAAATTCGCCGAACAGATACAGGAAGATTTTGTAGCCCTTGAATGGTTATATAATTTCTTTAAAGAAAGTCAACCTGAATAAAATAATTAAGGTTTCCGACCTTTTAATAAATAATAGACAAAACAAAAATAGAATGAAGAAGCTTAGAGCAGCCATCGTTGGGTATGGCAACATTGGTAAATACGTTTTAGATGCAATAGTAGCGTCTCCCGATTTTGAAGTAGCAGGTATTGTTCGTCGTGATCCGGCTAATATTCCTGAGGAAATAAGTAAATATACCGTAGTAAAAACAGTTGCTGAACTGAACGATGTAGACGTAGCAATACTTTGTACTCCGACACGTAGCGTAGAGATTTACGCTAAAGAATGTTTAACAGCTGGTATCAACACTGTTGATAGTTATGACATTCATGGTGGCATCGTAAATCTTCGCAAAGAATTAAATGCTGTTGCTGTGGCAAACAATACTGTTTCAATAATCTCGGCAGGCTGGGATCCGGGAACAGATTCTATGGTGCGTTCGATGATGGAATTTATGGCACCTAAGGGTGTAACCTATACCAACTTTGGTCCGGGTATGAGTATGGGGCATACAGTAGCTGTAAAAGCTATAAAAGGAGTGAAAGCAGCACTGTCTATGACTATTCCTTTGGGAACGAGTATTCATCGCCGTATGGTGTATATCGAAGTTGAAAATGGTTATAATTTTGAAGAAGTTGCGGCAGCAATTAAATCTGACGATTATTTTGTTAACGACGAAACACATGTGAAACAAGTAGATTGTGTTGATGATCTTAAGGATATGGGACACGGTGTAAATATGGTACGCAAAGGAGTTTCGGGTACTACCCAAAATCAACTTTTAGACTTTAATATGAAAATCAATAATCCTGCTCTCACAGCTCAGGTACTCGTAGCTTCGGCACGTGCAGCTATGAAGCAAAGACCGGGAGCGTATACAATGATCGAAGTTCCTGTTATCGACTATATTTATGGTGATAAAGAAGCTTTGATTAAAAAGCTTGTATAAAATAAAGATCGTATATGATTTGTTTCCCCAATGCAAAAATAAATCTCGGATTAAATATTGTATCTAAACGAGAAGACGGTTATCATAATCTCGAAACAGTTTTTTATCCTATTGCAATAAAAGATGCTTTAGAGATTATTGTTAAAGAAGATCAGTCAGAAGATATTTTTATCGAAGCAGGTATTAAAGTTGATGCTGCACCGGAAAGTAATCTGGTAATAAAGACGCTTAAGTTAATGCGAAGGAAATATGAATTTACTTCGTTGGAAGTTCATTTACTTAAGAAAATACCCTTTGGAGCCGGTTTAGGCGGTGGCTCAGCAGATGCTTCTTTTATGTTGAAGTTGATAAATAAGACTTTCGATCTTGGGGCGTCTGATAAAGAACTAGCCGATATTGCTGTTCATTTAGGGGCTGATTGTCCATTTTTTATTTACAATCGACCGATGTTTGCAACTGGGATAGGAGAGGTTTTCGAAGACGTGGAGTTATCCCTTAAAGATTATACGCTTATATTGATTAAACCGGATATTCATGTGTCTACAAAAGACGCTTTTGCTCAAATAAAGCCTTTAGAACCGAGTGTGTCTCTTAAAGAGATAATAAAGAGACCCTTGACAGAATGGAGGGACTTGATGATAAATGATTTTGAGAAAAGTGTTGTTGCTAAATATCCTCTAATCAATGAGATAAAAGAGACAATGTATAAGCATGGTGCTTTGTATGCATCTATGACAGGATCAGGCTCTTCCGTTTTTGGAATATTTAACGAAGACGTTAAAGCCCTTCAAACGCTTTATCCAGACTGTAATATCTGGGTTGTAAAGGGTATGTAAGTTCTTGTCGGTATCTTTATTTTACGAAATAAAAGCCGTATCTTTGATAGATGTATCTATTGGAGATGCGGTTTAATAATTTTATTTTATGAAAAAAATAGCATTGTTCATTATACCGGGTGTTTGTATCTGTGTGTTAGCTGTCTTTCTCTTGTCAAATAACAGCAAAGTAGAAGTTGAAACAAAGACACCTTATGTTTTGTCGATGACAAAATCGATAGATGTACCTCATAAAGTATCGTTTGCAGGCGAAGATCTCGATTTGGACAGATATGATCTGCATGAGCGCTACGATAGAGAGATAAACGGATTCACTTATTTGCATTCGACAACAATGTTGTTAATAAAGAAAGCAAATCGTTATTTTCCAATTATCGAACCTATTCTTAAAGCAAATGGAATACCCGAAGATTTTAAATATCTGGCTGTTATAGAAAGTAGCTTGAATCATCGTGCGGTATCTTCTGCAGGAGCAGCAGGGCTATGGCAGTTTATGCCGAAGACAGCACCATCGTATGGGCTGGAAGTAGGTTCGGAGGTTGATGAGAGATACTCGGTAGAGAAGTCAACCGAGGCGGCTTGTAAATATTTCAAACAGGCATATAACAAATACGGTAGTTGGGCTAGTGTGGCTCTTTCTTACAATGCAGGGCAAGGGCGAATTAGTGGCGAATTGGATAAACAACAAGTAGAAGATGGCTTAGATCTTTGGCTTGTAGATGAAACATCGCGTTATTATTTCCGCATGTTGGCTATAAAACAACTTTTTGAGAGTCCATACAAATATGGTTTCGTATTAACGGCAAATCAGCTATATAAACCAATGGAGTTTAAATCGGTTGAGATAACTGAATCCATTCCCGATTTAGCAGCTTTTGCTAAAGATAACGGACTTACTTACGCACAATTGAAAGATTTTAATTCGTGGCTTCGCGACAGGAAACTGACGATTTCGCCTAAAAGCCAAAGATCATATACAATTCTTATACCTAGCCAGCAATCCCTTTATTACAAAAAAGGTGACCAGGTGAAAGTTCATGATAAGAATTGGATTACACAAGATTGATAACTAGTAATATAAAGCACGTCTTTTTATTAAATGGAAACAGAACAAGTAGAGGAAAAAGAGAAAATAAACGTGTATGGTGCACGTGTTCACAACTTAAAAAATATTGATGTAGAAATTCCTCGTGATTCATTGGTCGTTATCACCGGTCTGAGTGGTAGTGGCAAATCATCATTAGCCTTTGATACAATTTTTGCAGAAGGTCAACGCCGATATATAGAAACATTTTCAGCTTATGCCCGTAGTTTCTTGGGCGGAATGGAGCGTCCTGATGTTGATAAAATAACAGGACTCAGTCCCGTTATATCTATAGAACAAAAAACAACCAATCGTAATCCCCGTTCTACAGTGGGAACTACCACCGAAATATATGACTTCCTGCGTTTGCTTTATGCACGTGCCGGAGAAGCATATTCATATCTCACCGGAGAGAAAATGGTGAA
The DNA here is from genome assembly GCF_011039195.1 of Dysgonomonas sp. ZJ709. Classification (NCBI taxonomy): domain Bacteria; kingdom Pseudomonadati; phylum Bacteroidota; class Bacteroidia; order Bacteroidales; family Dysgonomonadaceae; genus Dysgonomonas; species Dysgonomonas sp. ZJ709. The sequence goes on from NZ_JAAKEM010000014.1 coordinate 15,557, forward strand.
ATATACCGAAGATCAGATTCTGGAACTTATTCTGGAGAGGTATATAGGGAAGAAGATATATTTACTGGCTCCTGTTGTTCGTAGCCGTAAAGGTCATTACAAGGAGTTGTTTGAGCAAATAAGCAAGAAGGGGTATCTTACTGTTCGTGTCGATGGCGTTATCCGCGAAATACTTCCGGGTATGCGTGTCGATCGATATAAAATTCATAATATCGAAGTGCTTATCGATAAAATGGTTGTATCGAATAAACATGTCGACAATCTAAAGAAAAGCCTTCGTGTAGCGATGAAGCAGGGAGATGGTCTTATTCTGATTGAAGACGTAGAAACCGAAGAGGTACGTCATTTTAGTCGTCAGTTAATGTGCCCGTCTACAGGTTTGTCGTATAGCGAGCCTGCGCCAAATACGTTCTCGTTCAATTCGCCTTATGGAGCATGCCCTCGATGTAAAGGACTTGGGGTCATCAATCAGATCGATATGGATAAGATTGTGCCGAAGCCTCAGTTGAGTATTTATGCCGGAGGTATAACACCATTGGGCAAATATAAGAACTATTTGTTTTTTTGGCAGATAGAAGCTATTTGTGAAAAGTATGGAGTTACGATCAAAACGCCGATCAAGGATATTCCCGAAGAGGCGATGAATGACATAATGTTCGGTACTGACGAGCAATTGCAGATTAAGAATGAATCTCTTGGAGGTGCGTCAAATTATACAATAGCTTTCGAAGGTGTTGCAAAGTATATATCGATGCAGCAGGAGAGTGAAGCCTCGGCTTCGGCTCAAAAGTGGGCGGAGCAGTTTGTGAAGACAGGAACCTGCCCTGATTGTGATGGGCAGCGATTAAACAAAGAAGCGCTTCACTATAGGCTTAATGGAAAGAATATAGCTGAACTTGCCAATATGGATATTCAGGAACTGTATAATTGGATACAGGATGTTGATAAACATATATCTGGCAGACAGGCAGCCATTGCTTCGGAAGTAAAAAAAGAAATTCTGTCTCGTCTTACTTTCTTGTTGGATGTCGGGTTAAATTATCTTTCGTTGAATAGATCATCAGTAACACTGTCAGGAGGGGAAAGCCAACGCATACGTTTAGCTACTCAAATAGGCTCGCAGCTGGTAAATGTCCTGTATATATTAGATGAGCCAAGTATTGGTCTGCATCAGCGTGATAATACTCGATTAATAGATTCGTTAAAGAAATTACGTGATACAGGGAACTCTGTTGTGGTAGTAGAGCATGATAAAGAAATTATGCTTGAAGCAGACTATGTTGTTGATATGGGACCGTATGCCGGGCGTAGAGGTGGCAAAGTCGTGTTCTCGGGCACTCCGGCGGAAATGCTTAAAGCCAATACGCTTACATCCGATTATCTGAATGGAAGACAGGAAATAGAAATTCCCAAGAAAAGAAGAACAGGAAACGGCAAAAAGATAACACTTAAGGGAGCTACAGGTCATAACCTAAAGAATGTGACAGCCAGTTTTCCTCTTAACACATTTATTTGTGTGACAGGGGTATCGGGTAGTGGAAAATCAAGTTTGATAAATGCGACATTGCAACCGATATTGAGTCAGCATTTATATAAGTCATTAGCTGATCCATTGCCCTATAAAACAATAGAGGGGATTGACAACGTTGATAAAGTAATAAGTGTCGATCAATCGCCAATCGGTCGTACGCCTCGTTCTAATCCGGCTACATATACAGGTGTATTTTCAGATATAAGAAATTTGTTTGTTAATCTGCCGGAATCGAAAATCAGAGGGTATAAACCGGGACGTTTTTCTTTTAATGTAAAAGAAGGGCGTTGCGAAGTATGCGGAGGGAATGGCTACAAGGTGATAGGTATGAATTTTTTACCGGATGTTTTTGTTCCTTGTGAGGAATGTCATGGTAAACGTTATAATAGGGAAACACTCGAAGTCCGTTTCAAAGGTAGATCTATTGCCGATGTATTGGATATGACAATTAATATGGCGGTCGAGTTTTTTGAAAACGTTCCGGTAATATTAAATAAGATAAGAGTACTGCAAGAAGTAGGGCTTGGCTATATAAAATTGGGGCAGCCATCTACTACCTTATCAGGAGGAGAATCCCAAAGAGTGAAACTTGCTACAGAATTAGCTCGCGTAGATACAGGGAATACTATATATATACTTGATGAGCCGACTACCGGACTCCACTTCGAAGATATCAGGGTTTTGCTCGGTGTTTTGAATAAATTGGTGGACAGAGGTAATACTGTAATTGTCATAGAACATAATCAGGATATAATTAAAAGTGCTGATTATATTATAGATATGGGTCCAGATGGTGGGGCTGGGGGTGGAACCCTTATTGCTAAAGGGAAGCCCGAAGATATAATCAAAGTGAAGGGTAGTTTTACAGCTGAATATCTCGCTAAAGAGTTCGACTAAAAAGCTAATGTAAAAAAGTGTGAATTTATTGTGGAAAAAAGCTTCAAAGTATTGCTCTGACGAAAAGAAACACTATATTTGTAATGTAATAATGAAAATGATATGGCAACAATAACATTCAAAGGTGCAAATGTAAATACAAGCGGAGACTTACCTAAAGTGGGTACAGTTGCTCCTGCATTTACGTTAGTGAAGAATGATTTATCTGAATTATCTCTTGCAGATTTGAAAGGTAAATATGTTGTTCTGAATATTTTCCCAAGTTTGGATACCGGAGTGTGTGCTTCTTCTGTTAGAAGATTCAACAAAGAGGCTGCAGGTTTATCTAACACAGTCATTCTAGCAGTGTCGGCTGATTTGCCTTTTGCTAGTGGACGTTTCTGTACAACAGAAGGAATTGAAAATGTAATTCCAGTTTCTGTATTCAGAAATCCTGAATTTGCTAAAAATTATGGTGTATTAACAATCGATGGTCCATTGAAAGGTCTTTTGGCTCGCTCAGTGGTAGTTGTTAATCCCGAAGGAAATATATCGTACACAGAGTTGGTTCCTGAGACTACGGTTGAACCGGATTATCAGACTGCAATCAACTCTATTGTGTAGTTTTGTAAAGTTTGTGTTAAGGTTGGAAAGTCTGCGAAGGATTTCGCGGGCTTTCTTTTTTTTATTTTTCCACTTCTGCTTTTGCCTTTGCGGTTTATATTAACCTTTTTCCTTACATTTGCACTCGAATAAAATTTAGAGACTAACTATACAGAATGACTCAATTATCTTTATTAGAAAAACTTGATGTTTTAGTAATCCGTTTCGAAGAGATTGGGAAACTAATTACTGATCCTAATATTATTAGTGATATGAAGCGGTATGTCAAGTTGACTAAAGAATATCGCGATCTGGAGAAGATTGCTAATGCTCGTAAAGAGTATCAGCAAGTCTTATCAAATATAGCTGAAGCAAAACAAATTCTGGACGCAGAAAGTGATCCGGAACTAAGAGAGATTGCGAAAGAAGAACTGGAGGAATCTAATAGTCGATTACCTGTATTAGAAGAAGAGATAAAACTGCTGCTTGTTCCTGCCGATCCGGAGGATGCTAAAAATGCTATTGTTGAGATTAGAGGTGGTACAGGTGGTGATGAGGCTGCGATTTTTGCAGGTGATCTTTATCGTATGTACACTAAATACTGCGAATCGAAAGGTTGGAAAACTGAAATAACAAGTCTTACCGAAGGTACTTCGGGTGGATTTAAAGAGATAATATTTACCGTAGCAGGTGAAGGTGTTTACGGTATATTAAAATATGAATCGGGTGTTCATCGTGTACAGCGTGTTCCTGCTACAGAAACACAAGGTCGTGTACATACATCTGCTGCTACTGTTGCAGTTTTGCCTGAGGCCGAAGAATTTGATGTGGAAATAAAAGAATCGGATATTCGGGTTGATACTTTTTGTGCATCAGGAAACGGTGGGCAATCGGTAAATACAACTTATTCTGCGATACGTCTGGTACATATACCTACAGGGGTTGTAGTTCAATGTCAGGATGAAAAATCACAGTTGAAGAATAAGGCTAAAGCTATGGTCGAGTTACGTAGCCGTATCTACAATATGGAATACCAAAAATATTTGGATGAGGTAGCTTCTAAACGTAAAACGATGGTTTCGACAGGAGACCGCTCTGCCAAAATCAGAACATATAACTATCCTCAAGGTCGGGTTACCGATCATCGTATAAACCTTACATTGTATAATTTATCAGCTATTATGGACGGTGATATCCAATCGATAATAGATCAGTTGATAATAGTTGAAAATACAGAACGTTTGAAAGAGAGTGAATTATAATAAATAAAGTTATGACTAAGCAAGAATTATTCGAAAATATAAAGAAGAAAAAGTCTTTCCTATGTGTAGGACTGGATTCAGATATAAAAAAAATACCGGCTCATTTATTAGAGGAAGAGGATCCTATTTATGCATTTAATAAAGGGATAATAGATGCCACTGCAAAATACTGCGTGGCTTATAAACCGAATACTGCTTTTTATGAAAGTCTAGGTATTAAGGGTATTCTTGCATTAGAAAAAACAATAGAATATATTCGTACTAAATATCCGGATCAATTTATTATTCTGGACGCAAAACGCGGAGATATTGGTAATACATCAGAAATGTATGCAGTCTCTGCATTTGAACATCTTAAGGCAAGTGCTGTTACTGTTGCTCCTTATATGGGAGAAGACAGCGTTAAGCCTTTTCTTAAATACCCGAATAAATGGATTATCCTGCTCGCATTGACATCAAACAAGGGTTCACAAGATTTTCAACTAATAGAAGATGCTAATGGTGAGCGCCTGTTCGAGAAAGTTTTGAAGAAGTCGCAAGAGTGGGCTACCGATGAGCAGTTGATGTTTGTGGTTGGTGCTACTCGAGGTGAAATGTTTGCTGATATTCGAAAACATGCTCCAAATCATTTTTTATTAGTTCCGGGAGTAGGAGCGCAAGGCGGAAGTTTAGCTGAGGTTGTGAAATACGGAATGAATGACCAATGTGGACTGTTGGTAAATTCTTCTCGCGGTATTATTTATGCAGATAATACGCTTGAGTTTACTTATGCCGCAGCGGCTGAGGCTAAAAAACTTCAAGAAGAAATGGCAGGATATTTAGAAAAATTACTATAATCATTTTTTACATTATAATAAAAGCGAGAGGTTTATGCCTCTCGCTTTTCGTGTTTAAATGATAGAAGAATACGATTTATTCATCTTCGCTGTAAGCAATTTCACCGTGTTGTGAAATATCCAGACCGATAGATTCGTCATCCTTAGTAACTCTAAGTCCGATCGTTTTGTTAACAATAAAGAATAGTATGATAGTTAGTATTGCACTATATGCTATTGAAGCTCCGGTAGCAATAACTTGTGTCCATAATTGATTCCAGTCGCCATATAAGGCTCCTTGCACGCCTTCTGCACCGGTGATGGTTTGTGTTGCAAATACGCCTGTAAGAATAGATCCGACTATACCACCTATTCCATGTACGCCAAAGGCATCTAATGAATCGTCGTATTTCAGTTTTGGTTTTACATAGGCAACCATGCAGTAGCAAATTATTGTTGAGATCAGACCTATACAAAATGCTCCTAGTACATCTACTGTTCCGGCAGCAGGAGTGATAGCAACTAACCCGGCAACCGCTCCGGTACAAAAACCGATTGCTGTAGGTTTCTTATTGATAAGCCAATCTAGTGCCATCCATCCTGTGGCAGCAACAGCAGTAGCGAAATGTGTTACAAGGAATGCATTGGCAGCCAAGCCATCGGCAGCTAGTCCGCTTCCTGCATTGAAGCCGAACCAGCCTACCCACAATAGTGCTGTTCCGATAAAAACCAATGGTATGCTGTGTGGCGTAACGGGATGTCCCGTAGTTCTGTATCCTTTTCGGCGACCAAGCATAATTGCCATAACGAGTGCCGAAATACCGGCGTTGATATGTACTACTGTACCTCCTGCAAAATCAATAGCTCCCATTTGTTGTAGCCATCCACCGCCCCATACCCAGTGAGCCATGGGATTGTAAACGATAATAGCCCATAAGATAGTAAATACAAGGAATCCCGAGAATTTAATTCTTTCGGCAAATGCACCGATAATTAGAGCCGGTGTGATAACGGCAAACATACATTGGAAGAGTGCAAATAGTAATTCAGGTATATTTGCTCCCGGCACTAATGTGTTGAGTGTTATTCCGTGTAGGAATACTTTGTCTAGTCCACCCATTATAAAACTCAAAGGATTACCTGATTCTATAAAAGCGGTGCCGAATACCCAACTATATCCAAATGATATCCAGAGTATACTTATCACTCCTGTAATAACTAAGCATTGCATTATAATGCTTAACACGTTTTTTTGACGTACTAAACCACCATAGAAAAGAGCTAATCCAGGAATTGTCATCATCATTACTAGAATAGTTGCTACAATAATCCACGCAGTATTTCCCGAATCTAATTGAGCTACTTCTTCTACAACTGCAACTTCCTCTGCGGGTACTATTACTGCTATTGTGGTTGTAAGGCTATCGGCTACAACAGGTGTTGTATCTTGGGCTGCAACTGCTATCGAGAATGCGAATAACAGTATTGCCATATATTTTAATATTCTTGGTTTCATATTCTTCTTTATTATTTTAGCTAAATCTTTACTATCCTATTTCTCATCTTCTTTGTCGTATAGCGATTCGTCTCCATGATCACCGGTACGAATACGAATTGATTGTTCGATACTGGAAACAAAGATTCTGCCATCTCCACTTTCGCCTGTATACGCCGATTTAAGTATCACATCTATTGATTTTTCCACGTTGATGTTTCTGACAACAAACGAAATAAATATTCGGTCGATTGCATTTACATCATAGGCTATCCCTCTGAATATTAACCCTTGGCGGGCACTTCCTTGTCCTTTTACATCCCACCATGATAAGAATTCTATATCGGCTTCGTGTAAAGCTTTACGAACTTCATTAAATTTTGCTTTGCGAATAATTGCTTCAATCTTTTTCATAATTCATTATTGTTATTGTACTTAATTTATTTTGATGCCAAATACGAAATGAATGTCTTCATGTGCAGGATTGGCTATTAGATTACCGAATATGGGTAGTGTTATTTTATCAGTGATCTTTATATTTTTCAGAGCACTTAACTGTATTGAGGTGAATTCAAAGCCGTCGGTATTATAAACAGCACCGCTCCAAGGTGTAAATCCTGTAGAAATTCCCATTTCTAGATTATCAATAGTAAAAGGATATGCGAACTCTATATATGTGGAATAGGAGTTATTACCATTGTCTTTTTTATTTCCTTTGCCTAATACGAAAGTGTTCCATGAAACACTTAACGGAAAAGATTCTGCAAAACTGTAACTTGCCGTTAGTTCGAGATAATGACCGTTACCGCCTGTAGGTGCACTAAAGTAGCGGAAAGCAGCTTCGCTGTCCCACCAATAATCGGTAACCAGAAATTTAAATCCCGAATTTTCGTAAGATGTATAAAAATCTATTTCTTTGGCTCCCGAATTTCCAAGGTCGGTTGAACCCCATGTGCCTAAAGTGAAATTTTTATAGCTGGCATTTAAGGCTGGTTGAATGCTTGCGCCACCACCTTGTTTGATACCTCGCCAAACATATGAGCTAACCAGGTCGGCACCGAGATTAGCACTTAATTTATCTTGAGCTGTTGCTAGTACTGGCAAGAATGCCAATAAGGAAAAGTAGACTGACTTCGTAAGTAATGATGTCTTCATAATTAAAATATTTATAGATGTTAAAATCGTATATTTATTTATATTATGATACTAGATATGGTCTTTATCTGTCTTTGTGATTCTTAACGATGTAAAAGTATGTCAAAATATCTTTTTGTGCAATTTTATTTCAAATAAAAATCAAAAAATCAAAATATTTGTTGATTTGACTTCTTTTTGCTCGTTTGTGTTGAGGTTTTGTGGAAAAATGTTTTGGGTTGAGGCATAGGTATTTAAGGCAACAAAATATGCTGACCTATATAGATAAGTAAATAAAATGTAGATTCTATTTATACAAGAGGAAGATACACGGCTTCTTTGCCATATCAGGTAGCTTTTTAGACCACTCCTTCACCGGTAATGTTTTGATATATTCATCTTCACAAGTGATATTCATGGCTATGCAGAGTTTAAGAGAAGATGGACAGTTTTTAATAAGGTCTTCTACTATTTTTAAATTGCGATAAGGTGTTTCGATAAATATTTGAGTCTGATCTTCGTTTAGGATGCGGTGCTCTAGTTGTTTTATCTTTTTTACACGTTCGCCACTATCGACAGGAAGATAGCCCTGAAATGCAAAACTCTGGCCATTAAATCCTGATGCCATAAGTGATAGGAGAATAGACGATGGTCCAATGAGCGGTATTACATTATAATTCTTGCGTTGAGCAATAGCGACTATATCGCTACCCGGATCAGCTATGGCGGGGCAGCCTGCCTCTGAAATAATTCCGATATGAAATCCTTTGCTGATAGGGGTGAGGTATGTTTCTATTTGCTCGAGATTGGTATGCTTATTCAGCTCGTAGAATGTAAGTTCGTCGATATCGATAGACGCATCTACTTTTTTGAGGAAACGGCGAGCCGTACGTATATTTTCTACAATGAAATGTTTTGTTTGCAGAATAATTTCCTTGTTGTAAGAGGGTAATACTCTTTCTATCGTTGTTTCTCCTAATGTAACAGGTATCAGAAAAAGAGATGGTTGCATGTTTATTATATATTAATCGTTTCTTTTGTACAGATAATAGGTCTTAAAATCGTCCTCCAAATAGGTATCTACTACCGTATAATTATCGTTTAAAGCAGGTAAGCTTCTGAAATATTCAAAGTTGAATGAGTAATCAGCCAGTATAATAAATTCTATTTCTCTATTTTCAATATATCTTGTTTGTTCGTCCCGCATTTGAGGGTAAATTTCATAGGGAAGGTTGGGCGAAATAAAATATTTATGTTTAGGGAAAATATTCAGTTTCGTAAATAGGCCGTTACCGCTATCAAGACCAAGATTGAGAAGTGTGGAATCTTTCTCTTTTTCAATTATTTTGCCAAATTGATTTCTTAGACTTTCATCTTCACCCCGTCTTAGCAGTACATCTGTGCTGTATTCGAAATAATTTTTTCTGCTAATACCTCCACAAAGAGCGACAAAAGCAAAGATAATGGCAATATGCCAAGCATATCTGATTGTTATATATTTACTTAAATAGTCTGCAATTACAATAAATCCGAATATAGCATATACATAATAGGGTATGGAATAGTAATAAACATAGTTGGGAGACATGAATATAACGGTGTACAAACACCAGAAGGAAAGTATCAGTCCTATTTGCCCGATTCTATTCTTAATATATCTGATAGGGAAGTAAATGGCTCCTATAAGTATGATCGTAAATTCGATAGGATCGAATCGCAGACGTTGATAAAAACGGATTGTAAGGTATCCGAAAGTATCGCTCATACTACTCATTTTAGCATAACTTTTATTTAGCAGTATATAGATATTGTACGATTCGGTCAGCGCATCGTTTATAAAAAGATATATGCAAATGGGGATAGTAATAACAAGCATCCCACCGATGAAAGCTAGAATATTCAGCCACAGATTTCGATATTCTTTACTTAATAATATATTGATGAATACAGCTAGAAGTGGGAATATCCAGAAGACAACCAGATTCAGTTTGATCAGTAAAGCCATGCTACACATTAATCCGTGGATAAACATATAGGAAGGCTTATGTATTGCGATGTTCTTCTCTTTAAAATATGTGATAAAGTAGAATAGGCTGATGACAATGAATGCAGTAATAAATTCTTCAGCTGAACCTCCGTCAAGCGAGTGTGAAAGGAGGATAACAGGAAAAGCAAGAGCGACAATAAATGAGTATACTTTATCCAGAAACATTCTGGAAGTAAAGTAAACAGCATAAACCATGATTAACCAGACTATTGCCTGTATAACATACATTCCTATAAATGAATCGTTTGAGAGCAGATAGCCGAAGCCGTAAATGAAAAATATGAGAGGTCCTTTATGATCAAATACTTCTGTGTATAATACTTTTCCGTTAAATATACTTTTCCCAATATTGAAGTAAAGATTAATGTCAGACCAATCGTTGAAAGGATAGAGTGGAGACATCTTTGAGCAGAAGAACAGTAATAAAAAAGTATAGAAGAATAGTATGATAAAAATAGATTTATCATTTACTAAACTTTCGAGAGTATGCTTTTTTATCATTTATCACGTTTTTTGAAATAGCTGGTAAAAATAGATATTATTTATTGCTCCAACTAAAGGTTTTTATTTTAAATCTCGAAACTATTCTTTTACAAATCCCAGTATTTTTCCCAATTTACAGAAAATACGGAATGCGAAAGATATCCATTTGCGGGATTTGATAATATCAGTAATATAGCTATTTTGTTCAAGATAATACAATCTGTTCAGCTTATCAGCTACGCTCTGAGACAGAACTTCTTGTGCTGTTTTTCTCCTTTCCTCATAAATCACTTTCCCACCTATCTGGGAACTCAAGCCTTCCATATTGTATATAACAATGTCTACATTTTTATATTTAACAGGTTCATGATGAATACCTATTGCAATAAAAAAGAGTCGCCAATCGGAAGTTATCCGAAAGCTCTCATTATATAGTTCATATTTGGTAAAATTGTCTGCTTTAATAAAAAATGCCTGATGGCATAGGTCGCCCGAGTATATGTCGTAAAGAGAGAATGTCCAATCTCTGTTTTTATATGGAGTTTCTTTGGTCAACACTCTATTTTTCTCTGTAATAAAGTTTCCACAGATAAAGCTATCGTGGGGATCATTATCGAATATCTTGCTGAGTACATCGCTAGATGCAAGCCTATCGCCCGAATTAAGAAAATGGCAATATTCACCTTTTGCCTGTCTGATACCTTTGTTCATGGCATTATATATACCTGTATCTTTTTCGCTGACCGAATAAGCGATCTTATCTTTGTACCGATCAATCATATCGATGCTACCGTCTTGAGAACCACCATCTATGATAATAAATTCATAATCGGTAAAGTTTTGACAAATAACACTTTCGATAGTTCGTTGTAAACCATCTTTGTCATTGAGATTGATCGTTATAATAGATAATTTCATTTTTTATTTTCGTAGGTCTTTTATTGCAAAAGGGATTATAGGACTCATTATTTGGAACAAAGTTAGTATAACTCTTGCTTTGCGAAGGTGATAATATTTAGCAAAGTAAATTTGTTTGTTATACAGTCTTTTTATTCTTTTTCTGATCTGTTTTTTATATTTATGATTCGTATATCTATCGAATTCATACAGTAAATAGCTGAGCCATGCCGCTTGATTGAGAGGTTGTAATGTTGCAGATATACCGCCCGGATGTTGACGATAGACGCTCATATTGTCGGACAAATAGCCTATTTTCCCTTTTATGGATAATAGTAGCTGTAGTCCGAAGTCTCCATTTCTTATTTTAGTGAACCATTCGGGAACATCGAAAGCCTCTTTCTTGAAGAGGATGGATGCAGTCATTATACCCCAGTCTTCGGCTATAATATCGTCGAAAGTCAGTACTGACTTATCAATCGTACAATCTTTAAATTCTCCATCCATATATGTTTGAGAGGCGTGGGCACACATTACAAAATCGGAGTGCTGTTCGAGAAAATCGACTTGTTTTTGCAGTTTATGCATATCTGTCCAATAGTCGTCACCTTCGCATAAAGCTATGTATTTACCCTTACAAAGATTATAGGTGTTCATGAAATTTTGTTGCGCACCGACATTCTTATCCTGAAAATTAAGTTTAATAATTTCAGGATATTTTTGCTGATAAGCAATGCAAATCTCGCGAGTCTTATCAGGACCGCAATCTTCACCTATTATAAGTTCGAATTGGAAATTTGTTTGTTGCATAACGATACTATCTATTGCTTCCGCAATAAACTTCTCATGGTTGTAAGTAACCATACAGATTGATACCATTATGTCTTTCTCGTTAGTCATTGTTTTCAGTTAGAGTCATATACATATAGAATGTAGAGTTGTCTGCTGTTTTCTCATCGCTCCTTTTGAATCCATGCTTCTGATAAAAATTAATTGCGCGTGTATACGATGACTTTACTTCGAGTTGTATTCTATGCATTCCTGATAACTTTGCGACTTTAGTCATTTCATTTATGAGATATCCTGAATAACCTAAACCTTTATATTTATTCATGATAGCAAAAGATGATAAATATGCTGTCTTTCTTTCCTGATCGTTTATGTATACGGCAAAAAGACCGATGAATTCTTCTTTATTCTTGAGAATAGCTACATAAGCATTATTAACCAATTTATCGGCATAAGCATCTATATCAACATACGAACTTAAAGGTGGCTCAAAAGACTTATCTAATAGCCTGTAATAAGCAGCTAGTTCTGAACTGCTTTTAGCGGATTTATCTAAATGTATCAGTGTTGTATCAAGCATATTTTTTACACTAATTCGTAATTATCCAGCATTCTGTTTATTTCTTCGGGAGAATTAAACATCATAACATCGATGATCGATAAACCGGGTTCGAAAGTATCTCTGTTCTGATTATATTCATCCAGTTTCATATTCTGGAATTTCAATATGAGATTATTTTTCACATATTTATCCCTGTCAAAGAAAGATGTTCCTCCTATCGGATTCCAGTATTCGTCAACATTTCCTATCGCTTTGCATATATTCAGTGCCCATTCGTCGGGGGCATTGACAGGTTCTATTTCGAGATTCATTTTCGAGAAAATCTCAATCGGTGTATTTATTCCAATATATTCACAAACTTTTTTCAGCGATACATAATTGAACGAAACTATATCATTAAAATCTTCACTGAAAATATCGTTAAGGACTTTTATCGTAGCAAAATAGTAAGGCGACTTTTTTTTGTAATGTTGCAACTGCGCCAATATTTTACCTTTCCAATCGGTACTGTTATTTATCTCAATATCTTTGATAAGTGTATCTTGGCTATATTTCACCAATGGTGCCTGAATATATTGCCAGCCTTCGTTTTGTTTCAAAGTCCTATTTCTTTCTATCCAGCCATGTCTGATAAACTGAACAGGATCGAACAGTATAAATTTATCAGTATGCTTAATCAGACTGAAATATCCCAGATAAGGGAAAAAATAAGGTTGCATTATGCCTAATCTCACAGCTTGTAACTTTTAATTATACTACATATTCTTTCTACATCGCTCAACTCCAGTTCGGGATATATTGGTAAGCAAATAACCTCTTTAGCTGCTTTAGTCGCTATAGGTAAGTTATCTGTTTTAGCCGAAGGTAATCCTCTGTAAGTAGGGAAATCACTTATAAGTGGGTAGAAGTAACGTCTTCCTATTATATCATGTTCCTGCAATTTGTAATACAAATCATCGCGGCTTATACCATATTCCAGCGTATTTACTAATATCGGGTAGTAGGCGTAAGTATGAGCTACATTGTCCATTTCATCAACTACTTGGATACCCTTGACATCTTTCAGTAGTTTGTTATACAGCATTACAATTTCTCTGCGTTTGGCAATATAACTGTCTACATATTTTAGTTGTAGTGAGCCGTAAGCTGCTTGTATCTCATTCATTTTGGCATTGATACCTGGTTCTATGACGGTAACCTCATCTTTAAATCCGAAGTTCTTAAGGAGATCTATGCGTTGTTTTGTTTTTTCATCCTGACAGATAATCGCTCCACCTTCAACCGTGTTATACACTTTTGTTGCATGAAAACTAAGTATAGATAGGTCGCCCCAATTCAAAATAGATTCACCGTTTTTCTTTACACCGAAAGCATGGGCGGCATCATATATAACACGAAGCCCATAAATATCGGCAATTCGCTGTATTTCTTCTACATTACATGGGTTTCCATACACGTGTACCGGCATGATAGCTGTTGTTTGCGGCGTGATGGCTGCTTCTATCTTTTGCGGATCGAGATTGAAATGTTTGTCGTCTATATCTACAAATACCGGCTTGATGTTGTTCCACCATAGCGAATGTGTTGTTGCCACAAAGCTGAATGGTGTGGTAATAACTTCGCCAGTAATACGCAAGGCCTGTAATGCAGTAATCAAAGCCAATGTACCATTAGAGAAAACAGAGATGTGTTTTACACCCAGATACTCTGCTAGTTCTTTTTCAAATTCCTGATGAAATGGACCATTATTGGTAAGCCATTTGTTATCCCATATTTTTTCGAGATAAGGGATAAACTCATCCAATGGGGGAAGCGCAGGTTGTGTTACATATATCTTTTTGCTCATATCTTTATTTTATTAAATTATCTTTTCGGGATAAGTTATTGAATAGAAGTCTTTAAGCAAGGATAATCAGCGGTAGAGGTAACGATTTGGTAACCTGCCTATTTCTGCGTTTTGCGCTGTATTTCCTCAAATAACTCACGTCAAATTTACAGATAATTTTCAAATTAGTATTGAAAAATAAATATTATTTTAGCTGTTGTTAACTTTCAGTATATTACCCATGTAAAAACAAAAAAAATGTTGTATTTTTGTTAATTCTCAAATTATACAGAATTGACTATGAGATTAGACTTTTCAGAATGGAGCCAAAGACTTTTATCCATAGAGCATTTAAAGTTGGATATTGATAATCCTAGGTTTTCTTATTTTTCAAAAAAGAAAATGAATCAAACAGAAATTGTTAAGTTTCTGATAGATCGCTTTGATGTTTATGATTTGGCCAAAGACATTGCTACAGATGGATATTTACTAAATGAAGAACCAATAGTCTGTAAGGAAGGAGATGCGTATGTAGTCTTAGAAGGGAACAGACGGGTAGCAGCATGTAAAGTATTATTGAATCCACATAGATACCTCTCTAATCTAAAAGCACAAAATATACTTAAGTATAATTATTCTTTAGAAAAATTAAATTGCCATGTAGCTCCTACAAGACGTGATGCGGATATTTTAATATATCGTAGACACACAACTACCACAATTAAAAGATGGGAAACAGTTAGTCAAGATGCTCATATACATAAACTATTTACTGACGACAGTTTTAGTATTGAGGAAATTGCAACTATGCTAAGTGAATCAACAACAAATATAAGAAAGGCTTTAAGGAGATATAATATACACCAATACTCTATGAGTCTATTCGATGATAATCCAACCTTAAAAGAAACTGTATCAAGCGATAAGTTTCCAATAACTAACTTAGAAAGGTTGTATGAATATAAAGATGGGTTAGACTTTCTTGGAATATCATTTGCAGCAAATGGAAAAATAGATAAAAGGCTAGATATAAGCGAAGTAAACAATCGTTTGCGATTTATTGTAGAAGAAATTGTAAATGACAAACTTAATTCACGTGTTTTTAATAGAGATACAGATAAGAAAGAATATATTGATCATCTTAGAACTTTGACTGATAAATTTGATTTCTCAAAGCAGTTATCTGAACACTCTAGTCCAATTGATGACGATTTATTACCTGAATCCAAGGTGATTTAGATAAAGAGGGAGACAAACAATCCGAAGAAGAACCTAAAAAAACACCCGCAAAAAACAAATTCAAACTATTTCCTGATAAGGAATGGAATACAGGAGTAATTAGAATTGATAACATATTTAGGACAATGAAAACATTGAGATATGACAAACATGTTGATGTTGTTGGAATCGCTTTTCGTTGTTATTTGGATATGTTGATTTATGAATTCCTAAAAAAGAAAAATAGTTTAGAAGATTCGTCATTACAGGAAAATGCTAAAACTAATAAAGAAAATGATAAACTTTATGGGAAAATTAAACAATATCTAGTTGACGAATATGCTTTAAGTGATGAGGAAATAAAAGATGATTTTCGTTTTATATTGAAATTGGGGCATAAAACAGATGTTTCTTCTTCTTTATCATTGCGTGGAATGTTACAATACATTGCTACTAAACCAGAATTATTCCCTGATAATAGACAAAGAAATGCTTTTTCTGCCTTTTTAAAAGGAGACAACAATATTATTGATCTACACGGGTTTAACATGCTCGTCCATAATCAACATTTCCACATAGAACCATCCCAGTTAGAGAATACAATGCTAAATTTGTTACCTTTGCTCGAACACATCAATATAGTTATTACTGATGAGTAAATTTTATTCTCCTTTACGATATCCTGGCGGAAAGAATAAATTATCCGCCTTTATAGCAAATATCTGTGTCGAAAATGGTATAAATGGACATTATGTAGAACCATATTCGGGTGGCGCATCTGTTGCTCTATTTCTTTTATTTGAAGGATTTATTAGTAAAATAACTATCAATGATAAAGATAGATCCATATATGCGTTTTGGCATTCTGTTCTTAATAAGACGGAGCAATTATGTAGAATGATTGAAGAAACAGAAATAACCCTAGAAGAGTGGAGAAGGCAAAAAGAAGTTCAAACTAGAAAGGATAAAGCAGATTTATTAGAACTTGGCTTTTCTACATTTTTTCTGAATAGAACAAATCGTTCGGGGATAATAAATGGGGGAATGATTGGAGGCGTCAAGCAAGATGGCGATTATTTAATAGATTGTCGCTTTAATAAATCTGATTTAATAAAAAGAATTAGAAAGATAGCATCTCGAAAGAAAGATATCCGTTTATACAAGAAGGATGCTCTGAAATTAATCGATAAGATTCAAAAGGAATCTGAAAATACAAATGTTATCTTTTATTTTGACCCTCCATATTATTACAAGGCTAGTTCTTTATATATGAATCACTATGAGGATGATAACCATAGGTTAGTAAGTGAAAAGATAAAAAACATAAATAATATACGTTGGATTGTTTCTTATGACAATGTTTCGGAGATAAAAGAATTATATTCAGACTGTGATAAAAAAGAGTATTCGTTTAAGCATACTGCTCATACTGCAAGAGTCGGTAAAGAAATACTTTTTTTTAGTTCGGGGCTTCTTAAAACAAATTTAAAAGGCAAAAATCCCGTAAACTTTAAGCTACACAGGTGTAACTCAAATACTAAAATAGTCTATAAAGAACCTAAAAAAAAGGACGACAAAAGTGTCCTTGCCGTCCCTAATCAATAATCATTACTCATTAAAGCTATGTTTGAGTATTTTCCAATAGGTTCAAAATCTCCGATTCCCTATACAAAATCTTCCCTTTAATCTGAACAAACGGAATAATTCCGTTATCCCGCCAATCCTGTAAAGTCCGCAGGCTGACATGAAGCATTTGGCAAACATCTTTATTTGTCAGAAATTTTTCGTCATTCAGGTGCGGAGTGCGGTTTTTAAGAGTTTGGCTGACGGAATCCAACATCTCATCCAAAGTCGCAAAGAATTGGGCTATTTCAGCCGATTTTCTATCCAATAGTTTCATATTTAGTTACGCATATAATCTCCCAAAGCAGAGAGGGTTAATAAATCCAGTTTTGCATCATAGCTGATAACCGTTCGTTTTAGATTGTAGCTGATGAAATATCCGTTTTCATCTTCCTGAATTTCATAAGTGGCAGGGCTTGCCTGTTTGCTTGTTTCATTCATGTGGATAATAGTTAGCATGTAGTTGTCTTCATTTCGGCAAATCATAACTGTTGGATTCAGGTTCACGCTTTCCCATGTGCCAACCAACACACTCAAATCAAATAATATTTCTTCTTTCATGGGATTAATTTTTTTGATTGTGATTGACTGATTAGGGTTTCAATATCCGATGTTTTGTAGTAGCACTTACGTCCGATTTGAGAGTAAGGCAATGTTCCGTTGTCCCTGTACGATTGCAAGGTTCGGGACGAAATATGCAGAAGTTCGCAAACAGTTTTATTACCCAACCATTTTTCATTGTTCCGATTGTCTCCGCAAAGGGATTTAATTTGCTGGGTAAAATTCTCGAAGCTTTGCTTTATCTGCTCAAAGGTTCTGCCTTCAATTGCTATAATATCCATACTGATTTTTGTTTAAAATTGATTATTTAAAAATCTCATTGCAATGATTTGGAAGCAAAGAAAAGCAGAATATCAAGCGGTTTTGAAAATTGTGTAGCAATGGAACACATTGGCTGTAACTGGCACAACGGTAGAAGTTATTCTTGCGTCGTTGGTTATTCTGCGGGCTTCCGCCCTCCAAACGGCAGGGAAGCCCTAAGCGGAAATAACCAACATAGACGCAGGAAATAACTTCGGTTTCAACCTCACTACTGCCTGAATCCTCGTTTGGGCTTCTTCTTTTTTCTTTTCATGGGAGCTTGTTCTTCCTCTTGGTTGGAAACATCAGGCGTAAGCAAGCCTAATGCAGAGGATAAACCCAAATCAGGAAGATTGGAACTTTGCTTATTATCTTGATTTATAGTTTGGGAATTTTCTAATTTGGAATCTTGAAAATTTGCAAACTTGTTTTCAATCTTGTCAGCATCGTTGCTTATCTGCATATCTGTATTTTTTCTCTCAACAGCAATCTGCCTTTCCTGCATATTTAGTTGGTCGGTTATACTACCGTTCTTCATCGTGTTACAATACTCAAATGTTTCGGTTAATTGTCGGTCATAACCAAATAGCCTGTCAAATCCCTGTTCTGCCTGTTGGAATAGGTTCTTTCTGTCAAAACCGCCCTTAACCGTTCCTTTTTTGGTGTTTTTGTGGTTGGTAAGCGGACTTATTTTGACTTTGTTGGATTGGTCTTTACGGCTTACAATCAGGTGGCAATGCATATTCAGCTCATTGCTTGACCTATCCCGACTGAAATGTATCTTACCGTAGAATTTTATATCCTCTGCCGATAATCCTTTGTTGAAGTTCTTGGCGTATTCAGGGATAACCACTTCACGAATATATCGCTTCATGGCTTCGGCTTGCTCCTGTTCGGTGTTACCCATTGCTTTTAATTCACTCTCCGATGGGCTGACGTGGATAGCGTAAAACTTGGCATCTGTCTTTAGTAATTGACCGATATTACCGTCTATATCTTTAATCACTTGTGATTTATAGATATTATCTTCTGTCAGATTGAAAAATCCGTCTGTATAAATTCCCTGCTCCATGCGCTCCATATCCTCATGTTCCAGATAATTGGCAAGCCTTCGGCTACTGCCTTCGTTATTGTATGTGCCTTTGGATGGTGGCGGGAAATCTATATTCATTGCTCGTCTATCAGGTTGTTAATTTCGGTTTTTAGATTCTCTTTTCGTTTACCGTCCATCACTCCGCAAGATGTCAAATCCGCATACAAAGCAATTAGCTTCAATAGTTTCTTACTATCTTTCTGCACTGTTTGAGAAAGGAAATTTATTTGCTTGGATTGGTTGTTAATTACTCCTGCGTGTTGACCGAATGTTTCACTTATCTTTTTCAACGCATTCTCTTGTAATTCTTTTGAAGTACTTATTTCGGAAGCAACTAACTCGCATAGTTCCTTTACCACTTTCTCAAATCGGGTAGCAATGGAATGACTTGTGCGTATCATCGGGTTTAGCTTATCTTCTTCGTAGCTCCGAATGAAACGGATAATATCATCCTGCCGTTTGTTAATCTTGGCAAGCTCCGATTTTACCGATTCAGGAGCATCGGCGGGATTGATAGAAGCCTTATCCAAATACAGAAAAGCCAGCTTTGTAATTTCTCCTTTTTTCAGCGAATAGCGTTTGCATATTTTTTCCACCAATTTGTTGGTTTCTGTATCTATGGCGATGGTCGTAAATACCGTTTCTCTATGCTGTTTACCCATAGTTATAACTATTTTATGACTATTTACATCATTAACCACCTGATAATAAGCATTAAACTAAAAATGATTATAGCAGGTGTTATAACAGCGGTTTATACTAAGCCGCTAAAGCCGAAGGCTTTGCCCCGCAGGGCAAGAGGAAGAACAGGACAAAGTCCAGTTCCCTCTTGCTCAATTTCTCGAAACAAACAGAGCCACAAGGCGAGGTTGTTTTTGAGAAATGCGGAGCGATTTTACAAGGCGTAAACTAAAACAAGCCTTCGTTAGTTTGCTTCATTCTGCTTAGATTAGGAAATACAGAATCATTCCTCTTTTTTGTCCTTATCATCCTCTTTCGGGTGCTTTTTTTCAAACTCTTTGTAGGTGTGAAAATCCATATGTTCACGGACAAAGTCCCGAACATCATTCACTCGGTAGTAAGTTTTATGACCTATGGCAAAATAGGGTAACATACCATTGGAGCGGTATCGTTGTAGGGTTCGTTTTGACACTTTCAGGAGAAACGCCAAATCTTGGTTGTCGAGAATCTTTTCTTCTTCATTGAATACCTTATCGGTATTTATCAGAGATTTTAGGTCTTGCCCTATTTCGTTGAGTTTCTTGGATAGTTTACCCATCCATTTTTCAAAATCTTCATTGTCTAAATACATAATACGTTGTTTTTGAAATTAATAATTTGATTAATTCCAATCGATTGGTAAGGCAAAGCTCGGACAATAGACGACATAAAAATAGAGGAGTAGTTAACTACTCCCCCAAAAGTTTTTGATAACAGCCTTTTATTTAAACTGTTACAAAACGGTTATTTTTCATTCTGTTTATTTCTATCCTCTTTATCCTTACGGATGATGAGATTTTTCAGAAAATCAAGAGCTTTTGTCCGATTGAACGGCTTACGGTCAAATACCTTCTCCTGCTGGTCGTAGATACTCCCAAAACTGCAATTAAACATTTTTTGAAAAACATCTGCAATTTGGTTCAGGTAGGCAGGTGTTCCGTTCCGCTGAAAGACTTTCTTCGATAGAAATAAGGCGACTACAATCTCTGCTAAAGCAATAATCCCCAAGTCTTTCGACTTAGGGATTATATATAGCTCGGAAACGAATGTAGGCTGATTGGGTTGTGTGAACTGTTCGGGATGCTCAATCCTAAGATGGATAAGCGATAGCTCGGAATCAAGATAAGACAATGCTTTGTCTATGTAACGAAGTTTAAGCGCATTTTTTTCCCTGCTCGTACTGATTTTGCTTCAATAGGGATACCAACTCGATACGAGTAATGGTCAGCTTTCTGATAATGCTTGTAAGGTCATTTCCGACTTGGCTGATGGTGTCTACATGTGCAATAAATTCTTCATAGGCATTCTGTATTTCTTGACTTGTAACCTCTTGTGAAGTCTCAGAAAATAAACTGAATAACTTCGATTCTAAAAAATAATTCATAAGTAATTAATTTAATGGTGAATAAATCTTAATGGAATAATCACTTACATTGGATTTTTTAGTGGTTTAATTTTTCCGAACTCAGTCCATAGGCATTATTTTTTTGATTAGACAACTTATTTCTTTTTATAATTCCGAAGGCGTTTTGTTTGCCAAACTTTTGGCTTCTTTCACAAAGTGAGAAAAATCAGTATATCCCAATTCATCATACAGGTCGCTACTGCCAACAGAACGGTAGTTTTTCAATGCTGTTTTGAAGCGTAGTGCTTTGAAACTCTGCTTTGGGGATACTCCTAATATTTCCTTGAAGTAACGGTTAAGAGTGGCATTTGACACTCCGACTTGTTTGCTAACTGCACTTATTTTGTAATCTTTGCAGCTATTGATGTAATACATTGCTTTTGATACGGTATCTAATCTAAAATCTGTTTTGGATAGTTGTATATTATTCAAAAGCCAGTTTTCAGCAAACTTAACACGTCCGGCAAATGACTCTTTTGATTTCAATTCATCAATAACTCCTTGTTCAATATATTTTGAAAGGGGAATATGACTATCAATCAATTTCGAAGAATCGCCTATCAAACAAGAATGTAAAACACCCGGTTTAAATTTTATGGCAAATTCATGAGTTCCGGGAGCATGTATAACTGTAATAGCTTCTGTTAAACCTCCACAAAGTTTGTCTCCCGAAGTGTCGGAAATACCAAGCTCTCTATGCACCTTAAATGATTGGCTTTTGCGGGTAAGATGTATTGATGCGACAATATTGACATTGGGCAGAGCTACTATTGAAAAGGGGTTTATAGAATTTCCGGGTATTTTAATTTCAAAGTAATACTCGACAATATCCTTTAGTTCAAAACAAGGATATTTAAGTATTACTTTCTCACTCCCTTCATCTTCAAATATAACTCTACCTTTTACCATATTTCTCTGATAATCTATATGCCGTTTGAAAGCCTAAGCCCATAGTCAACATTCGCTCTTTTTTATTTGCTAAAAGTTGTTGTGTCCAATCAAGTAATCCACCATCACCAATTTCATATACAGAGCCATCAAGTACGATTTTCAACTTGATGCGGTAACCTTTATAATAGTTATTTTCACAATCTGGTTCAACAATAGAGACTTGAAAGATTTGCTTATTGTTTTCCCGAATGTAAGAAGTTGCATCTACAATTAGCGAGCTTTTCTTGTCATATCCTTTACATGGAATGATTTCAAAATAAGCATCTTGCAACCCAAAAACTTCTCTGCATATAGCGTATGATGAGAGCATTTGTTTTAGCAATTCCTCTTTTTCAAAATTGAAACTACCAGTATCTCGCCCACAAGAAATCAGACATAAAACCGAAAAATGCGGTGTAAAAATCGGATTAAGAAATGCCTGTGTGCGGATTACTCTTGATATGTTGCAGTAGTTATATGTTCTGTTTTTTAATTCGCCTTTTTTCTTCAATGAGGCATAATGTAAGGCTATCGCATTGGTCGGATCTGCTTGTACTTCTGTGTTTCGTAATGCAGTAAGAACTTTTTTCTGATCTACCGTAGCAACAACGCTACTTGTTCCTATTTGTGCAACAGGAGAAAGTTCCATAGGTTCAAAACCACCATCTGCTAATGCTTTGTAACAATACAACTCATACTCTTTTATCTTTACAACATCTATATCAATCGGCTTGACTAATATATTTGCCTCATATTTATTCAATAAAGATGCAGGGTTTTCTCGTTTTATACGTTTATCAAACACATCAAGCAACACGGTACTAAGCTCCGAACCGCTTAACTTATCGGATAATACATCAACTATATCCTGTAAATCCAACTTATTGATAATATGTTTACCTATCTTCTTCATCTTTTCTAATGCTGTACAAATGTTCATCAAATATCTTC
This sequence comes from Dysgonomonas sp. ZJ709, assembly GCF_011039195.1. NCBI lineage: Bacteria > Pseudomonadati > Bacteroidota > Bacteroidia > Bacteroidales > Dysgonomonadaceae > Dysgonomonas > Dysgonomonas sp. ZJ709. The sequence continues at coordinate 38,677 of NZ_JAAKEM010000014.1, forward strand.
CCCTCCTTAATTATGGAAGATTTTATAATTGCCTCCTTCTTAAATCCTGATTTTTCAAGTACTCTCATTGATGCCGAATTGTATTCAAATATATACGCATAAACTCTCAATAACCCAAGTTTGTTGAATGCTACATTTAGTAATAATTTTACTGCTTCGGTGGCAAATCCTTTGCCCCAATAAGGCTCGCCAATCCAATAACCGATTTCAGCATTGATACGATATACATCCTGCTGCGGAATCAAACTACAACATCCCACGAATGTATCTCCATCATAGATTCCATAAACTTTTCCCAACATTCCATTTGTTGCTAATTCGAGAAATGTAACAGAATCCTCAATTGTATAAGGATGAGGAAAGGCATCTCGCAAGTTTATTGCGATAGCATGATTGTTCGCCAATCGCTGTATATCTTCGGATGAAGCTTTGGCTATATTTTGTAATCTTATCATTTCCATCTATTTAATGTTGTTAACAAAAGTACTTCCATTTATAGAATTATCAGGTGTAAAAATGAATCAAATAATTATTCTGTTTCTATCTTTTCAAGTATCTGCTTTTCAAACGATTCTAACTTATGGGAAAGAATTTCCATATCCTGACTGATTTTCTCTTTCGTTATCTTGGCGTAAATTTGAGTAGTTTTGATATTGGTATGTCCCATCATCCGACTAACGGTTTCAATTGGAACTCCCTGTGAAATAGTTAAAAGCGTTCCGAACGTATGCCTACTTACATGGTAGGAGAGCCGTGTTTTGATTCCGCATTGTTCCGCTATCTTTTTTAGAATATTGTTACATGTTCCGTTACTCGGCATCGGGAAAACTCTGTTATCCCTTGTGTAGCCTTTGTATTTCTCAATTATTCGCTTCGGAACTTCCAACAATCGAATACTTGAATCGGTATTGGTTTTCTGTCTGCGGGTAATTATCCACAAATGCCCATCAAATGAGGTTTTCAGATTGCCATTTGTAAGGTTCTTTACATCCGAGTAGCTTAATCCGCAAAAGCACGAAAACACAAACAAATCCCTTACCAATTCATATTGAGCATTCTTCATCTTGGCATTGACAAGTGAGTTGAGTTCTTCTTTTGTGAGAAATCCCCTGTCTTTTTGTTCGGGGCTTATCAGGTAGCCTGCAAATGGATTAATAGCTAACAGACCCGAATTGCGAGCGATAGCAACAATGTGTTTTACGCCTATCATGTACATCCATATTGTATTGGTAGAACATTCTCTTTCAGTTCGCAAATAGTACTCAAAACCATTGATAAAGGCAAGGTTTAGTTCTTTCAGAAATATATCATCTCGTTTATATTCCTGTTTGATATAGCTCTCCATGTGTTTGTAGATGGTGCAATACTTGGAGTATGTTCCTTGCGCTCGGTTATAACCTACCTTTCGAGAAAATTCTTGGTTGTGCTTAGCGAATAGGCTAAGGAATGTATCTTGTTTTACACCTAATCCTAAATAGGCATTCTTTACCTTGTCAGCTGTAACAAAGCCGTCTGTTTGCATTACTTCCTGATAATGGCGGTTTATATCCACTCGGATTTTATCCAACGCAAGGTTAGTTTTGACTGCTAATGTGCTTTTACCTGTCAGCCTCCCTGCTTTGGTATCCCAAAGATTAGGCAAAATATTCATCTTACAGCTGAATTGGCTGACTGTTCCATCAATCGTGATTCTTCCCATCAGAGGAACTGTTCCGTCAGGTTTCGGACTGTTCTTCTTCAGATAAAATAGAATTTTAAAGGTACTTCTCATTTCCTCAAAGTTTTAAACGTTACAAAATTAGTTTACTTTGAGTTATAAGAGGTTATATACTATGACGCAATAGGCAGACAAATAGTGACTTACGGTCAATTTGCATTTTAGCCGTTGGTAATGAGGTGGTAACTAAAGTTTGTCTTACCTTTGTCTATCGGTGGCTTTTTCTGCCACAAAAGAAAAGCCAAACAAAGGGTTTACCGACACATTATCAATAGGTTGTCCTCGTTTGGCTGATTCTTGCTTTTTTGTTAGACTTTTATTTTATAATTCGTCGGTATAATTTTCTTATACTTTCGGGTGTAATATTTTTTATCTGTCCTCTTAGCGATTTATCTCCGTAGAGACCGATGTTTATTCTTTTTTTATGTTGTTTAAATACTTCTGCGTATTTATAGTTGAGTATTTTATCATAAATATCGATGGCAGCAATAATAGCTTCGCCTTGTTCTTTATCTGTCATTCTCGACCATTGTCCGTTGTCGTGAATGCGATATGCTGATGTTACTTCTTTCAGATAGGCTAGGGGACCATATTGCCCCATAATCATACCAAGTAACCAGTCTGCAAATTCGAGGTTGAATAATTTAGGATCAAGTTTTTTTATAAATTCATTTCTCAAGACACAGCACGATAGATTGCCAATGCGGTTGCCCAATGCCATCTGCTCTGTCGAGATATATTCGTAATCTTTTTCATTGTCCCATTCGAATATCTCTTCACGATTCTGATCTTCAAATAATCGTAAATGTCTGTTGAAGCTCATCGAACATTCGGGATGTTGATCTAGAAACTTCACATGATTTTCAAGATGAAAAGGACTTATCCAATAATCATCACCTTCCATGATGGCTATATATTCACCATCGCAAGCTTCGAACGCTCGCTGATAATTTTTCACAAAGCCTAAGTTATTTGTTTTGGGGAGAAAATGAAATTCTATTTTATTATTATCTGCATATCTTTTAATAATATCAAGCGTTGAGTCAGATGAGCAATCATCTGCCTCAATTATATTGAAAGCGAAAGTAGTTTCTTGCATCAGAATACTTTCTACTGTCTGTTCAATATATTTTTCTTGATTATATGTTATTAATAAGACATTCAGTTTCATTATATATTACTTTAGAATATTTGTTTCAATATTTTCTTGATTATTCTGATAGGTGTACAAATAATATATCCGATTTTGTATTCGATAGAGCGTTTATATACCTGTTCTTGCTCTTTATAATAATTAGCTTCTATATAGTTTCTAATTGGATTTACATAGCTGAGATATAATTCCGTGTGATTCTTGAATATTTGCAATAATAACGATTCATTCTTTTTAATATCAATAGCCTGCGATCTCGAAATATCTTTAATCCGATAGAAGAAATGAAAATCATCTAGCTTTACAACAACATCTTCTTTCTTGAGAAATGTAAGCCAGAAATCCCAGTCTTCCAATCCGTGTTTCATATTCGGATTATATCCCGAAGTTTTCAGGAAATCAGCTTTACGAAATATAGCCGAGCAAAAAATATAATTCTCGAAAAGTAATCTTTCGAAGTTAAATTCATGTGCTATTATTTTTTCATCCTTTTTCCCGAACAAGATGGAATTACTGTAAACCAGTTTAGTATCGGTGTTTTTTTCGAATACTTTTAGAGCTTTGCTGATATAGTGTGATTCTATCTTATCGTCGCTATCCAACGGTAGTATATATTCTCCTGTGGCCTGTTGTATACCGAAGTTGCGGGTATCCGACACACCGCTGTTTGTTTTATAAAAGTATTTGAATCGACTATCTTTTTCGAACCATTGCATCGCAATCTCTTCCGTATTGTCGGGCGATCCGTCATTCACGATAATACATTCCCAGTCAGCATACTCTTGGTCTAAAACAGATTGTAATGTTTCAGATAGGTACGCGGCTTGGTTGTAGCAAGGAACTATAATAGATATTTTAGGATTCATATTCTTATAACTTTAACCATCTTAACAGTCCTAACTTCTTTAAGAATCTAACACTTGCAGCAACTTTTAGTTTATATAATTCTTCTCTGTTCGAAAGCCATTCTTTATAAATGCTTTCATAGAGCTTATAGTTCAAACTGATATGCTTACCTTTTTCTGCCAGTATCAATTTTTGATTTTCTGTTTGTGAACTAATACCTCCCGAGTTGAAGGACGAAAAGCTTTCGCTTATGTGTTTATATGTGCACGCCTTAAGACAAACGACATCCATAAAAAAGGCCCAGTCAGAAATGATTTTTATATTTTCGGAATAGAAACCATGTTTATCAAAGAGCTCTTTTTTTATTAGAGTCGCAGGGTGGGGTAGCGAGTCTGAAACAAAATATTTGAAATCTAGAAAATCGGGATATGTCTTTAATCTATGGGTATTGTTATCAATATCGAATATATCAATATCATAATATATTAGATCTTCTCCAGTTGCTTGGCTTATGATATAATCTATTTTTGCATTTTCAAGTAGTATATCACCGCTATTTACAAATAAAATATATTCACCTTTAGCTTGTTTAATGCCTTTATTCATGGCATTGTATATACCTGAATCGGGTTCGCTGATCCAATAGCTTATATTCTCCGCATAATTTTTTATAATGTCGACACTGCTATCTGTAGAAGCACCATCTATAACCAAGTACTCAAAGTCTTGCGAACTTTGAGAAATAATACTCTTGATTGTATCTTCCAATCCCTGTGCATTATTGTAATTTATGGTAATGATAGATAGTTTCATGTGTCTATTTATTCAGTATATTCTTATATAAGTTTATATATCTGTCTGTTTGTAATTTAGGTGAAAAGTGGTCTTTAGCATAATCTCTTATTAGCTGTTCATCAAAGGTATACTTATTATCTAGAAAATCCTTGAGTCCTGCGGTTAAAGATTCTACACTTATATTGTCGATAAGTATGCCGTTCTCACCTGTTTTTATGTGTTCCGCCATACCTCCATTGCTAAAACTAAGAACGGGTGTTCCGTTTGCAAACGACTCAAGCATGACATTAGGTAGGTTGTCTTCCATTGTTGGCAGTACCATCAGATCGGATGCTGAGTAAATAGTATTTATCAATGTTTCGTTATGAGTGGTTGTGTAATGAATGTGGTTAATATTACTGTTAATATCAATTCTATCACCACCTAGCGTAATCAGATTGAAATTGGTATATCCAAGTTTTTCTATAGCGTCACGCAAGAGGAAAAAACCTCTGCGAGGTATATCTATCGAATGGGCGATGAAGAACAGAGTTTTGAGTCCATTATTCACATTTAACTCTTTCTTGGCCTCATTTCTATTAATATTACACTTCGATAGATCGATACTATTGGGTATCAGATAATGAGGATATTGTTTAAATATTTGGCTGTTTTCCGATTTCTTTTTTAGCCAATCTGATGGCGTAACTATATGTATATTATTATTCTGATGTATATATTCTTCCTTACTCTTTAAAATCTGAGCATCTAAATTTCCATACGCGGATTTATTTGCAGCCTCGTCTGTTTCTGTGTGAAATAATCCGTGAAATGGGTTCTTATCGTGAAGTGTCCATACAATAGGTTGCTTCACTTTCTTGAAAAAAGTTGGATAGTTCAGGAAATCGGCTACCCAATGCAAGTGAATTATATCTGCATCTTTAATCAGTGGGAAATCTTCTATTCTGTACGATGTTGTCGGGAACGTAGCTATCTCGTATTGATAATTATTCGAGAACTTTGGTATTCGTTTCTGATTTACATATTCAGGAGTAAGTCTTAGCTTTCTTAGTATTCTGTAAGGTATAGAATGCCTCTCCGGTACTGTATAGGTATTATTGGCTGCCTGTTCATTGCTGGTATCGGCTTTTTGCACAAAATAACTATCTACTTCATCTATATCTTCCATAGCTAGATGTAATCGGTAGGCTGCAAGTCCTGCTCCTCCGGTGGCAGATGCTGAAACGTGTACGACTTTCATTGGTATCTAAGTTTTTTATATACCTTGAAAAGGAATGTTTTTTTTACCGAACGAATTAATCGTTTTCTAAAAGACGAATCTCTTCCGTAAATATAGAATCTTTTCAAATATTCTTTAGCGTATAGATTCTCCTCTATCTTTATTGGTTTAACTTCAACCGACTGAGCCAGAATTACCTTAAACAAATCTTGTGCATTACCACTGTTTTCGCCACTTCCATCGATCCCGACATTATCTACAACAGAATAGCGGGGGTAAAGGCATAGCCCTTTTTTAAGAAAAATAGTGGAATACCATTTTATAGCCCAAGTTTTGAGAGTTCCATTATGGTTAGCCTCTATTTGTGAAAACATATTAGTGGCACCCTCTAGATTGAACGCCGAATAATCTTTTTGATGAGGTATTGTTTTGTATAAAAAGTCTGTATCGAGAATCAATTCACTCCAATCTTTTTTCCATGTGGCCCATCCCCAGCAACTCATAAAACGTAGAAAGTAGGTTTCCGGCAATTTATCAGCGCCTGATGTCACAGGGACAAAGCCTGATATGTGCATAACACGATCTTTGTTCTCATATAAATCTAATGCATCATTCATGTATTTCAAAAAGCCGGGTGATGTTACAATATCATCTTCTAATACTATTATTTTACCATATTTATTGACAATATCAGTCACTCCCTCTACAATAGAATTGGCTAGCCCTTTATTTTCTTCCGATTCTATAATATGTACTTCTTTACACCATTGTTTCTGTTTGATGATATCTTTTGTCTCTTCAATTCTCTTTATTGTTTCTACATTTGCATTTGTTTTTGCACCATCAGCATATATATAGAGGATGGAATCCTTAGCAAGAGAGTTGTTTGCCAAAGCCTCTAATGTTTGCAATGTGTGTGTCGGTCTATTGTAGACGAACAGCACTATGGGAGCTAACATATGAGATTCCATTTTGATTATATTTTTAATTTGTCTTGAATACTATTTTGTATCACTTTGTTAAGTTTACTCATATGGATGTCTAAACAAAAATTTTCTTTTATGTTCAGGCGACCAGCTTTACCCATTGCTTCAGCAACTTCTTTATTCTCTATCAAATAGATTATCTTATCCGCCATCTGGTCTACATCGTGTTCATCAACCAACAGGCCGGTCTCGTTATTAATAATAACATCAGGAATTCCGGCATGTTTTGTAGATACGACTGGTAGCGCTGCTGCAGATGCTTCCAGTATTGCTACCGGAGTCCCTTCCATATCACCACTCATAGCTGTGATTGAATGTTGTATAAAACCTTTCGCAATAGAATAATAATGAAATAATTCTTGATGGGGGCGGCTACCAAGCAGATGTATATTATTCTGTAGTTTTAAATAGCGAACTAGGTTTACACAGACTTCAAATAAGGACCCATCGCCAGCGAAATAAAGCTGTGCTGTCGGATGTTTCTCTAACACTTTCTTAAACGCTAAGATTGTATAGTATGGAGCTTTTTTTTCAGTAAAGCGTCCAATGGCCAAAAATATCTCTCCAGAATAATCAGGGACAATATCAAAAAAAGAATTGTCAGGTGGGCATGGCGTATATGTTATTTTTTCAGGAGGACATCCTAAATCTATTAATCGCTGTTGCATTACCTTAGAGACAGCTATGATTGCTGTCGCAAAATGAAAAAGTTCGATATATCTGTATTTATATTCTTCGACTAAAGAAGTTACCGAAATTTCGTATCCATGAAAGTTTACGATCAGAGGAATTCTTAGTTTTTTACAAACATTCATCATTGCAACGCCGGTCAAGCCAAATTCGGCATATACAACATCTATTTTCTTTTCTTTGAAAGAGTTTATCAAAGCTTTCTCTCTAAAGAAGTCTGCGGATACTTCTTTAGACAGGAGTCTTTTTATATAGAATTCTAATCTAACCTTATTTTTAGTGGGAATTAAACCCTCTCCTTCCAAATATTGAGGGTGGCTTCCTCCATAATAGAAACTGACATTACCTTTAAAATGCTTTTTATGGCTTTGAATAAAGGTCTCAGAATATGCATTCTGATTGGGAGATATGTGGGCTATATTTATCATTATTAATAAAAATAACTATTTTTTGCTAAATACATATTTAAATCCACGCTGTAATACTTGAACTAAATCACTAGAGTATCGGATCGAGAATAAGTAATATTTCAGAGCTTTTATGTATTTCTTATTATTCCATGAAAATCGTGCCTCCAGAATAGAACTACTTTCGATATATTTTTTATTTAATTTAATCAAATGTGTGATTTTATTGTGTCGATTCATATACTTCTGATATGCGAATCGCATCTTTAGTTCGTATTCTTTTAAAAATATTTTTTTATTTGTCGTCGATACAACTACACTTTTATCATGTCTTCTAAAATAATTGTACCTATGATGAGAATAAGCGATATCTCCTGCCGATAGGAGTTGCAGCCATAGCAGCCAATCGCCGGCAAAGCCTATATTTGATGGAACGTTTCCTATTTTAGAGAATTCTTCTTTTTTGAACAAAACGGCACTCGCATTCGGAATAACATTTCTTTCTATTAAATATTTAGTAATGAACTCCTGGCCGTTCATTGTGAAATCAGAATTAAATATTTCAGAATCAACCATATCCTGAGTTCTGAATATCCAATCTCCAGCGATTTCATTCTGTCCATTTATTTCAAAAGACTGACAAAATGAAATGAAAATATTTTTATCTTTTTGGATGTTTGTGACCAAAGTCTGTAATAAATTATTGTCAGCACAGTCGTCACTCTCTGCAATCCAGATATACTCACCTTTTGCAATCTGGATGCCCTTATTCCATTGTTTAAATGTAGATCCAGAGTTTACGTCATTATATACTATGTGTGATATATGTTCGTTTCCTCTATATTGTTCTATGATATCTTTACTGTTATCGGGCGATTTATCATCCAATATAATAAGCTCAAAATCTTTATAAGTTTGATTTAGTATAGAATCAATTCTTTGCTTAAGAAAAGCAGCATGATTATAATTGGGAAGAATAACCGATATCATTATTTTTTCTATTTAAACTTTGTACTATCTAATATACTTATTTACCGAATTTTTTATTAGGTATGCTTGTTTCGTAAACAAGCATTCTTTTATTTATTAAGATGTCTTCGTTATACATATTACGTAACGTATTATGAGAACTCAAAATGAGATTATTCTGTAATAATTCGTTTTTAGTTAGATCCGTTATATGTTGGGCAAAGCTGTTAGCATCATCTGCAATGAGACAGTCTCTTCCGTTAATAAAATCCAGTCCTTCTACTCCAACACTCGTTGTGATAAAAGGTATTTTGAAATTAACGGCATCTATAATTTTCATTCTCATTCCACTTCCTATCCTTATTGGGATGATTGAAATAGAGTTAGGTAGTATATCTTTTAAATCTTTTACATATCCGTCAAAAAAGATGTTCTTAGGGAGCTCTATATCTTGGAACATTTCGGCATTCCATCCACCTCCAATTATATGCAGTTCTAATTCAGGATGCTTTTTATATACTTGTTGCCAAATATTCGAAATAAACCACTTAATGCCATCATAATTAGGGAAATGTGCTGCACTCGCTACAAAAGTCAGTTTATTATTAAATTTATATTTGTAGCTGAGATTGTCTTCAGGCATATTCACCATTGATGGGGAGGCGAAGATAGATTTACCTTCAAGTTCTTGTTCCAGTTTTAGTTTATCTATATCCGTAACTGTTACAATTTTATCGTATAGTCGTAAGGTTTCTATCTCGAATAATTTTGATGATTTGAATACATATTTATCCCAATTGGTTACTTTTTGGAAAAAAGACATCTCTATTTCATTTCTTACATACCGTAGTTCGTGGTGAATAAATATTTTTTCAACATTAGCAGGTAGTATGTGTACCAGAGATAGTAGGGGATAAAATTCAACTTGTATTATATCAAATTCCTGTGTTGCTATTTTTGTTACATAGTCTATAAATTCTTTTGAATGCACAAGCACTAAAGAACTATTCAAAGTGCTGTTGTCTCTTACAAAATCAGAATTACTTACTTTATCTGTATCATTTTTTTTAGAATAATACATTATTTTATCCTTAACCTTATAAGGTAAATTATATAGCTTGGAAAATAACGATTCTTTTCTCTCTTGAATGGCAGGCCTCTCTAGCGGATAGAACGTCACATTATTCCATAGGGAACTTAATTCAATATACGATTCCTTATCAATATTATCCAAAATAAATAAAAGGGAAATATCATATCTATCTCTTAGCTTGTCTATAAAATGAAAAACCCCCTGTCTTCCTCCTTTAGTTAGAGGATAAGGTATATCAGGGCTTATAATGAGTATTTTTTTCATATTATATAATTATTTTTATAAATAATATCATGCTTATTGAGATTATACTAAGTGTAGTTATGAGATGCGTTTTGGATATCAAGCTATTTGATGTATCTATCTTTAATATACTCTACTTGATCCTTAAGTTCATTGATTTTCTTTTCAAACAATGACTGATCGGATAAAAAATAATGTGCTTTTTTGAATTTATTAATCATCATCATTCCTTTTGTGAAATCACTTAAGAAATTTTTACTTTTATAGTTGATCGTAAAACCAAAAGTGATGGGTCGTAAATCATCAATTCCAATTGATTTGTGCCAGTCAAACCATTTAAGCTCCGAAATCATAGTTGATTCTCCAACAAGACTGGAAAATCGAGCCCTTATCCAAGGTATACGGTATATATCGGCCAGAATAGCACCATGCATAGCGGAAGCTATGATGTTCTTCGATTCATTAATTTCTTTTATGACTTGTTCTATGGGGTTTGTCGGCAAAATAACCTTCATACCAGACCATTTTTCAAATGATTTCCAGTCAAAAGTATGAACTTGACGAAAATAAGGGATATATGATGTTTCGTATTTTTTTTCATACACTTCCTTCTCCAATAGACCTAAACAGTATGCGGCATCGGTAATATATGGCGCATTATTAAATACCTTGCTTGATACAGGGCCTCTAACAAATCTAACATCACTTCCATTTTGAAAATTTGGATTATAGAGAAAATCTCTGATTCCAGAACCAAAAATTATTTTTTTTCTGTCATCCTCTATTTTATTAGTAAGAATAGAGCCAATAGCAACGAAATCATAATCGTCGGAATAATTAGAAAAATCGCCGAAAATTCTTTCCCATAACCAAGGGTTCAGATCGTCCCCCAGATTTCCAATATCCGATTTCCAATATATGAGATTCATTTTTTACTTGTTAAATTATTTTTATTCCTCAATCCATTTGCATGGAGTATAGATTAAATTATGGGATTTAGTCATGGCTCTGCCGCCAAAAATCTCTAATTCAGATGCAACTATTTCAAAACTAATCGCATTATCAAGAAAATCGATAGTCTCTTTACCGTTCACCAGAGAGAAACTCAAATTGTATATTCCGTCGAAAACATTTAAGTTGTTAATTTCTAGATATAACGATAAATCTTTCTTGTAGTCGATAGTAAATCCGGTTTCTTTTGTTCTCCAAGCAGCAATTCCATTGCTGTATATGTCATTCATTCTTACAGTTACACCCAAGTCATTCAGCGTTTCAGGAATGCTAAAGCTAATCCTGATACCGATATTCTCGCCCATTTTAAAAGCCGATTTAGACTTATAAGTAGATGTATCTAGTAGCTCTATTTTATCTATTTTGGCAGTATATAAATTTTTGAATTTCTTTTTTTCTAATATGACTGTCGATTCTATTTGATTCAATGATAGATAATAGTCAATAGTATCATCGATTCCTCCAGCAAATTTAACTGTGCCATTTTCGAGATAGACTCCTGTTCTGCATAAATTTTTTACAGCGGCCATATTATGGCTCACAAATAATACAGTCCTTCCTTCACCTCTCGATACATCCTGCATTTTACCTATAGCTTTTTTCTGAAATTCAGTATCTCCAACAGCTAAAACTTCATCTACTACTAGGATTTCCGGTTCTAGATGGGCGGCAATAGCAAATCCTAACCTTACAGTCATTCCCGATGAATAGCGCTTAGTTGGTGTATCAATGTATTTTTCAACGCCTGCAAAATCAACTATTTCATCCAGTTTTCTTGTGATTTCTGCCTTCGTCATCCCCATGATAGAACCATTCATGTATATGTTTTCCCGGCCTGTCATTTCAGGATGAAAGCCTGTACCTACTTCTAAAAGTGAAGCAATACGCCCTTTTGCTTTAATTGTGCCAGTTGTAGGAGATGTTACTCTTGATAGAATTTTTAAAAGAGTAGATTTTCCGGCACCATTCTTACCAATGATACCAAGTACTTCTCCCTGTTTAACTTCAAAACTTATATCTCTGAGCGCCCATACATAGTCACTGGTAGCCTTCGACGAGCGATCATTCACTTCGCCAATTTTGAGATAGGGGTCTTCTTTACCCCTAACCACATGCCACCATCTGTTCAGGTCGTGACTAATAGTTCCTGTGCCAATTGTGCCAAGGCGGTATTGTTTAGAAATATTTTCGAATTTTATTGCTATATCAGACATTATTTCTTGTTCCTTTTAGAATTATACTACATCAACAAACTTCCGTTCAATTTTGTTGAACATCCATGAGCCGATTACTACGACTACAATTGTGAAAATGAAACTATATGCTAGTGAAAACCAGCTAAATGTTCCGGCTCCGGTAAAACTGTATTTGAATGTTTCAACAATTGATGTAAGAGGATTTAATTCTATTATCCATTTTACTCCGCTGTATTTGGGTGGTATAGCCGATAATGGATATATAATGGGAGTTGCATACATCCAAAGCTGAGTAATAAAGCCAAATAATATGGCAAGGTCTCTGTATTTTGTTGTCAAAGATGAAATTATAATTCCAAATCCCATCCCTAGACCTGCTAACATTAAAATAAGCAGAGGTAATAAGAATAATGTCGAATTAGGTTGTAGATTTTCTCCGTTGTATATATAATAGAAGTAGACAATCAAGAAAATAGCTAATTGTATTACTAGGCGGATTAAGTTAGAGGTTATAGCAGAAATGGGAACAACCAGGCGAGGAAAGTAAACTTTGCTGAATACACCTGCATTTTGAGAAAAAGTTCCGGAGGCTCTGCCCAAACAATCTCCAAAATAGCTCCAGCAAAGGATTCCGGCTAGATAAAATAGCATCTGAGGTAAGCCGTCTGTTGGTATGTTCGCAATTCCACCAAATACAAACATGTACATAACTGTTGTGAATAGTGGCTGTATAATAAACCACAGAGGTCCAAGAACTGTTTGCTTGTACATTGTTACAATATCTCGCTTGATGTACATTTGTAGCAAGTCTCTATATTGCCAAACTTCTTTGAGATTAAGCGAGAAATTACTGCCTCTCGGTTTTATCTCTATATCCCAGTGTTCTTTTTCTACTTCCATTAAATAAATAATAATTTGTTAGAATGTTTTGTGCTTACGAGTTTGTTCTGAGCTACTGACTTGACGATAGCCAATCTTTATGTAAAGGTAGTTATTTTTTATCTGAATATTTGTAAAGTCTGTTCAAATACAACGAATATTAGCATTGAGTAGTTTTGTGTAAATTAAAAAAACCTATATGAGTAACTCATACAGGTTATAACCATTAAGGCTGTTTTGCTTCTATTATTTAACTTCAGCTTTAACTTCTTGTACAAGAGAGTCAGCAGCGTTAACTAAAGAATCGCTTTGAGCAGCAGCAGCTTCTTGAAGTTTTGCAGCTTCAACAGCTAGAGAATCAGCAGTTTTTTTAGCAGCTTCTTCTGCGTTTTGAGCAGCATTGTTTCCACAAGATGCGAAAGTAATTGCGATAGCAGCAACAGCGAATAATACTAATTTTTTCATTTTTCTTTTCTATTTAACTTAAACGGTAAATGTATTCGAGTTATTTTATTGATAACACGATGCAAATATACACATATTTATTATATGTTATATAACACAAATGTATTTTTTTTAATGTTTTTTATTTTTCTTCTCATTTTAGTCCTGAGAACCCCTAGTTCTCATATAAATATCGCTTAATGCTCTTCTTGGGAGTCTTCTCAAATTCACTGGCATATATTTGTACTGATGTGATATTTTCGTAGCTGGCTAGCAATTTGTTCAACGTGCGTTTATTTTCTTCCATTATCTCGGGAAGCATATTTTGTTCTATTTGAGCCGAATCCATCGATTCATAATCAGGGTGAATAAGTGCTACTAATTTACCGCTTCGTTCTACGACAAGGCTTTCCATAACAAAGGGCATATTATTTAGTCTTGCTTCTATTTCTTCCGGGAATATATTTTGTCCGCTGGGTCCTAGTAGCATCGTTTTGCAACGCCCCCTGATAAATATGCGATTGTCGTGGTCTATTGTCCCCAAATCACCTGTTTTCAGCCAACCATCTTCCGTAAATGCAGCTTTGGTTGCCTCTTCATTTTTATAATAGCCTTTCATTACATTTTCTCCTCTTACCTGGATCTCACCTACAATATTATATGGATCGGTAGAATCTATCCTTACTTCCATAATATTATCTAATACTTTGCCACACGAGGTGGGGATAAAATCGTAATTATGGTCATAAGAGATTAATGGTCCGCATTCGGTCATGCCATAACCTACCGTGAAAGGGAATTTAATTTTATGTAAAAATGCTTCAACTTCTTTGTTTAGTGCTGCGCCTCCAATTATTACTTCGTGGAAGTTACCTCCAAGCGCATCCATCAGCCCTTGTCTGATTTTAGCGTAAACCCGATCTTTAAGAATTGGTATTTTAAGGGCAGCCTTTATGGCTGGTTTCTCTATCTTGGGTAAAATAGCTTTTTTGTATATTTTTTCTATAACAAGTGGAACGGAAATAATGAGATGCGGCTTTACTTCAGCAAAAGCCTGAGTAAGAATCTTAGGTGATGGTGTTTTGCCTAGTAATGTTGTGTGTGCACCTTCGCTCAGCGAGTATAAAAACTCGAATGCGCATCCGTATGCATGGGCTAAAGGAAGGAAGGATACAATGTTTTGTCCTCTAAAGAGAAGTTGTAGATAATGAGCATGAGTTATATTTCCCGCCAGATTATTTGCTGTCAGCATAACTCCTTTGCTGAAGCCCGTAGTGCCTGATGTATAATTAATGAGAACAACCTCCGAATTATCCACCTCTGCATATTTCACATCACCTTGAGAATAGCCACTCGGATACTTTTCTGCCATAAGGCTTTCAAGAGAGGAGGCTATAAATGATAGTCTTTCGCCTTTTTGTTCATACAAACAATTAAATTTGAGGTCATTTACTGAAAATACACCTCTTATCAGAGGCAATCGATCTTCATCGAGGTTATCCCATATTTGGTTGCCTGTAAATAACAGTTTTGCTTCCGAATGATTGATAATATGCTGTACATTATCGGCATGAAAATCCTGCAATATAGGAACTATGATAGCCCCATAGTGTATAACAGCTAAATAAGTAACGCACCATGGTATATTGTTTTTGCCAATGAGCGCTATTTTATCTCCTGTTTTTATATTTGCTCCTTTCAGTAATAGATGGACACGTGCAATTTCTTTTGCGAGATCTTTATAATAAAGCGTGCTTTGTTCCGAATAGTCGGAAAGTGCCGGAAGATCCCAATTGTATTTGAAGCTGTCTTCGTAAAGTTTTACAAAATTTTTATCGATCATCGATTGCTCATTTTTAGTGAATTTGTGCAAAAATAAATACTCTTAACATAATCTCCAAGTATTCTCTATGTAAAGTTGAGACAATTATGTAATTTTGTAGGCTTTTGGGTAATGGTTTATATATTATAACTGCACATTACCCCACTCAATATTTATTTAGGACTATACATAATAATGATTGATAACTCTATATTTGAAAATAAGCTTGCTGCTTATCTCACTCTCGGCTGTAAACTAAACTTTGCTGAAACATCTGCTATCGGAAAGCAATTGAACTCCGTAGGTGTAAGAAAGGCAAGAGAAGGGGAAGTGGCTAATATTTGTATAATAAATACATGCTCGGTAACGGAATTGGCCGATAAGAAATGCCGTCAGGCTGTTCGAAAGATGATTAAAGAAAACCCTGGCGCGTATGTGATTGCAACGGGTTGTTACGCACAGCTCAAACCTGAAGATATTGCAGGCATAGAAGGGGTGGATATTGTATTAGGATCGGAACAGAAATTGGATGTTGTTGCTTATCTTGACGAGCTAAAGAAAAAAGATAAAGGTGTAATACATACATCTAAAACAAATAATATAAAATCATTCGTACCTTCCTGTTCGCAAGACGACAGAACACGTTATTTTCTTAAGGTGCAAGATGGGTGCGATTATTTTTGTTCGTTTTGTACTATACCTTTCGCTAGAGGGCGGAGCCGTAACGGAACAATTGATAGTTTAGTGGAGCAAGCTCAGGAGGTTGTCGCTAAAGGAGGAAAAGAGATCGTGTTGACAGGCGTAAACATCGGAGATTTTGGACGTACAACAGGAGAAACGTTCTTCGACTTGGTAAAAGCTCTAGATGAGGTAGAAGGTATTGAACGTTATCGGATATCTTCAATTGAGCCGAATTTGCTGACTGACGAGATTATCGATTTTGTTGCAAGTTCTAAGCGATTTGCTCCCCATTTCCATATTCCATTACAATCGGGTTCCGATGCGGTACTTAAATTGATGCGCCGTCGCTACGATACAGCTTTGTTCCGTCATAAGGTTGAGAAAATAAAATCAATTATACCCGATGCTTTTATTGGTGTAGATGTAATTGTGGGTACTCGTGGAGAAACGGACGAGTATTTTGAGGAAGCGAGACAATTTCTTGAAAGTTTGGACTTTTCGCAATTGCATGTCTTTACATATTCGGAACGTCCGAATACACAAGCATTGAAGATCGACCATGAGGTTGATCCTAAAACAAAACATACACGCAGTAAGATTCTATTGGATTTGTCGGATCAGAAATTACAAACTTTTTATCAGTCACAGCAAGGTACCCAACGCAAAGTTTTATTAGAGCATGCACAATATGATGATGTTATGTATGGTTTTACCGAAAATTATGTGAAAGTAGAAGTCCCTTTCGATATAAATCAGGCAAATGAAATAAAAATTATAACTTTAGGCAATTTCAACAATGCAAAAACAGCTCTAGTCGAAAAATGAAGAAACTATTAAATAATATTCTTTATTATATTGTATATGCTTGGATGTATTTGCATGCCCTGCTTCCATTAAAGTTCCTATATGTCTTATCTGATGTTTTATATGTTATTGTATATAATATTGTCGGATATAGAAAGAGGGTTGTACGCCGGAATCTGGCAGGTTCTTTTCCCGACAAGACGATGAAAGAGCGTCTAGTTATAGAAAAGGAGTTTTATCATCATTTTTGCGATTATTTTTTTGAAACAGTTAAGCTTTTGCATATCTCCGATGAGGAAATGCAGAAACGTTTACAATTCGAGAATGTTGGGCTGGTGAAAGAATACATGAAAAATGGCAAATCGGGTTTGCTGTTTATGGGGCATTATGCCAATTGGGAATGGGTGCCATCTCTCAATCTGAATTTTGTAGATGGAGAGGTTCTAGCACAGATATATAAACCTCTGAAAAATAAGGCTTTTGATGATTTGTTCCTTAAGATACGAAGCCGTTTCGGTTCGTTAGGAATACCCAAGAGTGATACACTGAGGGTTATCATCAAGAAGAAAAGAGAAAATAAGCAAATGCTTATAGGCTTTATGGCCGATCAGACGCCATCGGTTAATAATATTCACTATTGGACTAATTTTCTGAATCAGGACACTCCTGTGTTTACGGGTGTGGAGCGTATTGCTAAGAAAACAGGATTTATAGTTTTTTATCTTGATGTTCAGAAATTAAAACGAGGATATTATAAAGCAACTATCCGCTTGTTAACAGATAAGCCTCAGGATGAACCCGAATTTGTTATAACAGAAAGATATATCAGGGCAATGGAAAAAACGATTCTTCGTTATCCGGCCTATTGGCTTTGGACACATAAACGCTGGAAAAGAAGTCGTCAGGAAGTAGAATCAATTCAACATAGATGATTAAAACCGCAGTTGTAATATTAAATTGGAATGGTGTGAAATTGTTAGAGCAGTTTCTACCGTCGGTTATTCAATATACACTATCGGATGACGTAGAGATTATTGTTGCAGATAATTGCTCGACAGACAATTCTATTGATTTCCTTAAAGAGACTTACCCACAAATAAGGCGAATCGTTTTACCCGAAAACTATGGCTATGCAGATGGTTATATTCAATCATTGAAACAGATTGAAGCCAAATATTTTGTTCTCTTAAATTCCGATGTGGAAGTAGGAGAGGGCTGGTTACAGCCTATTGTTGATTTTTTAGATGTTAATGAAGATGTTGTTGCTGCTCAACCTAAATTGTTAGCACAGAGAAATAAGTCGTATTTTGAATATGCAGGAGCAGCGGGAGGCTTTTTAGATAAATATGGCTATCCTTTTTGCAGAGGACGCATATTTGGAGAAATAGAGCAAGATAAAGGTCAGTACGATACTATAACAGATGTGCTATGGGCAACAGGTGCATGCATGGTGATTCGTGCCCGGGATTTTTTCGATGCGGGAGGGTTTGATGCTACTTTCTTCGCTCACATGGAAGAAATTGATCTTTGTTGGCGGCTAAACTCGCGAGGAAAACGCATTGTTTGTATACCATCATCTGTGGTTTATCATGTAGGAGGTGCTACACTTTCGGAAGAAAGCCCACGTAAGACATTTCTCAATTTCAGGAATAATTTATTGATGCTTTATAAGAACCTTCCCGAAGATTCGATAGATAAAGTATTAAATAAACGAATATTATTGGACTACATTGCAGCATTGAAATATGCATTGACGGGTAAAATGCCTAATGCTAAAGCTGTGCACGCTGCTCATAAAGAATTTAAACAGATAAAGCAATCCTACACTTTAGCTAGGAAAGAAAATTTAGAGAAGGCGACTCAAAGTAGCCTTAAAACTATTTATCCTAAAAGTATACTTGCTGATTTCTATTTCAGAGGTAATAAGTTCTTTTCGAGACTGCGAAAATTCTGCTAGATAAAATTTACTAAAACTTTTATTCCGATTGTTTTTTTCTTGTATATTTGATTGTTTAATTTCTATATTAAATATGAAACGATTAGTATTTATATCATGTCTTTTGCTTGTCTTTTCATGGAATACGGTGAAAGGTCAAGAGGGGGTGAAGACGTATCTGGATATGTACTCTATATATGAGGGTGATACTATCGCTGTTGTGCAATTACGCCCTGTACATGTATTTGCCCCTTATAAATTCAAAAACAAAAAAGATAGAGAAGAGTATACTAAGCTTGTAAGAGATGTAAAGGCAACTTATCCTTATGCTAAAATGATAGCTGGTTCTATTATTGAAACTTATGAGTATATGCAGACTATCCCTGATGAGAAAGCTAAGCAAAAGCATCTCGAGGCAGTTCAAAAACACATGATGGATACCTATAAGCCCAAGATGAAGAAGATGAGTCGCAGTCAGGGTAGGATACTGATTAAACTCATCGATAGGCAATGCAATACATCATCCTACAATATTGTAAAATCATTAGTCGGTAGTTTTAAGGCCGGAGTCTATAATACTTTTGCCGGTATCTTCGGGAATAGCCTGAAGACGGAATACGATCCTTTGGGTAAAGACAGAGCAATAGAAGATATTGTTATACAAATAGAGGAGGGGACAGTCGATTATTATTACTCTACCACATATAACTTTAAATAAAAAAGAGCTGGATCTCTCCAACTCTTCAGTTTATTTCTAATTGAAATTTAGCCTAAATAGCTTTTCAATAGTTTACTTCGCGAATTTTGACGTAGACGTTTAATTGCCTTTTCCTTGATTTGACGTACACGTTCTCGTGTTAATTGAAATTTATCACCGATTTCTTCGAGGGTCATTTCCTGATACCCAAGTCCAAAGAACATCTTAATGATTTCGCTTTCTCTTTCGGTCAAAGTTGATAATGCTCTGTCAATCTCTTGTTGGAGCGATTCATTCATCAACGAACGGTCGGCAATGGGAGCGTCATCGTTTACAAGCACATCCAATAGACTGTTGTCTTCTCCTTCAACGAAAGGAGCATCCATAGAAATGTGTCGTCCCGAGACTTTCAGTGAGTCCGAAATTTTGTCAACCGGAATATCCAGTTTTTCGGCTAACTCTTCAGCCGAAGGTTTGCGCTCATTCTCTTGTTCAAATTTAGAAAACGCTTTGCTGATTTTGTTTAGAGAACCTACTTGATTGAGAGGTAAACGTACAATACGAGATTGTTCAGCTAACGCTTGCAAAATAGATTGACGAATCCACCATACTGCGTAACTGATAAATTTAAAACCTCTTGTCTCATCAAATTTTTCTGCGGCTTTTATCAGACCTAAATTTCCCTCATTAATTAGATCGGGTAAACTTAATCCTTGGTTCTGATATTGTTTTGCAACAGAAACGACAAATCTTAGATTTGCTCGTGTAAGTTTCTCTAAAGCAGCCCTGTCTCCCTTTTTGATAGCTTGAGCTAATTCAACTTCTTCTTCAACTGTAATTAAGTCTTCTCGTCCAATTTCTTGTAAGTACTTGTCTAACGACGCACTTTCGCGATTAGTGATCGACTTTGTAATCTTTAACTGCCTCATCTATAGATATATAATTTTATGCATCCCAAAATGTTTGCAAATATAGTGAATTTTTGAATAAGAACGACAGTGTCAGCCCCCTTTTATTTAACTAGGTATTTTAATTAACAGATGTTCTTGAGATAGCTTTTTCTTGATCGTTACTAAATGAAATAACGCTCAAGCCTTCTGATTGTTTTAGCCTGAGCGCTATTTTATATTAAAAAAACATTATTTCTCACTCAAATCAATTGCATAGTATTTTCTTGCTCCGGTAGTCGGATAAAATCCTGTGATAAACAGGGCTTTATCCTGACTGTTAGCCGCTGCTTGAATTATACTTTCCACATCGCTTGGCGAAGTAACCGGTTGGTTATTTATCTTTTGGATAATAAAGCCTTTAGTGATTCCTTCTTTATTGAACTTACCACTATTGTCTACTCCTGCAACCTCAACTCCATAACTAATGCCATATTCTTTTTTCTTTTCAGCAGATAAATCTTTGAACGCTGCTCCTACAGTTGCTAATCCGTCTCCTTTTTTCACAACAGAGGTATTACCGTCACTATTTTTCAGAGTAACATCGAATGTTTTATCTGCGTCACCACGTTTTACTGTGATTTTCACTTTGTCCCCAGGGCGGAAGCGATTTACTTGGTCTTGCAATTCGCCTACACTACGTACTTTAGTTCCGTTCACAGCAATGATAACATCGCCTTCCTCTATTCCTGCTTGCTTAGCCGGACTGTGTTCTGCAAACCCTCCAACATAAGCACCTTCATTTATTTTCAGGTTTTTAGTTTTTTCAGGAGCAGCTTCTTTTGCTACCGACAAATCACTGATCATAACTCCCAGAACGGCACGTTGTACTGCTCCGTATTCTTTTATATCAGCCACAACTTTACCTGCAATAGAAATAGGTACGGCAAAGCCATATCCTGCGAAATTACCTGTTTGTGAATATATGGCTGTATTGATACCGATAAGCTGTCCATTTGTATTTACTAATGCACCACCACTATTACCGGGGTTAATTGCAGCATCAGTTTGAATGAACGATTGTATCGTCATATCATTCTTACCTCCTGCTCCTATACCTCCACGTCCTTTGGCACTAACTATACCGGCTGTAACGGTCGATGTCAAATTGAATGGGTTTCCTACTGCTAATACCCACTCTCCAACCTTAAGATTGTCTGAATCGCCGAATGGTACGTATGCGAAATCATTCCCTTCAATTTTTAAGAGAGCAATATCAGTTGTTGGGTCTGCACCGATAAGCTTAGCACTATGTTTGCTATTGTCATTAAGCGTAACTTCTATTTCGGTTGCCTTATCGATTACATGGTTGTTGGTAATAATATACCCGTCTTTGGATATAATAACACCCGAACCGAAACCAACGCTTGGCTGAGGGTTGCCGTATTGAAAGTCATTGCCTCCTCTATCGCCGAAGCCAAAGAAGTATTCAAAAGGATCTATCATCCGCTGACGTCCTTGTGGTTGAGCGGCTGCCTGGCTTTTTACAGTAGATTTTATATGTACTACGGCGTGTATGGAGCTTTCGGCAGCTTTTGTAAAGTCAGGATATCCATCTGCTGTTAAACTGGCTAAATGTACATTTTGCTGATCGAATTCTTGGCCGTAGCTGAAAATATCAGATGAGCTATAATGACCTTTAGCGTCCATAAAGCGATACATTCCATATGTTGCACCGATACTCACTAACGCAACCATAGCATAAGTTGAAATGTTTTTCCAAATCTTTTTCATATGTAAGTATTGTTTTTAGTTTGTAATTTTTTTACTTTAAATTTCTTCAAATGTAAACACAAAAATCATTCATTTAGGATATTCAAAGTCTATTTTTTAACACTTTTAACCCTCTGTTTTAGCTTTATTATTATTTTAACATTCGGACTGTCATTTTGTCGGAATGATGAATTTGAATATGACATTTTTATTGTTCTTTGGGGAAATTGGCGCTTAATAAATGTTTCAGTATGTTGAGTTACAAACTTAAGAAAAACAACATTATAATCAAATATCAGAAGCTATCTGTTCATTTATATTTTGAGGTAAATGGCCTCTTGTCAGTTAATGGCAAAGTAGTATCTTTGTGCTTATTAGATATAAGCTGATGAAAATAAAGAATAAAAGTATAAATAAGCTCATTCTCAAGTTAGGTGTTATAGTCTCTTTCATGTTGCTATTCGCTGTGTTGGTTCTTTCTTTTATATTTCCTTATGATGCTTTTATAGACTTGGTTTTGCAATTAGTGAATTATCCATCAGATAAGCGGGATGTTTTAGCTGAAATGATAAATCCTTCCCGATTACTTATTTTGCAAGGTGCCTTGTTGTTTGGCTTGCTTCTTATTGGATTCCTTTTCTTCTCATTTGATAAAGTGTACACTTACATACAGAAGTTTATATATTATTTTCTGCGTGCTGTTAAATCAGTTTTTACGGATTTTAAGACTAAGAAAGCTTTACTTGTTTTAGCCATTCCTATAGTTTCGTCAATTTATTTAGGGCTAACTATTCCTGTATCATACGATGAAGCCTTTACTTTCCTTAATTTTACCAATAAGCCGTTTTACTATTGCATGATCTTCTATCCCTATCCTAACAATCATGTATTACATTCTCTACTAACGAATATAACAGACTGTATCCCATTCTTACCAACGCTTTTTTGTTTGCGTTTAACTGCTATCATTTCATCTATTCTAGCCTGGACGATAGCATATTCTTTTGTTAAGAAATTTTATTCTCAGAAGGTTGCCACATTTGTTGTTGGTATCGTATCGATGGCTTTTATGTCGGTATATTTCAATTTTATGGCTAGGGGATATGGCATGGTAACATTGTTCTTCATTATAAGCCTTTATGCGAGCTATAATATTATTAAGAATGATAATAGAACGAAGGATTGGCTCTTTTTTA
Source organism: Dysgonomonas sp. ZJ709 (assembly GCF_011039195.1). Classification (NCBI taxonomy): domain Bacteria; kingdom Pseudomonadati; phylum Bacteroidota; class Bacteroidia; order Bacteroidales; family Dysgonomonadaceae; genus Dysgonomonas; species Dysgonomonas sp. ZJ709. The sequence continues at coordinate 62,121 of NZ_JAAKEM010000014.1, forward strand.
TGCTCAGTAGTGTTTTAGGGTTTTATACAATGCCATCATTTTTATACCCTTTTGCAATACTTAATGTCTTGATTCTGATCTATAATTACAGAAATATAAAAAAGCAGATCGTGTATAATGTGCTCACTATCGCTTCGGTAATACTTCTTTATGCCCCTATTATGATTGTAGATGGTATAAAGGCTTTGACCGGTAATCAATTTGTGGAACCTAAAAGCCGATTTGTGGTTATAGAGGCTTTGCCAGATTTTTTCAGGGAGACACTGCAAGATATTTTTGGAGTACCGTTCTTTATTTCTATTGTTTTAATTTTAGCGGGATGTGTAATTGCTTTTAAGAATAAAGACAAATGGACGATGGTACTTTGGGTGCTTTTTCTTTTAGCTCCTGTTATTTTACTTATCGCTCATTCTGTTATACCATTCCCTCGTACATTTGTTTATTACGCATTTGTGTTTATTTTTCTTATTGGTGTGTCCATTGGAAGATATATAGAACAATTGCCAAATGTTGTTCTGATCATAGGTGTTATAGTTATACAGATAATTTCATTTGTAAACTTTAGTCGGCAAATCGGTGCCCTCGAATCATTTAATACGCAAAGTAGTGAAATAAATAATCTGGTTCTGAAAGAAAAAAACAAGACCTACTATATAGGTCCATCATATATCAATTTCGAATTCGAGTTTATTAGTAGAGGGTATAACCCGCAAGATCTTACTATCGATACTAACGAAAGGATAAGCGCAGATACAATCAGACATCAGGGTTATGTAATTATTGATTCGGGTAATGATGCAACGGTCAAACGGAAGGTGTTTTTCTCAAATGGTTATCAAAATGTGTATATTGAAGACGAAAAATAAATGGGAACATCTATCTTAATTGTCATAGCTGTATATTTTGGAGTTTTACTTCTGATTTCATATCTGGTCGGCAGAAAGCATACCGATAATGATGCATTTTTTTTAGGTAATAGGAAGTCGCCGTGGTATATAGTTGCTATTGGTATGTTGGGCGATTCCATATCAGGAGTAACATTTGTATCTGTGCCGGGTATGGTTGGGCAATTCGATATGAGTTATATGCAGATGGTTCTGGGCTTTTTTCCGGGTTATCTGATTGTAGCTTTTGTTTTGCTTCCACTATACTATAAGCTGAATTTGACAACAATATATGGGTATCTGGAGAAGCGATTCGGATTCTATTCTTATAAAACAGGAGCATCATTTTTTATCTTATCTCGAATAATAGGTTCTGCATCCAAACTATATCTGGTTGCACTGATTCTTCAGGTTCTGGTTTTCGACCAGTGGAATATTCCTTTTTATGTAACGGTTACCGGAATAATAGTTCTTATCTGGGGATATACGTTCCGAAGTGGGATAAAGACAATTGTGTGGACTGATGCTTTGCAAACCATATGTTTACTCACAGCATTAATCCTAATCATCTGGCAGGTTGTATCACGATTGGAGCTTGATATTCCACAAGCAATAGATGTAATAATGAGCAGCGAACATTCACGTATATTCGTTTTTGATGACTGGGCTTCGAAGCAAAATTTCTTTAAACAATTCCTTAGTGGAATATTGATTGTAATCGTGATGACTGGGCTTGATCAAAATATGATGCAAAAGAATTTATCTTGTAAAAACTTGAAAGATGCACAGAAAAATATGGTAAGCTACGGATTCGGTTTCATACCTATGAATTATCTGTTTCTGGCTTTAGGTATTTTGCTTCTTGCTTTTGCCTCTCAATATAATATTTCATTGCCCGAGAATTCGGATGAAATATTGCCTTTACTAGCTACTGAATATTTAGGATTACCTGTCTTGATCTGTTTTGCTATCGGCATAGTTGCCGCCTCTTTCTCTAACGCTGATTCTGCGCTAACATCTTTGACTACATCTGTCTGTGTCGATTTGCTTGAAACTGAAAAGAAGAACGCTAAAACAGCTAAAAGAATGAGAAATAGAGTGCATATATTCGTTAGTTTGCTTTTCCTTGTCACAATATTTCTTATCGATTATTTAGGAAGAAGCAATATTTTAGATACAATCTATAAAGCAGCATCGTATACTTACGGACCTCTACTTGGCTTATTCTTTATGGGGCTGTTTACAAAGATATCGCTGAAAGATAAATTTGTGCCGGTTGTGTGTATTATAGCACCGATACTTTGTTATGGACTAGAGATTGCTTTGAAATATCAATTTGGTTATACTGTAGGCTATGAAATACTATTATTGAATGGTCTGTTAACTGCCTTTGGGCTGTGGTGTATAAATCAAAAAGGGGGGACAGTAATAAGAACTACTTAATCTAACATGAGTTCGAAATAAAAGAAGAGACAATAACGAATAAAATTTCCCGAAGATTCTGTCATCCCGAACTGAAAGGAGGGGTCTCTTATGAAATAAGTTGGCAGTTAATAACATCAAGGTATAATAGATTCCTCACTGCGTATCGGGATGACAGAATGTACTAAAGGCAGATACCAGATTATAGCGCACTATTATACGGTGTTTATATCAAACTCACGTTAACTTATATATTTGTAACAACAAGAAAGGCCGGTATTAACTAATACCGGCCTTTCTTGTTGTTATCCTATAATTCTACTTATCCTACTTCTATAATCAAGAAGCTGCTAAGATTCCAGAATTTCTTATAATCTGTAATTTTTATAGTGATATTTCCGTTCGCGTCTTTTTCTAGTGTATAGCTATCACTAGCGTGGTTAGAAAGAAGTTTAGCTTTCTTTGCATATACAGGGATGCTTTTAGTTTCGCGAATATCAATTTTAATAAACTGACTTTTCTCAATGTTTTCTTTCAAAATTTTAGGAGAAGCTAAGAAACCACCTGAAACTACTTTCGCTTCTTTCAATTCTTTAGAAGTACCAAACATATAGTAAGCAGTATTCAATTCTTTATCTTGCTCCTTAATTTTAGAAGCTTGAGCGGCAGTTTGAGTAGAAAGATTATCTACATTTTCAGAAAGTGATTGTACACTTGTTTCCAATTGTGCAATTTGAGCATCACGAGTTGCTAAAGATGTTTGCAATTCGGTAATTGTATTTGCTCTTTCTGTCAATTCAGCGCTAAGACGTTCGATAGTCTTTTTCAAACCGGACATTTCGCCTGAACTATTTTTAAGGCGTGTATTTAATTTATCTAATTCAGCTTGATTCTTTTTCAAAATTTCGTGGATCATTTCGAAATTGTCTCTTACACGGGTTTTGGTATCTGTTGTCATCTCACCTTTTGCTTTCGATTCAACAGTCAAATATTTTTCTGCTTCCTTTATTTGGTTGAAATTTTCTTCAACTTCGTTGATAATACCCATCATCTCTGCCATTTCAGTACTTCCCTGTGCGTTTTTCTGCAATAGAGAGTCCCTTTCAGCCTGCAAAGCCTTATATTCATCCGAATTTTTCACGTTACACGATGCTAATGCAAGGGCGCATAGACATCCAATAATTAACTTTTTCATATTCATATCCAATTATTTTGGTTAATTTAATATTTATTCATTTTTACCTGATACTATTATAACAAATTCTCCTTTAGGTTCGTTCACCGAAAAATGAGAAATTAGTTCTTGTAAATTTCCTCTGCGGGTATCTTCATATATTTTTGATATTTCGCGGCAGGTCGCTGCATACCTTTCTTCGCCCATATATTCAGCTAATTGGGTCAATGTTTTAACCACTCTATGAGGCGATTCATATAATACGATTGTTCTGGTTTCTTCGGCTAAAGCTTTTAGGCGGGTCATTCTTCCTTTCTTCTGTGGAAGGAAACCTTCAAAATAGAATTTGTCGCATGGTATGCCCGATGCAACAAGAGCCGGAACGAAAGCCGTAGCTCCCGGTAAACATATTACTTCAATACCTTCTTTAGCACATTCACGTGCAACCAGAAAGCCTGGATCGGATATGCCGGGTGTGCCAGCATCCGAAACCAGAGCCATATCTTCCCCTGCATTTATCCTATCTATAATATGAGATATTGCTTTATGTTCATTGAATTTGTGGTATGATTGCATTTTGTTCTGAATTTCAAAATGCTTGAGAAGGATACCCGTTTTACGTGTATCTTCTGCCAGAATGAGATTGACTTCTTTTAATAGCCTGATGGCTCTGAAAGTCATATCTTCGAGATTCCCTATTGGCGTGGGTATGATATATAATTTGCCCATCGGTTGTCGAATAATATAAGTTCGAATAACAGAGCAAAGATACTAAAAAATTAAGTTTACGTATATAAAACATGTATATTGTTGATTTACATGTTAAAAATTCGTCGTTCTATATTCGTATACTTCTATCAATGAGACATTTTTCTTCGATAGAGATTCCAAACAGGGCAAAATCATATTTTGCAGGATCATTAATATCTAACAATCTTAAATTTTCGGTTAGTTCAATTGCTGCTTTCCAGTCGGCTTTGTCTCGTTGTAATAGTCCTAACATATGTGCCGTGCGCTCTACATGAAGGTCTAAAGGGCAAATAAGATCTTTTGGTTTCAGTTGTTTCCATATGCCAAAGTCTACACCTTTATTGTCATCCCTGACCATCCATCGCAGGTACATATTCAATCGTTTACATGCCGATTGTCGGTGAGGGGATGGGATATGCTTCCGCGTGCGATGGGGAGCTTCGGGTAGAGAAAAGAAATAAGATTCGAAATGATTTAAAGCTTCTTCTGCACTCATATCTGGCATTGAAACAAAGGCATCCTCTAAACTTTCATATTTGGCATAATGCTGTTTCATGAAGTGGATACAGTATAGCAGATCGGTGTCATTGAATGTACGATGTTTAAATTCCAGTAGAACTTTCAGATCCGAATCTTTGTGATTCGTTATAAAATCATGAGGACTGTTATCCATTCTTAGAGCAAGTTCTTTACATTTATTTATAATAGTCTTGCGTTGCCCCCATGCGAATATCGAAGCAAAGAATCCCATAATTTCAATGTCTTGTTTCGATGTAAAACTATGGGGAATGCAGATAGGATCGTTTGCAATAAAATCGGGAGTGTTGTATTGCTCTACCTTTTGGTTGAGAAAATCCTTAAGATCAGTTATTTGTTTGTTGTCCAAAATATAGTTTTCTATGTTGAAGAAGTAAAGTTATATATTTCATAGCATAATATATAAGTATATATCAAAACAGAGAATACTAAGCGATATAGTATTCTCTGTGTAAGCTTGTTTATACGTTATTGATATTACTTATCTGTCTCGGTAAAGTAACTAAATCGACTATGGTTTAAAAAAGAAATTCAGTTTTTCTTGCACCTGACCGCACACAAGTAGAACCGACGGATGGGACTTCGGAAGATTGTAATGGTGTCTTTATATAAGTTCCGGTAGTATGCGTTGGTACCACCAGCGGTCTCGGAGCTACTACTGGACCAAAAAAAAGTACTTGCACCATAACTCTGGATTGTGACGCCGTCCACATAGCCGGTAAGTATACTTGCGAATCCACCCTGTGCCGCAGATTTACTTGTGCCATTAATCTTGGTACTACCAGTTGGAGGACACTCACTTTTCATAGCAGTGCTGTGTCCGCTAGGAGAACCAGAACCACGGTGGCCGACAGTTGTTTCCCATGCCGGATTCCATGATGTCGGATTGAAACTTGAAGTCGACGAACTACTATACGTGCCGGCATTATTATAAATCTCCTTTTCAAGTTCATTCCATTCGCGATCGCTCGGTAAATGCCAGCCGTCAGGGCAAACTCCCTGAATCATTACTCCAATATTTTCTTCTGCTGCTCCCTGACCTTGATCCACAGTAGAAGTATTACCTTTCGCAGCTGTCGGCCAGCTGTAAAGCAATCCGTGTTTCTTTTCCCATGTGGGAGGCACGGCTCCCCAGTCGGTTCCGCTGCTACTAGTAGGTTGAGGATAGGCACGACCTTCAGTACTAGTGTTTTGGCCACCGGCATGAACTGGGATATTACCGCCGCCCACGCCCGAAGCATAGGTTTTTGCTGCAAGGTTTTCTATCATCCAAATTCCCGCATTTCCAAACCTTCGTGCCCTAAAATTATTTCCATCCTGATCTTTATAGGTTGTTACCTCACGAGATTCCTGTGAGAGAAGATTCTCCCACATCGAACCATCCCATACATAAAGACCTTTAGTGATAGGCGTTTTTAAGCACCAATTTTCGTTGATATTGTAAACCATCAAGCCTGTATGTGCGGATTCTTCTCCGGCCAGAACACTAGGAATATTTACTTTGATGTCTGTTAAATTAGTAATTGCTACCCGTGGCATACCTAGCCCTCTGGTTGACGTGCCATCGGCTTTCTCTTTTAAATCAAGCAGGGATCCTATTCCTGGAGGAGTATCAGAGCCAATAGTTACCTGAGCATTTACTATTGAAAAAAGGAAGAGGAAAGTAATTATAAAAAACTCTCTTAAATATTTCTTTTTCATCTGCTTTTTAGTGTTAATCATTCTCTTTTTTCCTAATAATTTGGAAGAAAAAGAAGAAGAGTAGTTGTATAAAATAATTCCAGTATATATTAATCTAGAACAAATGAATTATAAAGTCTAATAAACTCTTCATTAATACTCTGTAAATATAGATATAAATCGCTATAATCCAAATGATTAAGGGTTATTATTTGTTGTGATGTAAATATTTAGAGAATGTGGCTTAATAATTGAATTTGAATCGTTTTTTTTAACTTAAAATGATATCAGTTGCTTAAATATACTAAATATATAAGCGTGTGATAAAAACAGAGAATACTGCATGTTTAGTATCCTCTGTCAGAATTTTACTGTGCTTTATTAATATTACATATCGATGAGGATATCATTTAATTTATTGATTCTTTTTGCATCTTACCGAGTACATACTATTTCGGGAGCTGTTCTTACGGGCTACTGTAGCTTTATTTACATGAATATCCCGAGACCATGCGGACTCGCTATTGCCCGCGGAGCTGCTTGACCATAAGTAATTATAATAGCCATAGTTTTGTGCGCTGCTGGCGAATATGCCACCGGGAAGAGTGGCGCTAAAGCCTCCTTGTGCTGCGGGTCTACTTGTTCCGGCAGGATTACCAATGCCGCTACCCGCTAATCTACATTGAACCATCATTGCATTAGCATGACCGTGAGTGCTACTAGAACCACGATCATCAGGAGTTGTTTCCCAGCTTGAAACCCACGTAGTAGGAGAGAATTCCGACGATGATGAAGTGCTATAAATATTCGCTTTGTTGTAGATTTCTTTTTCAAGCTCATTCCATTCGCGGTCACTTGGTAAATGCCAGCCATCAGGGCAAACGCCCTGTACGTACTTAAGAGGAACACTACCAAGAGGTCCAATATTTTCCACCTCTGCCACGCCGGGACTTGCCCCGGATATCTGACCTTGATTCGCTGCCGATGTATTGCCTTTTGCAGCAGTAGCCCAAGTATAGAGCAACCCCTGACTTTTATCCCAAGTGGGAGGTACAGCACTCCAGTTGCTAGAGGTTCCTTTAGGATAGACGTAGGCTATAGTACTATAAACAATAGTACCGGTGGGTAAAGGTATAGGTGCACCGCCCATACCGGGCGCAAAGTTTTTTACATATAGGTTCTCTACCATCCATACACCTGCTGCACCAAACTGACGGGCTTTAAAGTCGTTGCCATCCTGATCCTGATATATTTGAACATCAGGAAATGTTGCATTACCTAGATGCTGCCATACAGAACCGTCCCAGACATATAAACCTTTAAAGATAGGGGCCGGGGCACATTGGTCTTCATTTACATTATACACCATTAATCCGGCATGTTGGGATTCTTCCCCTACTTGAACACTGGGTATACTTAACTTGATGTCAGTTAAGCTGATAATTGCCACTCGTGGCATACCTAACCCTTTAGTTGATGAGCCATCGATATTGTTTTTTAATTCGAGTAAAGCGCCTTCTTTTGGAGGAATATCAGAGCCAATAGTTACTTGGGCATTTAATGTTGAGGAAGAAGCCATAAGTAGAAAAAATAAGAATTTTTTTGTCAGATAGTTTATCTTCATATGTTTGTTGGTTAAGTAGCCTCAGCCTCTCTAGTTGGAGACGGGTGAGAAAAAAGTTTTGTAAAAGATATTTAAGTTTTGGTGGTAATATTTACGTCATATTTTGAGTAATATGATGCATGAAATTTAACAAATTCCTTAACTGTCGGCAAATTTAAATATTAATCGTTGTAATGCAAATGATTAAGTATTAAATATTTTGTTGAAGTGAAAACTTTTAGAGAATATTATGCCCAGTAATTAATAGGTTAAGGTAAATGAATGTGCTTAAGTGTATAACAAAACAGGAGATACTAAACATTTAGTATCTCCTGTGTGAATTTTTTTGTCTTATCAATATCACTTATCAATCCCAATATATGTACCGTCAGACTTAAATTTTAATTCTAACTTATTCGATAATTCTATTTCAAATCCATAAGTTTCTTTATTAATCTCGGTTATAAATGTTTCCGCAGGATAGTTTGTTTCAACATGTGAAACAATTCCTGTAGGTAGTAATTCTAATATACTTTTGGGAATTGCCTGTCCATATCCATTGATATCATCCCAATCGCCCGATAATGAAAAATCAATTTTGAATTTATTATTCAAAACAACTTCATAGCCATCATCATCTTTTTCGGCCAACGTTACTGTTTGTTCAGGGAAGTGCTTCTCTAAAAAAGCTTGAGAAATTGCTGGAAGCTCTTTTAGCGAAATAATTCTGTCGTCATCATCATTACTACAAGCAATAACAGAAAAAGAAGTGATTAATAAAATAAACGTAAATAATAACTTTTTCATAATTATTTTGTTTTAAATTAGAGTTTAGTTTGTTGCCTTATTAAAATGTAACAAATAAGGTTACCCATAAGTTCTGACTTTTTGGGAAGATAATTCTTTTCTTTTTTATTCCTTTACTATTGAAATTTTTGCAATATAATTAATTTAATTCATAATTAAAAAATAAGCTATGATGTTTTTAGATGTAATTCCGGCAGAAGTGCTTCAAAATGGAGAACTATCAGTTTCCCGAATCGATAATTTGTTAGGTCAGTTATTCGACCATGCTATTGTGTTGGGTCAGAAGATAATTCTGGCTGCTATAATCTTTTTTGTTGGCCGTTGGCTTATTGGGTGGCTGCGAAAATTGATTGGTCGTTTTCTTGAAAAACGCCATATTGAGAGTACAGTAAAATCTTTCTTAGATAGCCTGGCCAATATAACACTTCAAATTACTCTATTCCTGCTTATTGTTAATATCTTGGGATTCTCTTTGACTTCTTTCGCTGCAATTCTGGCCGCTGCAGGTTTGGCTATTGGTATGGCAATGAAAGATAACCTGTCTAATTTTGCGGGTGGTATAATGATTCTTATCAATAAACCATTTAAGATTGGAGATCGTATTGTAGCACAAGGTATGGATGGAGTTGTTCAATCGATTGGTATTCTATATACTGTACTTCTGACAGGAGATAATAGGACGATATTTATGCCCAATGGTCCTTTGTCTACAGGTAGTATTACAAATTATTCTACTCAAAATGAGAGGCGTATCGATATTACTCTGTCTGTTGGCTATGGGGCTGATATTTCGCAAGTAAAAGATATTCTTTCATCGGTTATCAGCAAAGAAGCTAAAATAAAACAAAGTCCGGCTCCTTTTGTTGGGGTAACTATGCTTAATAATGGGACAATAGATGTTACTATACGTGTATGGGTAGATTCTTCGGATTATGCTTCTATAAATGTGTCGCTGAATGAGGCAATCTATTCTGCATTCATTGAAAATGCTATTTATGCTTCAGCAACAGTGGCGGTGAAAATGCTGAAAGATTAAAAAATATTAAAACTAGTATGGATAGGAGAAAACAGTGATTTCAACATTCTATTGTGCCAAATAAATAGGCTAGCTTTGTATGATAAGGTTAATCATATAATATCAATAATAAAATCAGTAATTTTAGCTCTATGAAAAAACAGAGATTACAATTATTTCTATGCTTTATAGCTTTTGCGGCTATAATGATGACTTCGTGTAGTAAGAAAATGAATCCGTTATCAAGTTCGTTGTTCACAGCAAATCCATCTCCTTTAGAGTTAGTGGGAACAAAAGTTCCGGTAACAGTCAATGGTCGTTTCCCTGCAAAATGGTTCGACAAAAATGTAACAGTTATCGTAACGCCGGTATTGAAATACGATGGTGGTGAAGCTTTAGGGACATCAGAAACCTACCAAGGAGAGAAAGTTGCCGGAAACGGTATTGTTATAAGTCAGGCTGACGGCGGCGCAATTACTCTTCGATCGGCTTTCGACTACATTCCGGCAATGAAAAAATCGGAACTTTGCTTGAGAGTCGATGTACTTAAGAATGGTAAGGCCCTTGTTAATTTCCCTGATATGAAGATTGCCGATGGTGTGATAGCAACAGCTGCTTTGGCAAGTGCTGCATCTTCGACTCCTGCGGTTGCTCCGGATGCTTTCCAACGTATTATTAAAGAGACTTACGATGCTGATATAATGTTCTTGATTCAACAAGCAGAACTGCGTTCTAGCGAATTGACATCTAAAAACCTTGCAGCATGGCAAGATCTTGTAAAAGAAGCAGATCATAATGATCGTAAAAATGTAAATGTTGAGGTTTCTGCTTATGCTTCTCCTGATGGTGGTTTTGAATTGAATGAAAAACTAGCAGAAAAACGTGAGCAAAATACAACTAAATTCTTGTCGAAAGAGTTCGAGAAAAAGAATGTTGATACAGAAATCAATGCAAAATATACGGCTCAAGACTGGGAAGGATTCCAAAAACTTGTTCAAGCTTCTAGTTTGCAAGATAAAGATCTGATATTGAGTGTCCTTTCTATGTATTCTGATCCTGTAGAAAGAGAAAAAGAAATTAAGAATATTTCTATTGTATATTCAGATTTGGCTGCAACTATTCTACCAAAACTTCGTCGTTCGCGTTTGATTGCAAATGTTGAAGTTATTGGAAAAACAAATGAAGAATTGAAGGCTGCCGTAAACTCTGGTATGACTGGTTTATCAGTAGAAGAATTGTTATATGCTGCAACTTTAGATGGTGTTTCAAAAGATAAAGTATATACATACGTGACTCAAAAATACCCTAACGATTACCGTGGATGGAATAACCTAGGAGCATATTACTTCGAAAGAGGAGATATGGCTAAAGCTTCGCAAGCATTCACTAAAGCAAATCAAGTTTCATCCCGTGCCCCTGAAGCAAATATGAATCTTGCTTTGTTAGCAATGGCTGATAATAATACTGCTAAGGCAGAGCAATTATTGGGTAGTGCAGCCGGAGCAAATACTTTAGGTGAAGCTTTAGGATTGCTATATATTAAGAATGGCGAATACAGCAAAGCTGTTCAGGCTTTTGGTGAAACTAAATCGAACAATGCTGCTTTAGCTCAACTATTGACTAAGAATTATAGTAAAGCTCTACAAATATTAGATGCTGTTCCTACTAAGGATGCAACAACTTACTATTTGGCGGCTATTGTTGCTGCCAGAACAAATAATGCGGCAGGTGTAGCTGGAAATCTTAAATCGGCGTTAGATAATGGTGCATCAGCATCCGATATCGCTATTGATGGAGAATTTGCACGATTCTTGGCAAATCCTGATATTAAGAATATGCTATTAAGATAATAGAAGTATAAAATTATATATTTTGCTTGAAAGGAGTTGTCAAATTTGGCAACTCCTTTTTTTGTAAATAATATGTGTTGTGTGTTATTTGTTTTATGATATATTGGTGTATTGTAATCTTATTTAATAAGTATAGATGTGATGGTAATTGTGTATGTTATTTTCAGTGGGGTTTGATTATAACAATGTTTTTATTAATAAATATTTGTATATTTTATATTATGTGCTATATTTGCTGTCGATATTATTATACGAAGTATATCAAGACCTTATTTAATGCTAAAATATCCTCAAAAATTTATTACTGATTCAACCATTTTCTTTCTTGGAAATTTGGAGGTTAGCTCTATTTTATTAGAGAGAGAGAGAGAGAGAGAGAGAGAGAGAGAGAGAGAGAGAGAGAGAGAGAGAGAGAGAGAGCCATCACTATAACGGGCACCCCTGCGATAATTTAACCAAAATATTATTTATATCAAAGAATAGGCTGATTTTCTTAAGAGAATTAGTTCCTGTTCTATTTTTCTATATACCTACCTTAGCCATATCAATTCTTATTTTCCGTCCAAAATTAGAACATTTCCTTAATCTCAATCGGGTATTGAGCTATAAACCTATGTCTAATATTTTAAATCGAGGCCTATGATGAGACGCAAATCTTAAATTAACAGTTAACCTATTAATCGTGATTCTCATGCCTTTGTTTCTGCTTCTTACATATTAGCATTAGAGGATGAGATTCAGTTAAAACATTTATTATTAATCTAATATCTTATTGACTATGGAAAAAAACGGTTCTATGCAGAATACGCACGTTCATATCCGAACGCTACTTTTCCTGATTACATTTTTTATGCTGGGAGGTAGTATCAGGATAAATGCTATTGGCGTAAGCAAGAATGAAATAAACAGTACGCAGCAAGATGCCACTAAGGTTACAGGTAAAGTATTCGATCAATCAACAAAAGAAACCTTACCGGGAGTAAGTGTAATCGTTAAAGGAACTAATACTGCAACAATGACTGATACTGATGGCAATTTCACCATCACAGTTCCATTTGCAAATGCTTTACTCACGTTTTCCTACTTAGGTTTTCAGCCACAGGAGATATCTTTAGCAGGTAAGAAGACTCTCGAGATTTATCTAGTGGAGGATACCAAAGCATTGGAAGAAGTGGTAGTAGTTGGTTATACTACGCAAAAGAAAATGACAATAACCGGAGCAGTATCTACTATTACTACCCGGGATCTGGTACAAAGCCCTACGGCAAATATCAATAATGCTTTGGCTGGGCGTCTTCCGGGGCTGATTGTTAATCAGTATAGTGGGGGAGAACCCGGAGTCGATAAGAGTGAAATATTTATCAGAGGTAAAGCAACTTATGGCGATCAATCGCCCATCGTTATCGTAGATGGTGTGGAACGTGAGATGTCGTATATCTCGCCGGAAGAAATAGAGACATTTACTATTCTGAAAGATGCGTCATCTACTGCCCCTTTCGGAATACGTGGAGCCAATGGTGTTGTGGTAATAACAACCAAAAGAGGAAAGGCTCAGGATGGTGCAACAGTAAATTTTAAAGCAGCATACGGATTTAATAGTCCGACCAAATTACCTTCATTATTAGGGTCTGGCGATTATGCAATGCTATATAACGAGGCTATGAGAAATGACAATCCCGGTATGACGAATTTATTTACTCAGGATGCTATTGATAAATTCCGAATGGCTAAAGGTGATAATAGTGATGGCTTAGGCTACAATTGGGATTATTTCGACTATATATTTAAGACTGGGAAACAACAAGATTATACATTATCGGTACGCGGTGGAAATGACAGAGCCCGTTATTATGTAATGGCAGGCTATTTCCAACAAGGGGGTAATTATAAGCATACCGATTTGGGTGAATCGGATACGCAGGCCGTTTTTAAAAGATATAATTTCCGATCTAATATCGATGTCAATATCACAGATAAATTCTGGGTCAGATTAGATCTCGGAGCACGCATTACAGATCGTAATGCACCGGGAACAAGTGCATCCAGACTTATGACACTCGCAATGACACAACCTCCCCATTTGCCCATAACACTGGCACCTAACGATAATCCAGCTAATCAGGCGTACATACTGAATAACCCTCAAGGGTTACTTTTTGGAGATCAGTTGTATCGTTTCAATATACTGGGTGAGTTAAGCCGTACAGGATACCATAACCAAAAAATATCTTCATTCGATGGTAGTTATTCTATGGGATACGATCTCGATTTTATTACAGACGGACTTAAAATTGAAGGGCTATTTTCGTACGATACCAAAGAAGAGCAATGGATTTACAGAGATGTGGAAACGTATAGCGAAGGTTACCGTGAATATCCCGGTTATGCGACATTTCAACCGGTAGACGGACGAGATGTGTTTATGACCCCCGGCTTTTATGATGGTGCCTTTAAGACAGGTAATAAATTTGATGTTGATCAAACAGTCCGTAATAGATTGACTCAGTCTGCTCCTAGCAACAGAACCTATTTTCAGTTTAGACTCAGTTATGCCAATATTTTTAATAAACTGCATGAAGTTGCAGCGATGGCATTATTGAATCGTTCATCTCAAAGCGCATATACAACTGATAGAGCTGATGTTGATTATCGCTATCAGGGTTTAACATGGCAAACGACTTATAATTATGATAAACGTTATCTGTTCGAATTTAATTTTGGATATAACGGATCGGAGAATTTTGCAAAAAGCAAACGTTTCGGGTTCTTTCCCGCAGCATCTGCCGGTTGGGTTATGTCGAACGAGAAGTTTATGGATGGTACGAAATCTTGGTTAGATCATCTTAAGTTAAGAGGTTCTTACGGTTTGGTAGGTAGCGATAAATTGCCTAGCGGAAGGTTTGCATATTTACCATTCTTCGAAGGAGGAGACGGGTACGATTTCGGTACGCAGTATTTCAATACGAATCCCGGCGGGATAAGGGAAGGACGCTTAGCCAATCCTGATTTGACATGGGAAAAATCGCGTAAAACAAATATAGGGATCGATGCTTCTTTCTTAAATCAGAGGCTAGGTATTGCATTTGATGTGTTTAACGAATTCAGATACGATATTATTACCAATGTCGGCGATGACAACAAACTTGGTTTCCCTACAATAGTAGGTAAAGGCGCTCCGTATATCAATTCGGGAAAAGTACGGAACCGAGGAATTGATTTTGAAGTTACCTGGTCTGATAAAATTGGTAAAGACTTCAGATATTTTATCAAACCGAATTTAACGTTTGCACGAAATAAAATTGTGTTTATGAATGAGATTCCCAGAGAAAATAGCTGGAGAACTGAAACAGGATCCCGATTATATGAAAACTTCGTTTATGTATTTGATCATTTTGTTAATAATCAGGAAGAGGCTGATAAACTGAACGGTATGAATAATGGTAATGGTTTCCAACCATGGGGCAAATTAATACCGGGAGATGTTGTTTACAAAGATTTAGATGGCGATGGTAAAATAGATGATTTGGGTGACCGTACTATAATGGGAAATCCACGTAGTCCCGAGATTCAATTTGGTATTCCGATCACATTGCAATATAAGGGATTCGACATCAGTTTCTTGTTTCAGGGAGCTGCCAATACATCGGTATTGCTTACTGATGGGTCGGTTTGGGATTTTCCGCAATATGATCAGGATAAATTGGGAAAGGTGCGCCCTATGCACTTAGACCGATGGACTCCCGAAACTGCTGAAACCGCCAAGTATCCTGCTTTGCATATGGGGGCGCATACAAATAATAAGAATAATCAAAGTAGCCTTTTCTTGTACGATGCAAAGTATATCCGATTGAAAAATGTGGAGGTGGGATATAATCTTCCGCGTAATCTTCTTCGTAAAACAGGTTTAAAGCAAGTACGGCTTTATGCTCAAGCCCAGAATTTAATTACGTGGGATGGTTTGGGTGATGTTGATATCGATCCGGAAGTAGGACAAACAAGTGGTTACTGGTATCCGGTACTTAAGGTCATGAACTTTGGTGTAGATGTCACATTCTAAAATTGTAAAACAATAAATTATAATGAATATGAGAAATATAAAATATATAATAAGTTGTATTCTGCTTGCGATACTATCTTTTGCCTGCGAAGATTATCTTGATAAGCAGCCGGATGATCAGAAAACGGAAGAAGAGGTTTTTACACGTTATACTGAGGTTAATAAGCTGGTTACAGATTTATATTCGAGAGCCAAAGTGGCAAATAGACCTTTAGCATGGTTTTATCACTTTTCGTCGGCAGCGATTACCGACGAGGCTGAAGGAACAACAGTTGAGGGTAATATTACAAACCGGTTCAATACTGGCGACTGGAGTACAATGAGCCTTGCAGGCAGCAATGGACAATACTGGTGGGATATTTATGCTTTTATAAGACGTGCAAATGTAATTCTTGAAGGTGTAGCAAAATATAATTCGCCCGACAATCCACTGGAACCTGGTAGTTTAGAAAAACGGATAGGAGAAGTTTATTTCCTTAGGGGTTATTTGCATTATTTACTTTTGCGCTCATACGGAGAAATTCCTTATTTAGATCATTCCGTTGATCCCAATTCGTCTATGGATTTTACTAAAGAATCTGTTCACTCTATTGTTGAGAAGATAGTAGCCGATGCTGAGGAAGGATACAAAAGAGTTCCCGGAGCATGGGGAGGTGAACATTTCGGACGAGTTGACAAAGGGGCATGTTTAGGCCTTATTGCCATTGCCAGATGGACTGCTGCCACTCCTCTCTGGAATGGAGCGAAAGAGGCCGGTTACACAGGTGAGCGTGTTTTTGAAAATGAATATACTTACGACCAATCACGATGGGTTTCGGCCAGAGATGCCGCAAAAGCTGTATTAGAATGTCAAAACGATGGAAAGCTTAGGTATAAACTGTATGATACACACTCTGAAACAGATTTTAACGATGACGCAGGGGAGAATAAGAATGAATCGACTGTCTATGCTCGTCTCTGGGATATGTATTATGATATGACGGCATTTCAAAATGAAGCTGTATGGTTTGTTACAAAAGACAAATATGAAGGTTGGTATGGCGATATGTACCCTCCGTCTCGTGGGGGTAGTGCCCGTCAGCAACCGGTACAAGAGCAAGTAGACGAGTATGAATATATTTCGCCCGATGGATATGGTTATCCCGTATATTCGGCAAAAGCCAAAGCAGACGGATATGACGATGGCAATCCATATAAATCGGTAAAGCGTGATCCTCGTTTTTATAGAGATATTATTTATCATGGAGCACCTTTCCGCGATGGTAATAACAATCCGGCTATTGTCGATGTTGCTACAGGTTCTGATAAGATCAACGCGTCTAATGCTACTAAAACAGGCTATTATCACCGTAAATATTTCAGAGATTCATGGAATAGAAGCGGAAGCGTTAGTATAAGTGCACCTCCTATATGGCGTCTGCCCGACTTTGTCTATATCTACTGTGAAGCGGTAAATGAGATATCGGGTCCAAACGAAGAAATATATCAAAAGGTAAATGCGGTGAGAGCCCGTTCGTTTATGGCGCCAATGCCACCTGCTACCAAAATGGATAAAAATCTTATGCGTGAGTACATTAAACGCGAGCGCAGGGTTGAGTTTTACTATGAGAATAAGCGTGCTTGGGATTGTCGCTTGTACGTTGAGCCAAGTAATGAAGGGGAGCTGATAAAGGAGCAAGCTTGGAAGTCTGCCGGATCGACAAACGATGAACGTTCTCAGAAATACTGGGCAACAGGTTTAAGATCATACCCTAAAAGCCAGCGTATGATTAATGGTATGCGTCCCGTAGAAGATCCGAACGGAAAGATTGTAATAAATGGCGTAAAGTATAGAATGGAGCGTTATTGCGTGGAAGAGAGGGTATTTGATGTACCACGCCATTATTTGTTCCCTATTATGGAAACCGAGATTCAACGCTCACCTACTTTAGTGCAAAATCCGGGATGGAATTAATATCGAGTAATTAATTAAGATGGATAGATTTCCTTTTAGTGTTTGTGTTTTAATGCATGTTTGAGTTTAGATTGCCCGAGAGAAATTTTCGGGCAATCTTTTTTACTTGTGAAGTCGTCTCGACTTTTACTTTAACCACAGAGTAAAAGGAGTTTTACGGAGTTTTTTAAGTTCAGTACTGAAATGAATCATATTCTAAAGATGAAACATTCAATTTTACAGTAATATATACTCCGTGGTACTCTGTGCGACTCTGTGGTTAAAAGTCAAGACGAACTCTATCAGAAAATATTACTCCTGTTCTTCCATTTGAAGATTATGATTGTCAAGCTTCGACTTATTTGTTGAGAAATAGAATAAAAGCCGCACTGTATGGTTCAGGTTATATACATTTCCTGCACCGGTTTGCTGATAGATAGGGAAGTATCCGAAATCATAAGCAACACCTTTACCCAACGATTGACGAATACCTACAAATAAACGAATCTGATCCAATGGATTATTAACAATATGCTTGCCAAATTGGAGCAAGACTTCGTTGCTAAACATCAATTGTGGCACGTTAGGTTTTTTAGATATGGGTAAGCGGAAAGTATATAAATATCTGATACGTTCCGAAAACGTTCTGCCCATTGTTTGATCACCTTCTACTATTTCTCGCCAACGGGATTCTATTCTGAAACGTTGCGTTACATTAAACTTCCAAAGGCTGGATGCTACTATTAATTGTTGGTCGAAACGGTATTCAAGTGTGAAGTTTTTATCTCTAAGTTGAGGCCTGTAAAGCCAGAGATTACCATACGCTCCGGAGACAGATACATTGTCATTAAACCAATATCCTCCTCCTAATCGAGCAAAATAGAACCCCGGTTCTTTTAGAAAGTCATCCCTTCTGATGATAAAATCGGCAGTGACTCCCCAATTGTCAGAAAGACGATGGGTAGTAAGTAGCCCATTCCAAGTGTGGACATTATGATTGATTTGCTTTGTTTGCACATTTTCCTGAGAGTATGCTGAAGGTGTAACTAAGAACAAAAAGAAAAATGTACAAAGTAATATTTTGGACTTCATTTGGCAGATTTTACTCACTTATTTCTTTACCTTATAAAATCAAAGAGAGTTTTCGATGACAATGGCTATTTAGCAACCGTAAGCATTGCTATATATTGCATTTCTTATTTCTGTGATATTCGCTTCTAGGTCTATATCACCAATCGACATGAGCTTCATTGGAATATTACTTCCTCCTTGTATATAAGGAGGCTGTTGATATTGTATATTCTCCCACAGTTTGAATCCTATACGCTGATAGAAGCCAATACGGCGCTCCGAAAGAATAGTTGTCGGAAGCTCTACTTCCAATATTATAGGCTTCGACATGTCTTCAATAAATAAATCCATAACTTTTTTGCCATAACCACCGTTTCTAAATTCGGGCGAAATAGCAAAATGTTCTGCATAGATAAATGTATCCAGATCCCAATAGGTTAGGAAACCTACAAGTTGTTCATCTTCAATTAGAATGGCAATTGTAAATCTGGGATTCTCTTTGTAGAGATTAAACATTTTTTCCACAGGGCGACGTTCACTGAGGGGAAAAGATTCTATATATAGATTTTCCACAAAAGTATATTCTTTATTGCTCGAAATGTCTAATCGTTGTAATATCATTGTTTTATGCTTAAAATGGATTCTTAATATAAATACAGTTCTCTCATTTTTAGAGTATCTACTTTAAGTTCTTTCGTTAAGAAATTATCGATAGAACCATATTTATTTTTTATTTCTTCGATGCCGGCTTGTATATATTGAGGTCTGACTTCCAATAATGGTTTTAAGTTAGGATATTTCGAAACTATAGGGGTATATTTATCACCTAGATATTTATTAGATGCCAAGTAATCTTTAAGTATTGTTTCTTCATCAACGCCTAATGAATAAAGAAATAGCGCAGCTCCCATACCCGTGCGGTCTTTACCTGCCGAGCAGTGAAACATAAGTGGAATGTCTTTCTCGTTTTGCAGCAACTCGAAAAATATTTTATATTGCTTTATACTGGCACTATCAGTAACCAGCATTTTATTTATATTTCTCATGATGCTGTCCATATCTGCTTCAGGTAAAGTAACTATACTTTCTATGGATAGTAAGTTACCCGGACTGATAGGCAGATGATAGTTTTTATGTAACGAAACCGGGTTTTTATCCGGTGCTTTCTCTACTTCGTTGTTAGCTCTGAAATCGACAATCGAAATAAGTGGAATACTACTCAAATAGTTTAAATCGGCTTCTGTAAGGTTATGCAGTTCGTCAGATCTTAAAACTTTTCCCCATTTAACGTATTTCCCGTCTGTAGTCTTTATTCCTCCTATATCCCTGAAATTGTATCCTCCTGCCATGGGCAAATGACGTTCGGCAAGGATTGCTTTCCCATCATTGGTGACAAGTTGAAAATATGTTCTGGTTGAGTCGTTCCCATCTAATGGGAATGTTCCGCTATTTTCGCCTGTTGCTATGGCTTTTTCGAAATTGATTTGATCGGCAGATGGGCCTGCGTATAGTGCCCATTTACCATCTGTATCTATTATTAGCGATGCTTGTTTTGTATTCTTGTCTCTAACAATGGATGCTTTATCAGAAATGTCAACACCCGCATATTCTGCTCTTACCGCTTTATTTGTATCGCATGAGGTAATGGCTAAGGATAGGAGGATTGAAGACATTATAATGATTATTTTCATAAGTTATTAATAGAATATTGTGAGAAGTTCAGCTAGTGCGAGAGCATCTTATGCATGCTCTCTGTTTCCAACATTTACTTCTTTTAGGTGTCCGTCTTCACATTTTACAATGCGTCCGGGATATTTCTGTACTACTGCATAGTTGTGTGTCGACATAATGACGGCCGTTCCTTCTTTCGATATATCATGCAATAGTTGTACAATTTGATTTCCTGTTTCAGGGTCGAGGTTTCCCGTAGGTTCATCGGCTAGAATTATTTCGGGAGAATTAAGTAAAGCACGTGCAATAACAATACGTTGCTGTTCGCCACCCGATAGTTCGTGAGGCATTTTATAGCCTTTATTTTGCATACCTACTTGTGTAAGTACTTCATTGATACGAATATCTATAAGATCTTTGTTACTCCAACCTGTGGCTCGAAGAACAAATTCCAGATTCTTAGACGCAGAGCGGTCAATCAGTAATTGAAAGTCCTGAAAAACGATACCGATCTTTCTTCTCAGATAGGGAATGTCTTTCTTTTTCATACTTCCCAATTCGTATTCCAAGATTCTTCCCGTACCCTTATTAACCGGTATTTCACGATAAAGGCTTTTCAGAAAAGTACTTTTCCCTGCACCGACTTTTCCTATCAGATATACAAAATCGCCTTCGCATATCGATACATTAATGTCGCTTAGAATAACGTTTCCATCACGATCTAGCTCAACACCTTTATATTCAACTATAACATCTTTGTCATTATTCATAGCGGGTAATTATTTTTTATGTCTTTTCTGAAGTTCGCGAGATAGGTCTTCAATACTCAGTCCTTTTGATGTAAGTAATACGATCAAATGATAGAGCATATCTGCCGATTCGTAGATTAGGCGGTCGTCTGTGCCATTGCATGCCTCTATAACAGATTCTAAAGCCTCTTCACCAACTTTCTGTGCCATACGGTTTATACCCGACTCAAAAAGCGAGGTCGTATAAGAACCTTCGGGCATATCTTTATAGCGTTTCTCTATAAAGTGTTGAAGGTACTTCAGGAAGAGTATATCTTCTTTATTCTCTTCGTTGAAGCAAGTATCTGTTCCTGTGTGGCAAACAGGGCCAACAGGGTTTACTTTTATGAGTAATGTATCGTGGTCGCAATCATCAACAATACTTACTACGTTGAGGAAGTTACCACTTTCTTCGCCTTTAGTCCATAGGCGTTGTTTAGTACGACTGAAAAATGTTACTTTACCAATCTCTTTTGTTTTAGTAAGAGCTTCTTGGTTCATATAACCAAGCATCAATACTTTATTGGTTTCATTATCTTGTATAATGGCAGGGATGAGTCCGCCTACTTTATCAAAATCGAGAGTCATGTTATTTAATTATAAATTATAAGTTATGAGTTATGAATTTTTTGAAGTCAGAATGATGCTTCTGATTATTTTTAATATTTCAGTTGCATCATTATGTATGGTTCGAAATTCATACTCTTTTATATATTCTGTATCTTTAAGTAATTCGATCCAGTATATTGATTCATCGCATTCTTTTTGGGCTATGCCCATTTTGTGTATAAAATCCGCTTTGCTTTCTCCATTTTGAGCTTCTCTAACTAAAGCTCCAACTGCTGTTCCACTCCGCAAGAGCTGTTTACTTAAGACAAACTCATTTCTGTCATTCGTCAGGAATTTATATAAACGAACAATTCTTATGGCGAATTTATAGCTTTTATCTTTTACTATATTCATCACTCATAATTTATAATTCATCATTATCTTACGTTTATATTCTCTTTTCTCAAATAATCTTTCAAATCTTTTATATCGATCTCGCCGAAATGAAAAACACTTGCCGCTAATGCTGCATCAGCTTTTCCTTGTGTAAACACATCGCGGAAATGTTCCATACTACCTGCACCTCCTGATGCGATAATCGGAATATTCAACGATTCGGACAGTTGGCACAATGCCTCATTGGCGTAACCTGTCTTCACACCATCATGGCTCATACTTGTGAAAAGGATTTCTCCTGCACCAAGATTTTCAACCTCTTTTGCCCATGAGAAAAGCTCTTTGTCACTTTTAATACGTCCGCCACTTGTGTAACAATTCCATGCGCCATCTTCAAAGTTAGCATCTATTGCGCAAACACACACCTGAGAACCAAAGTTTTTCGCTATTTCTTCTATTATTTTAGGATTTCTTATAGCTATCGAGTTCAGAGACACTTTATCGGCTCCTGCACTTAACAGCCGGTCTACATCCGATAGCTCGTTAATACCTCCACCAATCGTAAAGGGAATGTTGATATTTTCGGCAATACGTTTTACTAAATCTGTAAATGTTTTTCGTTCTTCGTGCGAAGCTGTAATATCGAGAAAAACAAGTTCGTCAGCACCTTCTTTACAATAACGAATCGCTAATTCGACGGGATCGCCTGCCTGACGGAGATTGACAAAGTTTGTACCTTTTACGGTCATTCCGTCTTTTACATCTAAACAAGGAATTATTCTTTTTGCTAGCATAAGTTTTAGTGTTTACTATAGTTAGATAATTCTTCTAAGGTTACTCTGTTTTCATAAATGGCTTTACCCAGTATTACAGCGGGTACGCCTGCATTTTCAAGATCAAGTATGTCTTGAAAACAGCTTACTCCGCCGCTTGCAATCAGATACAAATCGGGGAAAGAGACTAGTATTTCTTTATACAGGTCAGTTGATGGACCTTCCAACATTCCATCTTTACTTATGTCTGTACACACTACTTTTGTCACACCCTCTTTTTTATAATCACCTATAAAAGAAAGAATGTCTAAAGACGTGGATTCCTGCCAGCCTGCAACGGCTATTTTATGATCTTTGCAGTCAGCGCCTAATATTATTTTATCAGCACCATATTTCTTAACCCAGCCTGTGAACAGTTCCTTATCTCTTACGGCAATGCTACCACCTGTTACCATTGCTGCACCTGCATTAAAAGCGATGTCTATGTCTTCATCGCTCTGTACGCCACCGCCAAAGTCGATAGTTAAAGAAGTGTTAGAAGCTATTTTTTCTAAAACGGCATGATTGATAATATGTTTTGCTTTTGCACCATCCAGATCGACCAGATGTAAACGGTGAATACCTGCATCTTCGAACATCTTGGCTACTTCGAGCGGGTCTTCGTTATATACTTTTTTGATATTGTAGTCACCTTGCGAAAGGCGCACGCACTTTCCGTCAATAATATCTATAGCGGGAATAATCTCGATCATTTATTTTATATCTAAGAAATTTCGTAATATACCTTCGCCTACCGTTCCACTCTTTTCGGGGTGAAATTGTGTAGCATAAAAATTTTCTTTATGTAATCCTGCGCTAAATGGAAGAATGTAGTCGGTTGTGGCAGCCGTGTGATCACACATTGGAACATAGTAGCTGTGTACAAAGTAAGTATATTCATTCTCCATCGAGTTGTCGAAGATCGCACCTTCCAGATTGGTAATAGTATTCCAGCCCATGTGCGGAATTTTATCCTCGTGTTTCTGTGATATGAAACGCTTCACGCCGATATCGAAAATATTCAGACAATCGGCATTGCCTTCTTCCGATCGGGAACACATTAGTTGCATTCCAAGACAGATGCCCAATACCGGTTGTTTTAATTCTTGGATACATTTATCTAAGCCATTTTCCCGCAAATATTTCATCGTCGAACTGGCTTCGCCCACTCCTGGAAATATAACCTTGTCGGCTTCACGAATCAGTTTAATATCACCTGTAACAATGGCTTCGGTTCCTAAGCGTTTAAGCGCATTTTCGACTGAGAATATATTTCCTGCGTTATACTTTATAATGACAATACTCATTTTTCTTGTCTGTTTATTAATTTGTAGATAGTTTAAGTCCTACGATACCGATTATAATCAGCGATATGAAGAATAGTTTTTTTATATCTTTCGATTCTTTGAAAAAGATCATACCTGCAAGCACGCTTCCTATTGCTCCGATTCCAGACCATACAGCATAACCCACACCAATTTGTATAGTGCGTAATGCAGTGGATAGAAGTGTAAAACTGACCGCCATAAATAATATTGTAAGTACTGAGAATTTCAATATTTTAAATCCCTTCGATAGCTTCATCATTGTTACGAATCCAATTTCGCACAGACCTGCTAAGAAAAGTAATAACCAACTTATCATTGTTCTTTTGTTTTATTTGTTTCCGGCCCTTTGCTCTCTCCTTTATCAAGCATTTTCAAGCCTACTATGCCTGAAATAAGAACAATTAGAGATGCTATTTTCAAAAAGTTTAAATCCTCATTCAGATATACGATTCCTACAATAGCAGTCCCCGCTGCTCCAATGCCCGTAAATACGGCATAAGCAGTTCCTATTGGTATTGTCCGCATGGAGCGGGCAAAGAAATAAAAGCTAAATGCTATAAAAAAGAAAGTGGACAAAGTCCATCCTATATTGGTAAAGCCGTGCGACATCTTCAGACCATAGGCCCATACTATTTCAGCAGCACCGGCTATGAGTAAATAAATCCAAGCCATTTTATTCGGCTAATAAGCCATCTATTAATTTAACCATTTCGTTAAACTCTTCCATTTCGAATAAGCGGGTGAGTTTTACGATTTTTCCATCTTTATCTATAATAATATTTCGGGTTATACCGGCTTTACGATCAGCATAAAGTGCAAATATATCAGCCTTTGGATCTAGTCCAATTGGGTAGGTAACCTTTGTTGTTTCAGCAAATTTGATAACAGTTTCGGCAGGCTCTTCACGGTCTATGCCATACAGAGCAAAGTTGGGATTGTTTTTATGCTTTTGCCAAATCTGACTTTCTATGTGAGGCATTTCTTTTCTGCATACACCACACCAGCTGGCTGTGAACTGAAGCATAACGACCTTACCTCGAAGTGACGATAGTTTTACAATCTCACCCGATGGCAGGCTCATTTCAAAATCGGGAGCCATGTCGCCCACTTTTACCTTATATTGTTTATCTACATCTTGTGCCTGCATTGTACCAAATACTAAGATAAATGCCAAGAGAAGCCATAACTTTTTCATAATTCTTGTTGTTTTAATAATAATTTCCTAAATGACAGAGCGAAAGGAAGTGCTGCTAACGAGCCGAGCATATCGGCAAGCAGATCGAACCAATCGCCACTTCTGTCGAAAAAAACTTCTTGCAATATTTCAATTAGTCCACCATAAAATATGGGAATTATAATTGCAAATATAATCAATTTGAGGATAATAACCTTACCTTTTTTCTCGTAGATATAGTAGGATGAAGCAACAAGCGAAAGCCCGAAATACATACAGAAATGCACAATTTTGTCGAAATGCGGAATTTCTGAATTGGGAACATCATCGCTCGGAATCAGACAGCAAAGGTAAAATATAATAGCAGCTATAATTGCCGGTGGCCAGCTATATTTCAATAATTTTTTCAACATAAATATCAACTATGCTAATTAGTTATAACATAGTGAGGTCAAAGATACAGAAAATATAGCAAAAATGTATTATCTCAATGTGAATCGTGAAACACTTTCATCTCACAATTTTTGCAATCGAAAGATAAGCGTAAGCGGGTATTGTTATATGTTAAATAGAACGGCTCGGTATATGGATGTTTCTCTGTCTTTTCTTTCGGACAATAACCAAGCGATTGTTTGATACAATGGCGTGTAAACATCAGAGGTACATCTTTTTGTACTTCTTTTTCGAAGGCAGGCTGTATAATATTTGTCTGATGTTGCAGATAAAACTGTTGGCTTTTAGTATTCATTACATTACCAAGATAAGTAAGTTCTTTTAATGGAAATGCATGGGTTGTTTGCTTGTGCGTAATGGTATCTTGACGGTACTTGATCGATCGAACTGAAAGAAGTTTCTCGACAAGTAGTCTCCTCCATTCAGAGACGACAGAGGAAGGTAGAAACCAATTTTGAGTGAAATTAATATTCACTTTTTCTACCTGAAATATAGTATTTCCTGTTTTACTTAAATTGTTCCGTATGTTATCCGACTGATCTTTTTGTGCCGGTTCTTTTGTCTGTTCAAAATTGAGGATAGAATAGTTATCATCTTCATCGGTTATTTGTATAGAAAAACCGAAAGCTACTTCGTTAATATCAATAGTTGTATTGATTTTTCGTTCGGCAGTTTTCTTTGACAAGTTCTTTTCAAACTCATGATCAAAGTTCCTGTACACAAATGTCCCTTTTCTGACTTCGGGTATCGATAAGGGGTAAATCATATCTCCCTCCACACGATTGACATGGATACCTTCCAACTCTTTCTTGTTGTTGAAAAAGCAAAGCCCATCGCCATTATGCAATTTCTTTGAAGTGCTTATTTTAATAAATCGTGTTGTGATTTCTGTAATTTTTCCAATTGGTTCACCTATCGATTTGGGCGAATCAGCAGACCATATATTATCGGTACGATCGTGTAGGAAATACTTGGTAAATCCTCTGTTGAAACTCTTATCCAATAAGGGTTCGAATGTATAGGTCGATTTTCCCGATGATGCTCTGACATATTCGGGATGCTTTGCTAAAACTGCATCTAACTTTTTCCTGTAATAAGCTACCGTGTTTTTTACATACGATACATCTTTCAATCGTCCTTCTATCTTTAGAGAGCTGACACCCGCTTCGAGTAGTTCTTCCAAATCTTCCGACAAGTTAAGATCCTTCATTGAGAGCAAATGCTTTTTAGAGATTACTTTCTCGCCTGTTGCATCCACCAGATCGTAAGGTAAGCGGCAGTATTGAGCGCATGCCCCTTTGTTTGCGCTTCTGCCCGATAGGGCATGGCTAAGATAGCATTGACCGCTATAACAAACACACAAAGCACCATGCACAAAGGCTTCGAGTGGTGTGTTTACTTGTGAAGCGATATTTCGTATTTCGTCAATTGTCAATTCGCGGGCTAGAACTATTTGTTTAAAGCCTGCATCTTCGAGAAATTTTATTTTCTTAGCGTCTCTGTTGTCTACTTGTGTGCTGGCATGCAGTGCAATAGGAGGGAGGTTGAGCATTGTGATACCCATATCCTGTACAATTAGTGCATCCACCTTTGCGATACTGTAAAGATCCCAGATAAGTTTTTCGGCATCGGCTAATTCTCTGTCCGATAGTATAGTATTGAGGGCCACATATACCTTTACTCCGAAAAGATGGGCATATTCTGCCAGTTCTTTTATATCTTCGAGTGTATTACTGGCGGCAGCACGTGCGCCAAACTGAGGTGATCCTATATAAACAGCATCTGCGCCATGATTAATAGCTTCGATACCGCATTCTAAATTCTTAGCTGGAGCTAATAATTCTATTTTTCGGGCTTTTATCAATTTATTTGAGGTATTGTTCTGTAGTTAAAACTGTGGAGTAGAAATAGTTTAAGGCTGCAAGAAAAGCATTTTGCACATCTTTTGCTGCCACAGTTTTTCCATTGATTTGTAAGTTAGGAGCAGCACACGCATCGCCTACAACAGTGCAGTTGTATCCTAAGTCTTTGGCAGCACGTGTAGTAGAATCGACACACATAGAGGTCATCATTCCGCAGATAACCAATTTGTCGATCTTGAGAGATTGCAGATAAGCGTGCAATTCTGTTTCTCTAAAGCTATTGGGGAAATGTTTTACAATCACTTTTTCGCCATCAACAGGAGTTACATTTGCATGAATTTCGGCTCCCTTTGTATTCGGTGCAAAGAAAGTTGCACCCTCCCTGTTTGCAAGATGTTGTATGTGTATAATAGGTAAGCCTTTTGCTCTGAAATCGTTAAGCAATAGTTTTGCATTCAGGCTGGCTTCATAAGAACCTACAAGCGGATTAGCTCCCCCTTCGAAGTAGTCGTTTTGTATATCTATTATGATAAGCGCTTTGTTCATATTTTTTCTTACAGATTGTGCATGTATCGATGTTAAAGAAAGAATAACACCTAATATCAGACAAGATAATCTTTTCATCTGTTATTTAATTTATATGTGATACATATATGAATCGTTAGTAGATTTTATCTCGTCTAGCTTCTCAATTAGCGTCTTATCGTAAGGTGTTTCCTGATAAACGAAATAGTTCAACCAGTTGTTGAATAATAAATTGCCATGTCCGGCCCAAGTCACTAAAGGAGCATTATCTGGATTGTCGTTCTTATAATAATTCTGAGGTAATTTAATATCCATCCCTTTTTCTTTATCTCTCGTGTACTCGGTATGCAGAGTATGCGGAGCATATTCCGAATGCCCTGTCAGATAAAATTCACGTCCACCTCTTGAGCACACGATGCCAACACCCGAATCGTCCGATTCTGATAATATTCTTAGTTCGTTATGCTTCACAATATCTTCTCTCGTTACAGTTGTATGTCGACTGTGAGGAATGTAAAATTCGTCGTCGAACCCACGAAAGAGAGGAAATTTTTTGTCGTGAGCAATATGCTTGAATACACCGAACATTTTTTCGGGTAGCAATTCTTTTTTTACCTTGTAAAAATGATGCATAGCTGCCTGAGCTGCCCAGCATATATATAAAGTGGATGTGACACGCTTACGCGCCCAATCGAATATTTCGGTAATTTCTCCCCAATAGTTTACATCTTCGAATTCGAACATTTCAACAGGTGCACCTGTAATAATCATGCCGTCATAATAATCGTCTTTTACATCCTCAAAATTTTTGTAGAATGCAAGTAAATGCTCTTCCGGTGTATTTTTAGATGTATGAGTCTGCAACTTAAGAAACTCGATTTCTACCTGTAACGGATTGTTTGACAGCAAGCGTATCAAATCGGTCTCAGTCGTGATTTTTATAGGCATCAGATTAAGAACGAGAACCCTCAGAGGGCGTATATCTTGTTCGTCGGCCCTTAGTTGGCTCATAACGAATATATTCTCCTTCTTAAGAAGCTCTATTGCAGGTAAGTTGTCGGGGATTTTTACAGGCATCTCGTAATATTATAATGGTAATTCTAATAGAGAAACAAAGTTACGAAAATAATATAAATCTTCACGCTCTTTCGTGTCAGTAATTTATAGTGTGATTAATCGTATATAAATCCATAAAGACTATTGCCTTCGGAGAACATTTTAATGCTTAAAAGTGTTTTACTTGCAGATAGTTTTGCTCTTATATTGTGTTAAATATACGATATAATGAGTTGTGATCTTTTTAACTAAAAAATTATAACTGGAATGGCTTATATTTGAAATTATAAAGTTATTTTTGCAACTAAATTTTATAAATTACGTCAGCCACAAATATTATATTACTTAAGCCGGACTTGTTATGTGTATTTTATTGAAAAGGTGCGATATTACGCACAAAGTATACATAATTTAGATTTTCGGAATGCTCGTCATTCCTTTGTTTTTCACTAACTCTTTTGCTCGTTAATTTTGCAGGAGCTAAGAGTTCACACTAACTTACAATTACCAATAAATTAAGTATGAAGATGATTTATTTAACTAAGCTAATTTTTATTAGTTTATTAGCTTTAACTTCAGGTCTATATGCGCAAGTAACTATCGGTTCGAATATACCTCCTGCATCGGGTGCATTGCTCGAATTAAAAGATAAGAATGCTGAGTCGGGCAATTTGGCGACCTCTACTAAAGGGTTACTGATGCCTCGCGTATCTCTTACGAGCTTGACTAATCTTTATCCGATGCTCACAGGTAGCGAATCTGATTATGCTACACAGAAAATAGCGCATGTCGGGCTGATGGTTTACAACACAAATGTTTGCGCACCCACACCGACAGGTATGAATGTTTGGGATGGTTCGAAGTGGCAACTTCTTGGGAATGAGCTGTTGTCAGCGAATGTAAAAATATATAAAGATCAGGATGGCAATAGTTTTAAAGCAGCCACGTTTGGAAGCGCCGGTGTTTGGATGACACAAAATCTGGCTGCTAAGAATTATGCACCGAGCATGGGTGGTGGTGCTATTCCTGTTCATACCAGCGGAACAGATTCGACTATTGTAGCATATGCCTATCCCAATGGAAGTTCAGCTAACTGGAGTTCTGCACCTTCAACATGGAGTCCAAATCAAGGTTTGCTTTATAGTTGGTTCGCCGCTGCCAAAGGCAATACCAGTATAGCCATCGATCAGCAGGTGATTGGGGCTGCGGTCGAAGCATTCGAAGTTGAAATGGTGGGTCCACTAGGTACAGCACCTAACAAATATGTTCAGGGGGTCTGCCCTGACGGTTGGCATCTTCCGAGTGATCGCGAGTGGAATCAGTTAGAACAAGAGATTTATAATAATGCCGGTGCGTATAGTAGTTCGTCTACATCGAATTTTAGCCCTACTTCATGGGTTGTTGACTGGGGAGGGGAGCCTACTCGTTTGGTTTATATGAATGTCTATCGTGGCTCTAGTACTGCTTTCGGTCACGGGACCGCGATGAAGAGTGGATGCGCTCCGTCTGCTGGCATATCGACCAATACTAACGGCACATCAAAGACTTTAGCGGAAGGAGGTTTTAACTCCCTTTTAGTTGGTAGTATAGATGGTGCTACGTCGTTAAATTATGGAAGTCGCATTTATTTTTGGACTAGTAGCTCCGGTAGTCAAAATATTAAAGCTGGTGTTTCCGTATATCGGAATTTGGCTGCCGATAATGTAAGAGTGGGACGTGGTAATACGAATCGCAGGCATTTATGGTCAGTCAGGTGTAAGAAAAACTGATATCTAATCAAACTAATTTATCTAAAAAAGAAATACGACTTATTATTCATAAATAAGTCGTATTTCTTTTTTTTACTTATGTCTATCGGATTGACATTATATGTAGTGTGATGTCTAAAAACTCCAGCTAAACCCGAACATATATGTCCATTCTACAAACCAAAAGGTCTGTTTGGCCTTGTCGCTGCTATCGGCTGTTGTTCTTATACTAGGCATATTTATATAGCCTTGTTTGATCTCACTTCTGAGGAAGAATAAATCCCAAAGAAGAATATCTAATCCACCTTTTGCCGTAAGTCCGAATCCCGCCAGATGGAATGCATCGTGTCTTTCTTCACCCATGAGAGTCGAATTGGTTTTGGGAAGAAGAAATCCTGCACCCCCTCCAATTAAGCCATTTACTTTTAAGAAATCTTTTTTATAAAAGTTGCGGTAGTATTCTATTTCTGAGTTAATGTAATTAAGACCGTCAGTATGTTCAAACATCAGAAAATCTTCTGTGAGTTTTATCGAATTATCATCGTTGATATGCGATTCAAATCCCGGGCGTACATTACCCGATATATCTACTGTTTGATTTTGATTCACCACATATTTCATGTGATCGACTCCTAATGTTATCGCTAAGTTGTCTTTAATGAAGTAACCTAGCCTTAGATTAGTTTGAGGAATTGTAATACGATTTGGTTGTAAATAGTTGTGATAACTGAACTTATTCTGCTTATCCGATGCTTTCACACGATAGAGAGTGAAATCGTAGTCGTTACCTTTAAAATGGATGTTGGAGTTGGTGTATGCATTTCTGTTCCATCCCCAAAGAGCGTAGAATTTCCCTTTTTTATAAGCCGGTTCCGTTTGTGAGAATACTGAAATTGATAAAAGTAGTGCGCTTAGTGCGATTATTGATTTTTTAACCATAATATAAATTTATTGTAATTTTATAACAAAAGCTACTCTGTATTGTTCATATATATAATTTAGGGTATATCTAGAATATAATTAAAAGGATAAAATATAAAATGAATGTATTTAAAAGGATAAGTGCTGCAAAAGCCAAAGAGATATTGAATGATGACAATGCTGTAATAGTAGATGTTAGAGATTCCGAAAGTTACAAAGAGGGGCATGCCTCAGGCGCTATTCATTTGTCGCAGGACAGTATTTTTGATTTTATACAAAAAACAGATTTTTCCCATCCGGTTTTGGTGATGTGTTACCATGGTAACAGTAGCCAGTCTGTGGCCATGTATCTTTCTCAGCAAGGCTTTCAAGAGGTATATAGTATAGATGGAGGCTATGAGGCTTGGGATGAATAAGTATCAAAGTTTATTGTTGTAAAACATAGTTAATCCGGTAGTCATTTCGGCTTGGTATTTGTTATTAATAAGATATAGTATTTTATTAGTTATATAATTGATGTGATAATATGGCAACAGGGATATATGTGAATCTGCCGGTTAAAGACCTGAAGCGGACAATAGAGTTTTGGGAAAAGTTGGATTTTAAATTCAATCCGGATTTTACAGACGACAATGCGACATGTATGATTATTACGAACGATTCATACGTAATGTTTTTAAAGGAGCCTTTCTTTAAAGATTTTATTGGGAAGAAAACGATAAGCGATTCTAAAACATCAACCGAAGCTATTGTTTGTTTTTCGGTTGAGAGTAGGCAGCGTGTCGAAGATCTAATTAATACCGCTCTTAAAAATGGAGCAGCTCCATCGAATAAACCGCAGGATTACGGCTGGATGTATAGTTGGGGATTTCAAGATCCCGACGGGCATCTATGGGAAGTGGTTTTTATGGATGAAGCAGCTATTCCTAAAGAATAATTTTTAATATAGAATAGTTAAAATGTGAGCCGGATATTCAAATGTTTGGCTCACATTGTTGTATCAGCTTGTTTTTGTAATCTAAATGACATTAAAAGGCAAAGTTTATTTTCTATATGTAAGAACCTTGTTTTCTTGTATATATTTTGTTACTTTGTTATTCTAAAACTAATAAAGACTATTTCTTATAGAAAAATGCAGAATAAAGTAAACATAAAAGACGTAAAAGATGTCGTTATCCGCTTCTCGGGAGACTCGGGAGATGGAATGCAATTAACAGGAACAATCTTCTCTAACTTATCAGCGATTTTTGGTAATCAAATAGCTACATTCCCGGATTATCCTGCCGAAATCCGTGCG
This sequence comes from Dysgonomonas sp. ZJ709, assembly GCF_011039195.1. Lineage (NCBI taxonomy): Bacteria > Pseudomonadati > Bacteroidota > Bacteroidia > Bacteroidales > Dysgonomonadaceae > Dysgonomonas > Dysgonomonas sp. ZJ709. Next base: position 95,484 of record NZ_JAAKEM010000014.1, read on the forward strand.
CCTCAGGGCACACTTTCCGGAGTTTCGGGTTTTCAGGTACATTTAGGTGCTAATATTCACAACTCGGGCGAAAAAGCCGATGTTTTGGTTGCTATGAATCCTGCTGCATTAAAGGTAAATGCCAAATATTTGAAACAGGATTCTGTGATTCTTATCGATACAGATTCATTCTTGAAGAAAGATTTGGAGAAGGCTTTATTTGCGACAGAAGATCCGTTTGTAGAAATCGGATTGACTACACAAGAGGTGGTTGCTGTGCCGATCACGTCGCTGACGCGTGCCAGCCTCGAAGGTTTCGATTTGGATAGTAAATCGCGTACGCGTTGCAAAAACATGTTTTCTTTAGGTCTTGTTTGTTGGTTATTTAATAGGTCGTTGGATGTGGCGAACCATATGCTTTCGACTAAATTTTCTAAAAAACCGATACTTGTTGAGGCGAATCTAAAGGTTTTGACCGATGGCTTTAACTACGGACAAAACCGTGATATGACTGTTTCTTCATATCGTGTAGAAACAATAGATGTAGAAAAAGGATTTTATATAGATGTAAATGGGAATTCAGCGACGGCTTATGGCTTGGTTGCGGCTTCCGAGATTTCGGGCAAACCGTTGTTCTTGGGTTCTTATCCGATTACACCAGCTACCGATATATTGCACGAACTGGTTAAGTTAAAACAGTTGGGCGTAAAAGCGATTCAATTAGAAGATGAAATAGCAGGTGTATGTACTGCTATTGGTGCCAGCTTTGCGGGAAGCCTTGCGGTAACTACAACATCCGGTCCGGGGCTTGCTCTTAAAGGGGAGGCTATTGGCTTGGCTGTTATGGCAGAACTTCCGCTTGTGGTAGTCGATGTTCAGCGAGGAGGTCCTTCTACCGGTTTACCAACTAAAACTGAACAAACAGATTTGCGTCAGGCTCTTTATGGTCGTAATGGCGAAAGCCCTCTTGTGGTAGTTGCGGCAGCAAGTCCGACAAATTGTTTCGATATGGCTTATTGGGCATCCAAAATAGCGTTAGAGCATATAACTCCTGTTATATTACTAACAGACGGATATATTGCGAACGGCTCGTCGGCATGGAGGATCCCCGATTTAGATAGATTTCCGTCTATTACTCCGCATGATGTTAGTCTATTTAGAAGCAATGAATGGAGCAGTGCGTTGCGTGATGATGAGACTTATGCTCGTTATTGGGCAGCAGCAGGAACAGAAGGCTGTACGCACCGTATAGGCGGACTTGAGAAAGATTACAACACAGGTGCTATTTCTACAGACTCGGCTAATCACCAAAAAATGGTGGATGTACGTCAGGCTAAAATAGATAAGATTGCCGATTATATACCTGAACTCGAAATTATTGGTTCTAAAGATGCCGATTTACTTGTTGTAGGGTGGGGTGGTACATATGGACATTTACGCGAAGCTATTGAGAAAATGAATGATGCAGGTCAGAAGATTGCTCTAGCTCATTTCCATTTTATCAGTCCATTGCCTAAGAATGCAGAATCTGTTTTGAAGCAATATAATAAAGTGATTGTGGCAGAGCAAAATAGCGGACAATTTGCAGGATACCTGCAAGAGAAAATAAGCGGATTACAACTTTCGCGTTATAATAAAATAGAAGGACAACCATTTGAGGTGTCAGATTTAATAGGGGCTTTCACTAAAAAGATGGGGGAGTAAACATTATGATAGATACAAATTTGCAAATAGATACGCGTCAGGCGAAAGATTATAAGAGTGATCAGTATGTACGTTGGTGCCCCGGGTGTGGTGACCATGCTTTACTTAACTGCCTTTATAAGGCGATGGCCGAGTTGAAACTCGAACCCCATATGACAGCTGTTGTTTCGGGTATTGGTTGCTCTTCGCGTTTGCCTTATTATATGAATACTTATGGTTTCCATACTATTCATGGACGTGGGGCAGCTGTGGCAACGGGTGTGAAAACGGCTAAGCCTGAACTTTCGGTTTGGTTGGCAACAGGCGATGGAGACTGTTTGGCGATTGGTGGTAATCACTTTATACATGCCGTACGCCGCAACATAGATTTGAATATACTGCTACTAAATAATAAAATATACGGATTGACGAAAGGGCAATACTCTCCGACATCGGATAGAGGTTTTGTTTCTAAATCGTCGCCTTATGGTACGATTGAAGATCCTTTTCATCCCGTAGAATTGTGCCTTGGTGCGCGCGGAACATTTTTTGCCCGTGCTATCGATGTTGATTTGGCTAATACTACTGATACGCTAGTAAAAGCTGCTAATCATAAAGGGACTTCTGTAGTTGAGATACTTCAGAATTGTGTAATCTTTAATGACGATATCCATAGCAACATTGTGAACAAGGCTTGGAGAGACGAACGTACTATCTTGCTTAAGCATGGTGAGAAGATGTTGTTCGGTACAAATAAAGATAAAGGGCTTGTTGTTGACGGTTGGAAGCTGAAAGCTGTGACTATTGGTCAGGAAGGCTATACAATGGATGATGTGCTGGTACATGATGCTAAAGAAATAGATAATACTTTGCATCAAAAGCTGGGCATGATGTCATTAGAACAGGGATTACCTATCGCATTAGGTGTTGTGCGTGATGTTGATAGTCCGGTTTATGATCAGGGGGTAGAACAACAAATAAAAGATGTGCAGGAAAAAGATACAACCCGCACATTAAGAGATTATTTGATGACTAAAGATACTTGGGAAGTCAAATAATTGTAATATTTTTAGAGGAAATTTGAGAGAAAATTTTGAATAATTAAAAATAGCATCTATATTTGCACTCTCAATTGCGAAAGTAGCTCAGTTGGTAGAGCACGACCTTGCCAAGGTCGGGGTCGCGGGTTCGAGTCCCGTCTTTCGCTCTGTCTCTGAGAGACATCAGAGAGAAATATATAGATAATAGCTTCCAAATCAATAGATTGGAAGCTATTTTTTTAATATCTATTCCAATTTAAAGACTACAAAAAGCCAACGGCAGACAAGAAATAGGTACTAAATCGGTACCTGTTTTGAAAATGCCAAAACAGGTACCGATTTAGAGCATAAGTCTCTGTTTTGTCGCATATTGTCTGCCTACCTGTTCTTCTTTCGAATCAATTAAATTTATTTTTGTAATTTAAATCGAAAGAGTATGAGAAGAAGTACATTCAGGATTCTTTTTTATATCAAAAGAGGTAATCCGAAGAAAAACGGTAATGTGATTATAATGGGACGGATTACTGTAGACGGTGAACGTTCGCAGTTCAGTACAAAGCTCGAAATTATCCCTTCGCTTTGGGATAATACTTATGGAAAAGCCAAAGGAAACAGTGTCAATGCGGCAAACTTAAATCGTATGTTGGATAATATACGGGCTAAAGCATCTATGTATTATAACAAACTGACGGATGTCAATGGTTATGTTACTCCTGATAAAATAAAAAACGCATTGCTAGGATTAGAGGAAAAGAGCAAGTCGATTATGTATTATTTTGATAAATTCAATGAGCAATACAAATCTAAAGTAGGTATGATGGTTACACGAACTACTTACATGAGATATGAAACGGCAAAGAAAAGGTTATGCGAATTTATGAAAGAGAAATACGATGTGACTGATATGCCTTACAGAGAGATTACAACTGTTTTCCTTCAGGATTTTTACTTGTTTCTTCGCAATAATTATAACTCTGCCAATAATAATACAATGAAAACGATTCAGCATTTGAGGGCTGTCTTCTACTATATTAAGAATACGGGGGAAGCTTTTGCCGACCCGTTCGCCAATTTTAAGATTCATTTTGAAAAGATAGAACGCTCGTATTTGACTCAGGAGGAATTAACAGTACTGTCGAATAAAGAATTCGGGTGCGAAAGATTGGACAAAGTGAGGGATATTTTCCTTTTCTGTTGCTACAGCGGATTATCTTACTCTGATTTATCTGACCTGACAACAGATAAAATAAAGAAAGGAATAGATGGTCATTTATGGATCATGGATACACGTAACAAAACAGGGGTTCCTTACAAAGTCCGTTTGCTGGATATACCGGCGGCTGTTTTAAAGAAATACGAAAACTCACAGGATAATGGTAAACTATTGCCGGTTATCAGTAATCAAAAAATGAACAGTTACTTGTTTGAAATTGCTACTATTTGCGGTATTGATAAAAAAATAACCTGCCACGTTGCCAGGCACACTTTCGCAACTTTATGCCTGACAGAAGGTATGTCGATAGAGAGTGTTTCGAAGTTATTGGGGCATACAAAAATAAAAACTACTCAGATATATGCCCGGATAATCGATAAGAAGCTGAGCGAGGATATGGATAAATTAGCCCAAAAGCTGAATGTATCAGATAATCAGACAATAACAGCCTAAAATAAACCTGAAATTAAAAGCAATGAATTTAGAAAAAATTAAAGATAAAATTATTCTTATTCAGGGACAACAGGTTATACTGGATACAGATGTCGCAAACTTGTACGCAGTGGCAACTAAACATGTTAATCAGGCTATAAGAAATAATTCTGATAAATTTCCCGAAGGTTACATTATTACTTTGACAGAAGAGGACAAAAATAAGGTGGTCAAAAAATTTGACCACCTCTCAAACCTCAGATTCTCATCGACATCAATAACAAAGTCTGAGTGAAAAAGCATTGTATATGCTGTCGACGATTCTCAAAAATCCTGTTGCAACACAAATAACAATTGCCATCATTTGAGACAACTGATACTGAGACAACCCTGGAGCTTAATTTAGCGATACTCCCGGTAAAACATACTGTAAAGCGAAAACCTAAAAAGTAATGGATTAATTCCAATAGTAAAATAACATTATCATGAATAGAAGCATAATCAAAATAACTGAAAATTTCAATACAAGAACCTCCATAGAGATAGTTCCTGCCGGTGGAGAAGTCTGGATGACAAAACCTGAAATAGCCTACTTGCTAATGGTATATCAAAATACTATTGGAAACAATCTACGGGCAATTTTCAAAGCCGGTATTCTAAATGAAAAAGATGCTGTCAAGGAGTATAGATACAAAGAACAGGATATTGAACGTATTACAGTTTATTACAATCTTGAAACAATTATTACATTATGCTACCGCATACGCACTTTTCAGGCAGAAACCATCAGGAAACTTATACAAACTGAATTCTATAATAGAAATAACAATAAGCCGGAATCTTATATTCTGCATAATCTGTCCGTCTTCTCCTTAAATTGAAAACCCTAATGACAGGATTATAAATAACTGTACCCGGTACTATCTGAAGTATCGGGTACAGTTATTTATGGGCTGTCTTATATCTGCTATCTACTCTAGAAATTTCCACCTCATTTCCTTCAATCTTTATTCAGGCAGATATTTAGGTAGATTTTCGAAGGAGCGGGCCGATCATTTTTGAAATAAGATATATGAAAACATATCGGAACAAATACAAAACAATGGTTGTATTATCCTAATTTGTTAATGTTGAAATCTTAATACTAAGACATATAATAACCCTGTGAAAATCTATTCCGTTGGTTATGCTCCCATATACTACAAAGACATTCTCGGATAGAGGACAAGAGTCCCAAAATGTACACTTGCTTATAGTCTGATATTATGCTAAGTGTATTCTTATGTAAAGTGATACACTTAAGAATATATTTGAAACAAACGAGTTGCTATCCGATTCAGTTGTTTCCATTTTGGAAACAACTGCCGCTGAATAGTACAAGCCTAAGTGGGGATTGTTATGCGAAAAAATGATTCTTAACTTATCTGCAAAATGAATCCATAATAATTACCGTACCGTTTTTCAATTAGAATTTATCTATTTGCGGAACAAGTCTTCTAAAGTGTTCTGTCTGACAATGAATATCCAATGCCTTTATGTCGGGTCATTCTTCGATGAAGATGAAATGTGTTTTATCGTCCTGATCGATATAAAGATTATATTCAATATACGGCTTTTCTTGTTTAGTTTCTGCAACTAACGAAAGAGCGGAAGATGCACATTTTCATTGGTCTTACCGTCAATACGTGAATGCTGATTCCATCATGTCTTGTTCTGAATTTGGAATCTGATATTTGATAGCAATCGCTCTCCATTTAGAAACGATTCTCTTAATATTTGCAATTATATCTTCTGCTTCCTGATTCGATAATCTGTAATACTTTGCAACGCTCAATGCCAAATCAAAATCTAACGAATTATCATCTTCCGATATATTAAGCTTCAGTCCTGTTCCGTAAGGATTGGGATTGATATCATAGGCAGGAGACAATATCCAACCCGATGTTGTCAAAATAAATCCATGATTTCGGAGGTGGTCATCCGTATTACTCACTGCTATTGAAAAGACAATACGTTTAAATAGTTCAATTAAATCTTCTTTTACATTAGCTCCATTCTGAATGATGAATTCAACTAACTCAAGATAGCTTACTCCATCTTGAGAATCAGCTCCATCGATATATCCTAGTAAGGTCATGGCAGATGCAAAATGAATTCTTTTTCCTTCATTAGTTCTATCAAAACGCTTTGTCAAATAGGTATGGTATTTACTGTTGTATTTTTTCACAATACCCTCAGCCATATTAATTCCTGCTTTTTGAGCCAACTCACTTATAACCATTTCCCACGCTCCTGTATTTTGATCATCGCTATTGCTCGGAAATTTTGCAATCCAAAGCGATCCATCTGTATGTTGAATACTGGCTTTTGGTCTGGCACCACCTAAAGAAGAGCCGGGAGCCATCAGCATATTCAACCACTTTAGTATTTCGGGATTATCCTTTTCTATATTCTTCTCTAACTCAAGGCTGGCATGTTCCAACTCTCGTATTGAAGTCCAAGGAGGAGCGGAATAATCCTTATTATCGTCTAAGAACATACCATCCTCATCTATTTTGAAGCGCAACGCCCCCATTCGATGCAAATCGTAAACACCCAATAAGAAATCGGATTCAAAAAGAGTACTCATCGGTCTTTTTTCAGACTTAGCCAAGATTGCTTCTCGCCGTTTCATTAGAACCCGTCCCCATCTGTCAGGGGAGGAATCAAGAAATAATCCGAAATTTGATTTCTCTTCTCTCAAATATTGCATTCCTGAGAATAGCATTAAATCCGGATCTAGCGTTTGTGCTTTACCCGAGTTGAGCCAATTATTATTATATTCAAAGGAAAAGATCTCTTTACCTCTCAAATAATCGACAGTCAGCTTGCCCATTAACTGAGCCTCATTCAATTCAAGCCAGTCAGCATAAACGAATATTTCTTTCTTTTGATTCTTCATTGTGCAGATTTTTTATTCTTTGGAGCACGTTTGCCGACCAGCAGCTCAGCATCCTGTAATTTGCGTCCCAATATATCATTTGATGCGATCTGAGACAAGTCTTTTTCTAATCCAAGCACAAACAGCACTTGGGCATAAATTCCCATCGAAACACTCGATTCTCCTTTTTCCACTTGCCAAAGTGTAGATCGGGATATGCCTGCTCGTTCTGAAACTTGTTCAGCCGTTAGTTTTCGCCGCAAACGTGCAAGTTTTATATTCTCGCCCATATCAGCTAAGATCTGTGCTAACTTTGGTAATAATATTGCGTTTGTCTTTTTCATTATGATTCATATTTAATGCAAATATATATTATATGTTTAATATATGAAACATTAAATAAGTAATTTTACTTTGATTGTTTGGTATTTAGAAATATGCTTGTGAGAATACCTTTATCAATTAAATAGAGAAAGAGCTTTATAAAGGAATAAAGTATCTATTATTTACACTCAGTATACGGGAGTAATAGCTGTATCGTAAAGCCCAGTGAAAGACAACCCCCTGAATCCACTCTGGAACAACGCAAACGCTTATTGGGAAAGCGATAAAATAATCAAATTATTCTCACAAGTTATTCTTTCAAAAAAGCAATTACGTACCTTTGCAGCCGAAATATATACTATTACTGTATATTCCCCCTGCACCACATAACTATCCACTGCAAAGAAAGTCCCGGATAGAGAACCAAGCGTATATTCTTCCGATATACCCTTGATTTAAACAACTCATCTCCTCCTTATTGATATGGTCTAAACCATATATTTTGAAATAATTGATTATTGCATTTCTTTTTCATTTCTCCTATAATCATTCCTCAATTCTTCCTTTATCCAAAGTCGGTCATTTGTTCATCGAGCAAAGGTATGATGGTGTTTTTGTCATAGATATTCCGCTTCGCATTTTTCGTGAAAATCTTCCTCTTTCCCTTTGGGCGAGCGTATTTATCCCAAAAAAATATCTCTATCAAAAATCACAATACCTCTTGTTGCTCTATGAAACAAAAATGACCGACCTGTCGGATGCCGCAGAAGAAAAAAAAAGTCATGATTATGAGAAACGAAAAACAAATAATGAAACAAAATGACGCTCCTGCCGGAATTAACATAAAATTGGTTTGTAGAGTAGCTCTGTTGGGTGTTTGCGTGTGGTGTGTGTACAGAATAGGAGTATCAGCAGTGTCTGTGGTGGGAATATATATACTTATCCGTAGCGTGCTTAAAATCATCCGTTTGTCAGTCAGCATATTCTTTTCAGTACTCTCTATCCTGTTGCTGATGATAGTTATCTCCCTGATTGTAGTATTAATCTTTTAAAACATCCAACTATGAATATCATACATGTAGAAAAAAGCAAATCCATAGCCTTTACAGGACACCGTACCATTAGTGGGTCAACCGATGCAGAGCAAGTAAGAACCGATTTGTTGGCAACGCTGACACAAGCCTATAACAATGGCTTCAGAGCCTGTTATGTGGGTGCAGCACAAGGCTTCGACTTGTTAGCAGCGGAAGCAGTATTGGAACTACAAAAGATATATTCCGATATACAACTCTTTTGTGTCGTTCCATACGCAGGACATCACAGAGCATTTGACAGGGAGGACAAACTACGCTATATAGATATAGCAGACAGAGCCACATCCAATATCATTCTGTCTAGCCAATACTATGACGGTTGTTTTCTTCGCCGTAACGATTACATGATACACAATTCATCATTGCTTATTGCTTACCACGATGGAGGATTCAGAAGCGGAACGGCTTACACTGTCCGCAAGGCAAAAGCCAATTCAATACCAATCATCAATTTGTATAACATCAAATAACAATACCATGAACAAAGTATATTTATTAGCAAGCAGACAAACCATAGATAAAGACCAGCAAGCAGTAGCCATTAACCAAATCATCCGCATGGAGGGTTACAGCTATGATAAATATGTAGTGTACGATATAACCCAAGACCGTTGGGGAGTACATTATCATTTAATCAACCTCAGAACATTCCATTTTGATACCTCCGAAATCATACGCCCTTTGAGCCAAAAGTTTGGTATCGGTATGTATTTCGATGAACACAACATTGTATTCAAAACCGATGAAGAAGTAGCCGAAATACTAGCTAAAGCCAAAGAACAAGAGGCTAAGGAACAAGAAGAGGAACAGCGAGAAAAAGAGCGTGTAGAAGCCGTTAAAGTAATTGGTCGCCAATGGCTGAAAGACAACCTCCCAATGGATGCCAAAGCCATTATTGTCGCACATTTAAAACAAGATGAATCCGATTCACAAACAGATTATTTTGCATCATCCACCGCACGAACCGTTATACTCGGATTCTCCAAACACAAAAGGGACATCTTCTCTGAAATGCGTAAATGTGCATCCAATTTTGAAGAAACAGCCTATTTAGCAGAGTACAATGAAGAATATGAACACAGAGAAAAATATTCTATGGGTGCAGGGTACTATTTAGGCGAAAGCAGTTACCACGGATGGATTATCGAAAAGGAAACCTTTTCAGATTGTGAAAGAGCAATCGAATACTTTGCCTATATCGCAGGAAGTGCGGATAATATCCATATCAAAACCACCTCCGTCAAAGCATTCAAAACAGAACCCAAAGAGCAGACTAAAACTCAAATCAGTAACGAAAAGCTACAATTTGAGATAGTAGATTATTCGCAGAAAGCAATTGCCCTCTTTGGTGATACCAAAGCTATCAAAGACTTGCTTTTGGCAATGGGCGGAAAATTCAATCCGAGATTGACCCACAATGAACAGAAGCAAGCAGGGTGGATATTTTCCAAAAGCAAGAGAAACGAGTTAAACACAATTTTAAACCTAAAAGCATAATAATCATGAAATCAACCGATCATTTTAAAAATACCATCCTAGCCTATTTGGAAGAACGAGTAGCAAGCGATACACTCTTTGAAAGGGTATACACCAATCCCAAAAAGAACCTTGACGACTGCATCCGATTTATATTAAATACGGTTCAGAAAAGCGGTTGCAATGGATTTACGAGGGAAGAGATTTTCGGCATGGCTGTACATTTTTACCAACAAGAAAATATTGAAATCGGCAATCCTATTAATTGCAAGGTTGTAGTTAATCATACGGTAATTTTAACGGCAGAAGAGCAGGAGGAAGTACGCAAAGAAGCCATCCAAAAAGCACATAACGAAGCCTATAACCGAGCGATGCAACCCAAGAAGAAAGCCAATGCCAAACAACCCGAGTCTACTAACCAACTAAGCCTGTTTTGACCCATGAAACCAAAGACTAAATTCCAAAAACAAATCGTTGAAGCGAGTAAGAAATTACCCAAAATAACCGATACCCAAATACAATGGGCATATAGGAACTGTATAGAACATATCGGACATAAGACAACCAAGAGCGTTATTACTTGTCTGGAATGCAACCACGCATGGACTGATACCACAATAATGGAACACTGTACCTGTCCGCATTGCAATACCAAACTAAAGATAGAAAAAACACGCAAACGTACTTTCTTGGATTACGAATACCTGTGTATCGTTACTGCCTGTGAGGGTTTTCAAGTCTTGCGTTTCTTCTATATTGAATGTAAGATGAAAAAAGGAGAAGAACCTCAGTATTTCCATTCGGAAGTGGTACAACGATGGGTTGCTCCCAATGGCAAATATGCGACTATGGCACGACTAAGACCAATGGGTTTCTATGGGCATGAATGGAGTTGGTGGAGCGACCTTGAAATTCGTCCCGAAAGGTCATTGTACAATATCACGCCTACCGAAATATATCCACAGCAGAAGTTAATCCCCGAAGTACAAAGGAGTGGCTATAAAAAACAGTTTTATAACCTTACACCTTTTGATCTGTTCAGTTTTCTATTAAGTAACAGCAAAGCTGAAACACTACTCAAAGCAGGGCAGACAGATTTATTCCGTTATTTTGCTTATAACACCCGAAAGGATATAAACGACTATTGGGCATCTGTCCGCATTTGTTTTAGAAATGGATATAAGATAGAAAAGGTTTCCCAGTGGTGTGATTATATCGACTTGCTTCGCTTTTTCGGGAAAGATCTGCACAATGCAAAATATGTGTGTCCCAAGAACCTAAAAGCCGAACACGACAAATATGTCAAGAAGAAAAAAGAATACTACGAACAGGAACGCAAGGAAGAAGCAAGAAAGAAAGCATTGGAAGACCAAGTCGTTTTCAACGAAGAAAAATCCAAGTTCTTCGGTATTCAATTTACGGATGGGTTAATCCAAGTGAGAGTACTTGAGAGTGTCGAAGAAGTAATGTTGGAGGGAGATAATTTACACCATTGCATTTTTACTAACAATTATCATCTGAAACCCGATTCACTTCTTCTAACCGCCTCTATAGACGGTCAGCCGATGGAAACAATCGAGTTATCGATCTCTGAAATGAAAATCCTCCAATGTACAGGTGTGTGCAACCAAAACAGTAAGTACCACAAGCAAATACTCAATCTTGTCGGGCAGAATATACCTCTGATTCAAAAGAGAATGAGTGCGTAACTGATTAAATAATCGAATTGCAAACCTATAAATTATTGAAACATGGATGCACTCAAAGATTACTTCGACCAACAGAAAATGGAAAAGATAATAGAACAAGAACTCAATGTAAACCGATGGGTAGTTATATCCATCGGTTACAGAAGCAGGGACAATAAAACACCCGATACAATTTTATTCAGATACGATATTCCGCTTTATCTGAAAGAAAAATACAATTGGGTAATCCGTTGGCGAGCAGCCAAAGTACAATGCCAACACCCTAAAGAAGACATTTGTACATGGCTGACCAATTATGATAAACGTACCTCCTTGCGGTTAGAACACGATAGTCTTTACACACGAATTATTTCGGCTAAAGCGTGGCTGACAAGAAGCCGAAACAAGGTAAAGAAATACGAAGAGGAACGAAAGAAAACATTGTTCCACGATTTTGAGGCTGACCCTATTTGGCTCAATGCCATGCAGAAAGTAAAAGATAAGGAACAGCGACTTGTAGAACTTGAAACAATCTTAGAAACCGAAATACAAAAACGCTATGCGAAAGCTATCTAACTATACGCACGCCCGATATTGTACCGATGAAGCCGACCTGCTTGCAGGTTTGGCTGAGATCAACGAAGCTATGAAGTATCGTAACCTAATGGATAAAGCTATCCCAAATTATTATTATAGCAGGAGAAATAAACTCATAGAAAAGCTAAAGCATGTTGTTACCAAAGGATTGAAAGTTTATGAATTCAGATACAGAGGTCATATATTCAAAGCCGAACGGCAGTTCAAACCGCATGAAGATTTTGGATATGTAGGACGCAGGCTCACAGGGCTTGTTATTCACGGATGGGATTGGGATGAATTTTACATCTGCGTCCATGCCGTAGGACATGAAAACCAGGCACTTCATGATGCCGATATATTCCTTATGGATCAGGATTTCTTAGTAGTCCCATGTAGAGGTTTTTTAGGAAAATACACAATCGAATAAATACATCAATAATAGTATGAAACAGGAAATAAGACAAAATGGAGAAACGATTATCGAAAGTGATGATACTATCTTTATCCCTTTCATATTCGGCAATCTGACAGGCAGGAGCAGTAATAATATTAAAGAGTTTAAGACATATATCGAATATAAAACCATCCCCCTGATGAAATTCCAATATGGAAAATTCGAATTTTGGCAAGATGGAAAACTCACAAAAACAGGATACATAACAAAACTTTTATTGATAACATAAGACGGGTGAATAATTTGCCCGGTTACTTTTTCATGAGCTTCAAGAAACGTGCGAAAAAAAGTAACAAAAACCCAATCGAACAAGCTGTTTATCAAAATGAACGGCTTGTTTTTTATTTTTATCCATATATTTGTGGCAGGATAAACAAGGAGTGAATCATGACGGAACGTTTTTACAATATAAAACATTTATCTACCGGAGAGCTTCAGGAGCTATACACTACTTATATCAAAAAAGGGTGGAAAGATTTTGACTACTATCAATTAATGCCGCAGAAAATACAACCGCAGGAATTGTCCGATGCAGAAGTAATCCTTAATCTTGATGCGGAGCATAAACACAATTACTGTGTTTTTATGATTGATTGCACAGGTGAAAGGGACGGGATTATGTTTGGTTTCGGATTGTCTTATTACCCTGATTTTGCAGTTTATTTGCATCTGCCTGTTAACTTGCTGGATGAAATAGTTGATAAATATTCGTTAATACCCCATCCCGAAGTCAAGGATCAGACAGTAGCTGAGTATCTTCTAAATCGACCCGGTGGCTTTTCGTTGAACTAAAATAGAGTTGCTTATGGGGGAATCTTATGCTCCCTGATTCACGCTTGCGGCTGTTTATTGTGCAAGCAGTCATTATATCCCGGCTAATAAAACGAACAAAATAGTAGTACAATGGCAAAAAAAGAATCCAAAGACAAATCTCAGGTATCTCTCGCCATTCTGGTAGACGGAGATAATGCGACAGCTTCAAAGTTAAACGATGCAGTGAAATTTGTATCCGGCTATGGTACTCCCATTGTAAAAAGAATATATGCCGACTGGTCTAAAACAGGGACATCCCAATGGAAAGAACCTGCTAAAGAACTTGCATTCCGCTTAATAGAAGCTCCATCCTATGTTAAGGGTAAAAACTCTACGGATATTGCCTTAGTTATGGATGCCATGGATTTAATCCATTCAGGTATTGTAAACGGTTTTTGCATTGTGGCCAGCGATGGCGACTACACGCTTTTAGCCCAACGCATGAGAGAAGAAGGTTTTTTGGTATTAGGCTACGGAGAGACTAAAACACCCTTAAGCCTTGTCAGCTCGTGCCGCAAATTCCAGTATTCAGACAAGGAGCCACCCAAAGCGGAAACTCCCGATTCCCTGCTGAAAAAAGAAGCCGAAATATTTGACAGGGCATTTAATGTATTCGGCAAAGAAGTGTATAATATAATTGAAAAGTAGTCCACTAAAATAATTGAAAAGTATACCACCGGTTAAGTAAAATCCGCTAGAGCTTCTAATAAAGCCCTGCATTTTACTAACAAATATTAACATTATAAATTCCT